>CAZYYC010000222.1:735-7405 GCA_964650935.1 uncultured Anaerolineales bacterium
CCTCCGCCGTCACCGTTACGACGTCGCCGTAGACGTACGTCGCCTGCGCCGGATCCACTGTTACGGTGCCCGAGCCGACCTTGTTCACCTCCACCGCGTACGCGTCCTGCGTGAACGTCGCCGTCACCACCGTATCGCCCGTGATCGTGACCGTCGTCACACCATCCGCGCCGCTGGCGTCACCGCTCCACCCTGCGAACGTCCACCCCGCGTCCGCCTCCGCCGTCACCGTTACGACGTCGCCGTAGACGTACGTCGCCTGCGCCGGATCAACCGTGACATGGCCCTCCCCGACGATCGTCACATCGAGCGTGTACAGGGCCACAAACGTGGCGGTCACGACCTTGTCAGCGTCCATCGTTACCGTGGTGCTCGCCGCATTCGAGTCAGCCGCAGCTCCCTGCCAACCGGCGAACGCCCAGCCGCTGTCGGCTGTCGCGGTGATCGGAACCACCGTGCCGTCCCGATAGACGTGGTTGCCGATCGCGGGCTCAACCGTACCGTTGCCCGTGACGGCCATCGTCAGAGTGTACTCGGGCACGATCGTCATTGTCACCGGCACGCTGAAGGAGCGCATCCGGGGATCGTTCGTCCTCACGACGAGGGTCGCGGCGTGAACGCCCAGCGTCATCGTAGGCAGCGCGGTGAAGGTCACGTCGACGATGACCACGCCGTCATCCGCAGACACGGTGCCGGTGCTGGGCTCCTCAGCGATCCAGGGGATGTCGGTCGGCCCGGCGCCGCCGTAGCCTACGTAGAGCCGCTCGTTGGTACTATAGATCGTTGCGCCGGCACTGTCACGCCCGCCGATCACGTAGAAGTAGCCGTCGGAGGCCACATCACCCTCCATGTATACGCGGCCCTGATTAAGGGTGGGAATCGTGGGCGAATCGGTCCAGCTGTCGGTCGCCGGATCGTAATAGCCGGCGTGGTTGAGCACACCCCAACCGGCGTCGCGGCGTCCCCCTGCCAGCCACAGCCCGTCTTGCCCGTGTGCATCGGCGTTGTAGGACCAGCGCGTGTAGGCACCACCGCCATCGGGCAGACTCGCGATGTAGCTCCATCCCGTACCGTCGAACTTCTCGGCGGTCATGTCGGGGGTAAAACCGGGGAACAGCACGCCACCGGCGACGTAGATCACGCCATCGATGGCCGCGGCGGAGAAGCTCGTGCGCGACTTCTGCATCGGCACACCGGTCGACCAGGTGCCGGCGGTGGTATCCAGCACCCATACCTCCGTGGTGCTGGCACTGGCTGCCGCGACGATGCCCCCCAACACGTACAGGTCGGGGCCGATGACGACGACCTGGTACTGGCTGCGTGCCGTGTACCCGCCGTTGGCGGGGATCGTCGACCAGCTGTCCGTAGCGATGTCGTAGACATAGGTGTCAGCCGTGGTCGCGCCACCGGGGATATAGATCCTCCCATCGACGAACGCACCGTCGATGCTGTCCAGGACCACAGGTAGAGCCGTCAGCGTCGCCCACGTGTTGTCCCCCGTATCGTAGCGGTAGTTGGTCGCGGTGGGACTGATGGCGACCGCATCACTGGTCCCACCGATCACATAGACGAAGCCTTCACCATCTGCGATGACTGCGCTGAACACACGCCCTTCGGGCAACGGGGCCATGACCTCCCAAGCATCACCGACGTCCTCCGGTCTGGGATCACCTGAGGCGATGCCGACGACCGGCTTGTCATCCGGCGTTCCGGTCTCTGTCTGCATCGGCGTCCGCAAAGGGAGAGCCGTAGCGGCGGCGTCCGGGGGGGCGTACGCCCCCACCAACGCAAGCGTGCGGCTCATCTCACTCACTCGGAAGTCCATAGCCGCCGCGCCGGTATTGCTCAACGTGAGGTCCATCGTCTGCTCCTGCCCCAGCACCAGTTCGACGGAGAGGCCCTCGGGGCTCACGGCTCCGCAGGGCTGCAGCCGTCGCAGGGCAAAGTCCACGGTGGTTATGCCGCCTTCGATGAGCGGCACATTCTCTGCCACCTCCGGCACATAGCCTGCTACCTCAACGGCAACCGAGAGCGGTCCGTGGCTCGCGGGCAGCCACAGGCTGTACCAGCCGTCAGCATCCGTCACCAGCGTCCAGGTCACCCCGAGACTGCTTTCGATGTGGACCGCGGCGTCCTCCATAGGCGCGGGATCGGCATCGCAGGCGCCCAAGCCGTTGACGGTGCCCTCCAGCTTGCCCCAATCATCCGGGGCGGTCACGGTCATGGTCACAGGCACGACGAACGGGCTGTCGGGATCGTCGCTCGCGACCCGCAGCTCAGCTAGATACCGGCCCGGCGTGTCTACCATCGCTGCGTCGAAGACGACGTCAGCCAACGCAGAGCCGGTATCGGCTGCCAAGGTCCCTGTTACGGGCTCTGTGATGAACCACGGCACGTCGAACGCCCCGAAAAAGCCGAGCACCCGCTCCATCAGTGCGATCCGATCGTCCGCGCCCGCGACATCATCGAAGTCGAACGAGGTGTAGATGACGCGATAGGTACCGCGCTCCACAGCCACGCCGCCGGCATAGTCCGACGTGGTGTACTTGAGGATGCGCGTCCCCTCTGAACCCACGGTGAAATCATCCGGGTAGGGATCGGCGGAAATATCCGGATCCAACCCAGCCATCAGCCCTTCACCGGTCAGGTAGTCGCCACCGTTGTCGGCGTGATAGGTTGCCTGGAGATAGGTCTGGTAGAAGAGGGTGAGGTTGTTGGAGTATCCCAGATCATTGTCAGAGATGTAGAGAGCGCCCCCGGCGTCCAGATAGGCCATGGCTTTGGCCCAACCGTCACTCGTGCTGTGACCCGCGTAGAGGACGGCCTGATACGCCAGCAGATCCTCGACCGGTGTCGCCTGGAAACCATCGCGCGTGACGCGCAGGTAGCTACGTCCCAGGGCATCCAGCGCAGCTTCCATGGCGGTCGCAGCCGCTACGTCGTAGCCCACCACCAGGATATCCTCTCCAGCCGTGGGCCGGAAGCCCCGATCTCTCTCTGAGATCTCGAAGTCGGTGGCGGCGGCGCCGGTGTTCAGGATCTCCAACGTCTCAGTCAACTGCGCGCCCAGCTCAACCGTCACATCCAACGCTGCCGGCACCGTCGCCACGCGGGGCCGCACCCACTGTAGGTCAAAGTCCTGGCGTACGGTGCCGGCATCGTCGACGATCACCGTCTTGCTCTGCGGTGTATAGGGCACCAGGGTCGCGGTGAAGACCTGGGCGCCCGAGGGCGCGAAGAGGGTGAAGAAACCATCGTCCACGGCAGCGTCAGCCGGCGTCGCCTGCGTAAGCGTCGCCTCACCGGCCTCGTTCACCACCCGCGCCCCCACCAGCGGATCGCCGGTCTCGACGTCATAGACGTTGCCCACGACCAGGCCGCCATCGGCGGGGACGGTGCAGTCTGCCCCACGGCTGACCGTCACGCGGTCGATGTAGTAGCCGGGGTAGGCGACAGTGTCATCGCTGGTCAACCGGAAGCGGAACTGCACGTTGCCGCCGGCGGCTGCGGTGAGATCATAGCTCATCTCGGTCCAGTTGACCTGGCTCGTGCCGCCGGTGTAGCTCCACATCGTCTGCCATGTGCCATCGTTGATGCTGACCTCAGCGTAGGCATGATCGAACTCGGCGCTCTCGATGTGTAGCGCCTGCCACCAGCGCGCCGTGAGCGGCGCGCTCGCGCCGGAGAGGTCGATCACCGGCGAGGTGAGCGTCGTGTCAGCGCTGTGCGAGTAGTTCCCCGTCAGGTTGGTGCCCCAGCACGCCCCGCCTGACGCGCAACCGCTGGGCCAGGCGGTGGGTATCCCCCACTGCCACTCGCCTGCCGGGGTTCCGCCGGGCGTGTACCCGCCGTCGCTCGCCTCGAAGTCCTCTTCGTAGAGGTAGTCCAGATGGTATCCCGGTGCACGACAGACGGCCCGATCGGGGTCCAAATCGACATCGATCAGAACATCGTCCGTGAGGGGTCCGACAGGGATCGAAGCCGCGGTATAGCCCGCCACCCACGCCGTCACCCCAAAGGTATACGCCCTCCCCCCAGGGAGGCTGATGCGGTACGCGCCGGTGACCGGATCGGTCCGGATCGGCGCGCCGGGGTAGCCGTCGATATCGACCGCCGCGTAGAGCGGCCAACCGGTCTCAGCATCGGTGACGGTGCCGCTGACGGTGTACCACGCCGCCGCCGTGAGGGGCACATCCAGCGTGGTGGTGATGCCGGCAGAGACCGCCACGTCCGAAGTGATCTCAGGCTGATAACCGAAGGCCGTCACGGTGACCGTGTAGGTGTCGGGATAGACAGGGAGAGTATAGAGACCGTTGGCATCGGTCGATACACTACGGGTCTCCGTGAGCGAGGCAGACGCCTCCACCTGAGCGCCGGCGATCGGCTCGAGCGTCTCGCTATCGCTCACCACCCCGGTGATCGCGCCACCGCCGCACGCGACGATGGCGGCCTCGACCGCGGCGAGGGCGTTGATCTCACCCCAGCCCGTAGCGTAGTTGGGCACGTTGCCGGGGCCGGGAGCGGGGCTGCCCCCGGTCACGTAGGGGATCGGCGTGGCCGTCTCCTCGATGAGCGTCTCCGTGGCGGCATAGTCGCCCACCATGCAGGGAGCAGCGCTCCACATCAGCGCGACCAACCCGGCCACATGAGGGGCTGCCATCGAGGTGCCGCTCATCCCACCGTAGGTGCTATCGGTCCCGGTACCGTAGGCCGAACGGTTGGTGCCCGGCGCCACGACCTGCGGCTTGAGCGCCGGATAGCCGCGTGGATTGACCGTGTCGGGGCTGTCGGTGGGTCCCCAGGTAGAGTAGATGGCGTACTGACCGTCGCTCGTGCCGGTGGCGCCGACCCCCGTCACGTTACCGGCCCGCGCCGGGTTGCCCACCGTGTTGAGGCCGGGAGGCGAGGAGTAACCGCAGTTGCCGGCGTTGCCGTTGGAGAAGACGGGGTAGATCCCCGCGGCATGCCAGGCCGTCAACACGCCATCGTACCAGTTATCGTAGCTCTGACCACAGTCGCCCCACGAGTTGTTGACGATGTGCGGGCGTAGGTCGGGGTCGGCGTTGGCCCCGGTCAGATCCCAGGGCGCCACCATGAACTGTCCACACTCGAGCAACTGAGCATCGACGTCGCCCCCTTCGAAGGACTTGCAGGCAATCCACTGGGCGCCGGGGGCCATCCCGATCCGGTTGTCGCCGCCGTCGTCCCCCACCATAGTCCCCATCGTATGCGAACCGTGGTTTTGCCAGTCAAACGGCGCGGGGGTCCCCGCATAGGGATCCCACCAGTTGTGATTGTGGTCGAAGCTGCCGCTCCCCAGGTTGCCCCGATACGAGGTGACCAGCGCCTCATGCGTGTAGCGGACGCCACTATCGATGTTGGCCACGACGATGCCCTGCCCGGTGTACCCCCTATCCCAGACCTGGTCAGCAAGCACGTGCTGGAGGTTGGACTCGATCGCCATCAGCGTCGCGCTCGGTCTCACGTCCACCGGCTCGTGGAGCATCGGCTCACGCCGAGCGCGCAACGCCGCAATCTCCGGGAAGGAAGTCGTCAACACGTTGGCCGCGCTCAGGCTGGAGCGCTCGACCACGATCACGTTGTCGATCCAGAAGGACCGGTACGCCACCCCCTGAGCTTCCAGGTAGGCGCGCACCCCCTTCTGGGATCGGTCAGCCGTCTCCTGCAGCGCAGCGACCACGAAACGCCCGCGCGACTGCCAGTCGAGTCTGGAGGCGGGGGAGAGATCCGGTGCCTCACGAAAGTAGATGAGGTAGCCGGCGGAGCCTTCGTCCTGAAGCTGAGCCTCGAGCGCGGGCTCGATCTCCGCCGTGACAGGTGCCGCCGCAAGTCGCGGCGTAGCACCGGTGGGCGCCATGCTCAAGAGCAGGGCAACGATCAAGACAACGTGGCAGAAACGCAATCGATGGTCCATCTTAGGGTCCTTTTGCGATGATGAGATGGGAGCAGCTTGGGTTTGATGACGGTTAGGCCAGCACCCAGGGCCACTATAGACCCCGCCCGGCATCGTGTCAAGGGGACCTGCCCATGTTCACCGTTCTGTCACAGACCTGATGCCCATCCGATATGCAGGAACCCAACATGAGCAGAGAGGGAGGACGGGCGCCCTCCCTCTCTGTGCGTCGATGCGTGCCGACGCCTAGGGTGTATAGTTCTTCATCACCAAAGGCAAGATCACGCGATAGAGGTGCTTGACGGTGAAGCTCGCCGCGTAGGAGCCTCCTGCAGCATTAGCAGACGTGAACTCCACAGTGTTGGTGATCGTAGTGTTGTAGAGCGCTTCGTCCTCCTCCACCGTCGCGGTGAAGGTGATGGTCAGCATCTCGTCCTTGGCGAGGTCGCCGCTCCAGCTGATCACCCCCGCATCCTCATCCGCGGCGCCGGCATTCGTCACGAAGGCATCGAAGAGCACGCCCGCGGGCAGCGTATCGGTGAGCACGATGCCCATCGCGGTAACGTTGCCGTTGTTGACGAGCTCGATGGTGTAGGTGACGACCTCACCCAGCTCGACGTCCGCCGTCGGCGTGACCGTCTTGCTTACCGCCAGATCGGGCCACAGGATAGTGAGGTCAAACGCCGCCTCAGCGGACAGACTGCCCTCGTTGTCCACCGTGTGCTCGACCATATTGGTCAGCGGCGAGTCCGTCAC
>CAZYYC010000223.1:0-7333 GCA_964650935.1 uncultured Anaerolineales bacterium
CTCTCACGCACGTCGGGAAGCCGTCCCGACCTCCGCCCCTCCCGCAACCAGCCCCGGGCGGGTCAGCTACCCGCCCCACATGCCACGTAGCGCACGCCGCTCGGAAGCGGTGCTCCGGCTTGCGCCCCCGCCGGACGCCGCTACACTGGTCCTCGCCATGCACATCCGCCCATTCGACCCGACCGACGAGGACGCCGTCATCCGCCTCTGGGAACGCTGCGGCCTCGTCCGCCCCTGGAACGACCCCCGCAAGGACATCCGCCGCAAGCTGCGCGTCCGGCCCGACCTCTTCGTCGTCGGCGTGCTGGCGGACGAGATCGTCGCCACCGTCATGGCCGGCTACGACGGCCACCGGGGCTGGATCAACTACCTGGCGGTCGCGCCGGAGCACCAGGGCCACGGCCTCGGACGCGCGATCATGGCCGAGGCCGAGCGGCGCCTCCGCGCCACCGGCTGCCCCAAAATCAACCTGCAGATCCGGCGCACCAACACCGGCGTCATCGCCTTCTACGAAGCCCTCGGCTACCGCGAGGACGACGTGCTCAGTATGGGCAAGCGCCTGATCTCCGACGACGACAAGGAGCCCCCCGACCTATGACTCCACAACCGACGCCTCCCCACCTCTACGTGGGACTCGACATCGGCGGCACCAAGCTGCTCGTCGCCGCCGCCGACGCCCAGGGCCGTATCCTCGAACGGGTCCAGGCGCCCACCCCCCTCGATCTCGACCAGGGGCTCGACGCCCTGCACCGCATGATCGCCACTGTCGCCCAGGGACGCCCGATCAGGGCGATCGGCGCCGCGATCGGCGGTCCCCTCGACTGGGAGCGCGGCATCGTCTCGCCGCTCCACCAACCGCAGTGGCGCGACGTGCCGCTCAAGGCGCTCATGGAGGCCCGCTGGGGCTGCCCCTTCTACGTCGACGTCGACACCAACGTCGCCGCCCTCGGCGAGTACCACTTCGGCGGCGAGCGCGCGCCCCGCCTGCTCTACCTCACGCTCAGCACCGGCATGGGCGGCGGCTTCCTCATCGACGGACGGGTCTACCGCGGCACCCACGGCGCTCACCCCGAGGTGGCCCACCAATCGGTCAACGTCCGCTGCCGCAACCCCGAGGCGGTCGCCTGCGAGTGCGGCGCGCCCGACTGCCTGGAGGCCCTCGTCTCGGGCAACGCCATCCGCCGCATCTACGGCAAGCCGGCCGAGGAGCTGGACGCCGACGCATGGGACGAGGTCGCCTACAACCTGGGCCAGGGCCTGCGCAACCTCGCCGCGGTCTACGTCCCCGACGTCATCGCCCTCGGCGGCGGCGTCGCCGTCGGCGGCGGGGAGCGGCTGCTCCAGGCGGCGACGGCGCAGATGGCGCGGGGCCTCCACATCGTCCCCCACCCCGCCGTGCGCCTCAGCCGGCTCGGCTACGACACCGCCCTGATGGGCACGCTCGCCATCGCCATCCACGGACTCGCCTGATGCGCGGCCCCGCCCGATGACCTCTCCCCCCACCGAAGGGATACGCCACGACATGAAGCAACGCCAATCTGAGACATCCGATCGAAGGCCCCGTTCGGAGGAGACCAACGGCGGCAACCGGATCCGCGAGTTCTGGGAGGCCCTGCGCAACACGCCCGAGGCCTTCCGCCTCGTCTGGTCCGCCTCACGCTCCGCTGCGCTGGTCGGCATCGGGCTCACGGTCATCGCCGCCTTCCTGCCGGCTGCGCAGGCATGGGCCGGCAAGCTGATCATCGATGCGATCCTGGAGGCCGGCGCCCAGGCGATGGGCACCGGCGACGGGCTGCGCCACGTGCTGCCCTTCGTCATCCTGGAGCTGGCGCTCGTGCTGGTCAGCTCCCTGACCAGCCAGATCCGCACGCTCTCCGACCACGTCCTCCAGTCGCAGCTCACCAACCACATCAACAGCCTCATCATCCGCAAGGCCATCAGCCTCGACCTGCAGTTCTTCGAGGATCCCGTCTTCTACGACACCCTGCAGAACGCGCGCCGGCGCGCCGACTCGAGCGCTCTCAGCATCGTCCGGTCGACCCTGCAGATGGCCCAGCAGGTCATCACGCTCATCTCGCTGGTCGCCCTGCTCATCCGCTTCAGCCCGTGGCTGGCGGTGATCGTCTTCATCGCCGCCGTGCCCTCCTTCCTCTCCCAGTCGCAGTATGCCGAACGCGCCTTCCGCGCCGTCAGCCGCCGCGCCCCGGAGTCGCGGCTGCTCAACTACCTCGAGATGCTGCTCACCGGCAACGAGAGCGTCAAAGAGGTCAAGCTCTTCGGGCTGGGCGAGCCGCTCCTGGCGCGCTATCGCGAGCTCTTCATGCAGTTCTATGAGGAGGACCGCGCCATCGCCCAGAAGCGCACCCTTGCCGGCCTCGGGTGGGGCATGCTCTCCAACCTCGTCTACTACGGCAGCTACGGCTGGATCGTGCTGCGCACCATCGGCGGCCTCATCACGCTGGGCGACATGACGATGTTCCTCTCCATCTTCCGCCAGTCGCAGCGGGCGATCCAGTCGCTGCTCGACAGCCTGAACCGCCTCTACGAGAGCAACCTCTTCCTCGACAACCTCATCACCTTCCTGGCGCTCGAACCCGTGCTCGTCGCGCCCGGCAACGGTCGGATCGCGCCCGAGCCGATCCGCCACGGCATCGAGTTCCGGAACGTCACCTTCCGCTATCCCGGCTCCGACGTGGACGTCCTGCGGAGCATCAACCTGACGATCGAGCCCGGCGAGCACATCGCCCTGGTCGGCCTCAACGGCGCCGGCAAGACCACGCTGATCAAGCTCCTCACCCGGCTCTACGACCCGACCCACGGGCAGATCCTGCTCGACGGCGTCGACCTGCGTGACTACGACCTGCAGAGCCTCCACCAGCGCTTCGGCGTCATCTTCCAGGACTTCGTGCGCTACCAGTTCAGCGTGCGCGAAAACATCGGCTTCGGCCAGATCGATGCCGCCGAGGACATGGCGCGCATCCGCAACGCCGCGGACCGCGGCGGCGCCACCGAGGTGATCGAGGGACTGCCCGAGGGCTACGAATCCGTCCTCGGACGGCGCTGGGAGCGGGGGCAGGAGCTCTCCGGCGGTGAGTGGCAGAAGATCGCGCTCGCGCGCGCCTTCATGCGCAAGGCCGAGGTGCTGGTCCTGGACGAGCCGACCTCCGCGCTGGACGCCGAGGCCGAGTACGAGATCTTCAAGCGCTTCGGGGAGCTGATGGAAGGGCGCATCGCCGTCCTGATCTCGCACCGCTTCTCCACCGTGCGCATGGCCGACCGCATCGTGGTCCTCTCCGAGGGCCGCATCCACGAGCTCGGCACCCACGAGGAGCTCATCGAGCGCAACGGCGCCTACGCCCGCCTCTTCAACCTCCAAGCCGAAGGCTACCGCTGACCGTCCGACATGTAGGGCGGGTAGCCGACCCGCCCAGGCCCGGTAGCGGAAGCACTTCTATCCCCCTGCAGCCAATTGACGCCCGCCACGATGGCCGTATACTAGGCGCCATATGACCAATCTACTTCCCCACCTGGTGGATGCGCACGACTGGCGCTTCGAACCGTGGCTCGCCGAGTTCCGGCAGTCCCACGTCGTCGAGATGGCGGAGAACCTGCCGATCCGGCGCGACATCGTGACGATGATACGCTACGTGCAGGACCACAAGGTCACCGGGACCAAGAGCACGGGCAACTTGCCGCTCAAGGTGATCCGCGACCTGGCGCCGCAGTTCGTCGACCCGCCGGTGCTCGACGAGCGCATCGGTCAGAACGTCTACCCCCTCAAGAGCGAGTACGACGTCTGGCCCCTCTACTTCCGCCACATCCTGGCGCAGGTCGGGGGACTGCTGGAGACGCCCAAGGGCGCGCGCTGGCGCGTGACGCCCGCCGGCGAGGCGTGGCTCGAGGCCGATAGCAACGAGCAGGCCCTCTATCTGCTGCACACCTGGTGGTACCGCGTCAACTGGCTGATCGCGTGGCCCGTCGGCGGTGTCGGCGATGCCCTCCCGCGGGCCTTCGAGGACGTCACGCTGGCACGGCTGCTCGCCATTCCCGTGGGACGGCGCGTCGACTACGAGCCCTTTGCCGACATGCTGGTGCAGCGCACCTTCCTCACCTGGTCGACCCCCGACATCAGCTACCGCGAGGAGATGCTGCGTGGAGCGATCCGCAAGATCGTGGCCCAACCCGCGGCGGACCTCGGCGTGGCGGCCCTGCTCACCCAAGAGTTAGGCCCGCCCCCGATGGTGCCCAAGTTGCTGGCCTTCCGCATCACGGCAGCGGGCCGCGTTATGCTGACGGCGCTGAGCTTTCCGGCACCGCTGTAGGCCGCAGCCGCGACCTGAAGCGCGCGGCGGCGCCGCCCAGGTAGAGCGCACCCGCGAAGATCACCCCGGCACAGGCGCCGATCAGCGCCCGGAAGCCCACGAACTCCGTCGCGGCCCCGCCCAGCGACGAGCCGAGGATCGAGCCCAGCGCCCCCGACGTCCCGTAGAGCCCTGAGACCCGCCCGCGTTCGGCCCTGGCCCGCACCTCCGCAGCGTAGGTCATCGCCGTCGCGGTATGGGCCGAGTAGGCGAACCCACGGATCAGCTGCACCAGCACGATGAAGGGCAGCATCGGCGTCACCAGGTAGCCCACGAAGACCAACGTCCACGCCAGAAAGCCCACGGCGAGCATCGGCAACCGCCCCACCCGGTCCGAGAGCCAACCCGCCAGGATCATCAGCGGGAACTCCGAGAGCGACGAGACCGACCAGAGCCGCGTCATCTGCGCCGCCGTATAGCCGAGCTCCTCGACCATGTAGTTGGCCCAGACGGCATAGACCGCGCCGGTCACCAACGACCAGAGCAGCGCCGCGATCAGCAGCGGTGGCAGCGGCAGCCGCGGGGCCTCGCCCGTTGTCGCCGCCCCACCCCGCAGAGCGGACGCGCGCTCATCGTCCGAAGGCTCGGCCTCAGGCGCCTCACGGACGCCCAGCGCGAGCACCAGCGCCACGGTAAAAAAGCCCGCCCCCAGCGCGAACGGAACGCGCAGCGAGAGGCGGTCGGCGATCGATCCCGAGATGAAGGCCATCAGCCCGAAGCCCAGGGACGCCAATCCGCGATAGGTGCCCATCCGCCGCCCGGCGTTGGCCCCCGCGCTGCCCGCCTGTCCGTTGCGCTGCCGCCGGCGCCCGCGATGCTCGAGCCAGTCGCCCATCAGGGCGAGGCTCGCGGTGTCATAGGCCGCCTGCGCCATCGCCGAGACCGCGTAGATCGGGAAGAGCACCTCAGCGCCGCGCACGCCGGCGAGCATCGCGAAGCAGAGCGCCAGCCCCAGCAGGCCCCCGACCAGGAACACCTTGCGTTGGCCCAGCCGGTCCGACGCGCGCCCCCACAGATAGCTGAAGGCGATCGCCACCACGGAGGTGACCGTCCCCAACAGCCCGATGACCAGATAGCTCGCGCCGAGCTCGCGCCAATAGAGCGAACTCAGCGGACCGGTCATCCCCCTTGCCATGAACAACAGAAACGCGATGGTGGTGAGTCGTATGTATGGGTCCATAGGGAGAGCAGTATACACCCCCTGCAGGAATCCGCCGAGCCTCCCGCCCAAAGCCGCACTCGCCATCCCGCCCAAGGGCCTTCCGCGGGCCTTGGGCGGTGGTCTGACGGCATCACCCCGCAGCCCAACCCCCTCGATCCCCCACGCCGCAGGCCACCGCTCAGGGCCGCCGCTCCAATTGCGCCCCCTGCACCCCCGTGCTACCATAGTCCCCAGGGTCCCTGACCACCAAGGAGGTCCGCATGAGCCACAACCTGACCATCACCAAGATCGAGGTCCACCGCTATCAGACCGAGCGTCACAACCTGGCGCCCGACGACTACTACAACGGCTTCAACCAGGTCTACAAGGAGGGTGCCGTGCTCCGCGGCACGGGCCACATCCTCCAGATCCACACCGACGCCGGCATCACGGGCGAGTTCGTGGGCGGCGGCGAGAGCGACTACGCCCAGATGGGCATGTTCGCCCACTACCTCATCGGCAAGAACCCCCTGCAGCGGGAGCTCATCTTCAACGACGTCAAGCGCGCACTGCGCAAGGTCGACCGCATGAGCATGGGCCCCGTCGACATCGCGCTCTGGGACATCGCCGGCAAGGTCGCCGACGCCCCGGTCTGGGAGCTGCTCGGCGGCTGGAAGAAGACGCTGCCCGCCTATGCCAGCACCTACCACGGCGACGAGAACGACGGGCTCCACACCCCCGAAGCCTTCGCCGACTTCGCCGAGCAGTGCTACGCCATGGGCTACCGCGCCTTCAAGATCCACGGCTGGAGCCACGCCCCCATCGAGCGCGAGGTCGCCTGCGTCCTGGAGGTCGGCAAGCGCGTCGGCGACCGGATGGCGCTGATGATCGACCCGGCGTGTGAGTACGAGACCTTCGGCGACGCCCTGCGCGTGGGCCGTGCCTGCGACGCGGCCGGCTTCTTCTGGTACGAGGACCCCTTCAAGGACGGCGGCATCTCCTTCTTCGCCCACCGCAAGCTGCGCCAGATGATCAAGACGCCCATCCTGATGGGCGAGCACGTGCGCGGCTTCGAGCCCAAGGTCGACATGATCGTCGCCGACGCCACCGACTTCGTGCGCGTCGACCCCACCTACGATATGGGCATCACCGGCGCTATGAAGATCGCCCACGCCGCCGAGGGCTTCGGCCTCGATGCCGAGGTGCACGCCCCCGGCCCCGCCCACCGCCACGTCATGGCCTCCATCCGCAACACCAACTACTACGAACTGGGCCTCGTCCACCCCAAGGTCCCCAGCCGCCCCTCGCCGGTCTACCTCGACTACAGCGACGCCCTGGACGCCATCGACGAGCACGGCTGCGTCCCCGTCCCCGACGGCCCCGGCCTCGGCGCCCCCATCGACTGGGACTGGGTGGCGGCACATCGGGTGGGGGGGAGGGAGTGGGCATAGAGCCGAGTCAACAGTCGACAGTCCACAGTCCATAGTCGTCAGAGACTGGTCGACCGTTGTCACAGGACCCAGTCTAGTAGAGAGGCAGGTGCATCAGTGCCGTCCATCGAAAGGTTCGAGGATATCCAGTCTTGGCAGAAGGGACGCGAGCTGTGCAGGTTGATCTACGATATCACTCGACAGAGAGAATTCGGGAGAGATTACGCACTTCGCGACCAGATTCGGCGCGCAGCAGTCTCGATTCCATCCAACATCGCGGAGGGTTTCAACAGCCAGAATGACAGGACCTTCGCTCGCCACCTCTACATCGCCCGTGCATCATCGGCCGAAGTGCAGTCACAGGCCTACGTCGCACTGGATCAGAACTACATCGACCAGAC
>CAZYYC010000224.1:0-2334 GCA_964650935.1 uncultured Anaerolineales bacterium
AAAGCGTGTGGGGGCCCGCATCGACCGTGCGCGTGATGTGCCAGGTGGTGCCGACGGTGGTGCTGATGAGCTGACCGGCGGGTCCGAACCAGCTCAGGACCGTCGCGGTCGGCACCTCGCCGGGCTCCTCAAGGTAGGTCGTGACTGACAGACTCACGGTGCGTGTGAGGATGGCAGTGGTGGAGACGGGGGAGCTCCAGGGGCTCCAGTTGCCGGCGCGATCGCGGGCCCGGGCGCGGAACGACCAGGGGCCGCTCGCCGGCAGCACGACGACGGTGTTGGTGAGATCCTGGGTGGTGCGGACATCGGCGACAACCTGCCATGGGCCGGCGGGCGCGCCGGCGCGGGCGACCTCGGCGTACCAGTAGCCGCTGTCCGCGTCGGCGGCATCCCATGTCAGGGTCAGGCTGGGCGTACCGACCAGCTCGGGCAGGGTGTGCAGCGCGACCGTGGGGGGCAGGGTGTCCTCCTGGATCACCAGGAGGGGCGCCCCGCCGATGAGGAAGCGCCCGTCGGCGGAGTTGTTGGCGGTCGCTGCAGGCAGGGTGAGGGTGAAGGCGGCGTTCGTGGCCGTGATCGTGGTGGCCTGACCGCGAACATCGATCAGGGTGGCTGTGGGCAGGACCGCCGGGTGGCTGTAGGTGATGGGGGCACCGGTGGTGTTCCAGAGGACGTCGACGCGGCCGCGCGGCGTGGCCCAGAAGGTGATGCGGCGGATGCCGCCGTGGGTGAAGGGGCCGGTCACCTGGTTCTCGCCCTGCAGGTAGTGGGCCGTGACGCCGAAGGCGTGGTAGGCGGGGCGCAGGCCGAGGTCGTTCGCGATTAGGCCGAAGTATTCGGGTATGTCGCCGGTGGGGCCGGGCATCAGGTCGTCGTGGGTGCGGAAGACGATGAAGCGCTCCACGCCGGCGGCGCGCGCCTCGGCGAAGGCCTGGATCATATAGGCTGCGGCCTCATCCGACGTGGCCCGGTTGATGCGCAGGGCCGGGTTGTGGTCCGGGGGCCATGGATCCCAGAGGGGCACGCCGGTCTCGGTGAGCCAGATGGGACGGCGACCGACGGTTCTGATCAGGTTGGCCTGGATCTCGGCGGCGATCCAGCCGATCTGGTAGACGTCGCTGTAGAGATGGAGCGACATCACGTCGAAGAAGTAGTTGTGTTGCGCTGCGTCGGGGAGGGTCGTGAGCGCGTCGAGGACGGCAATGTAGTAGCCGGGGTCGGCCCAGTAGGCGAGGCCGGCGAAGAGGACGGTCGCGTCGGGGTCGGCGGCCTTGACCGCCTGGTAGCCGACGCGCAGCAATTGCGCGTAGTCATCAACTGAACCCCGCCAAAACCAGTCCCAGAGGTCGGGTTCGTTCCAGATCTCCCATACGTGGACGCGGTCCTTGTAGCGCATCACGGTGGTGTAGACGAAGGTGCCCCAGACGTTGTCGGGATGGTCCCAAGCGAGGTCGAGCCCGCGGGGCGGGCAGGCCTGCCAACCGCCCTCGACGGCGGCGGGGCGAAGGGTGACGGACGGGTGGGCGATGAGCTGTTGGGGGAGCACGACGGCGGTCTGGGCGGAGAGGTTGCAGAGGTCAGCGGCCCAGGCGGGGGTGGAGCCGAGGATGGCGATGATGTCGAGGCCGGCGTCGCGCTGGCGATCGACGAGCTCGTCGTAGCCGGAGAAGGTCCAGGTGGCCTCCGCCGACTGGATGCGGTCCCAGGCGAAGTCGACGCGGTCCCAGCGGGAGCCGACGGCGTGGACCAGCGGGGCGAAGTAGGGTGCCTCATCATCGCCCGTCTGGTAGTTGGCGTAGGCGGTGCCGAGGCGGTTGTCGAAGGGCGAGATCGTGCTCACCCCTTGGGGGGCGAGGTCGGCGCGAGCGGCAGGTGGGCCGGCAAGCAGGAAGGCTGCCAGCAGGGTGAGGCCGAGGGCTAGGGGCGCCAGGAGGCGCTTGGATGCGGTGATCGTCCTACAGGTCTCCATGGGTGTCGCTCCTTTCTGCGAGCATTGTACCATAGGCTTGCGTTTTCTTGCTGGTTTCTTACAATGAGGGCATCGCGGTGCGCTAGGGTGGAAAGGGGGCGAGATGCGCTGTCTCGTGGTGGATGCAAACGTGGCCTTCGCCACGCTGCTGAGCGAGGAGCTGACCCGGTTGGGGCACGAGGTGATGGTGTGCCACAGCGGTGAGGAGGCGCTCGCCCGGCCCACACGCTTCGACCTCGCGCTGCTGGATATGGGGCTCGAGGCGCCGGATGCGCCGACCCTGGCCCTCGCCCTGCGCGAACGTGATCCGGGTGTGCGCCTGGTGCTGATCCCGATGATGGGCGATGAGCTTCAGCTGGACGCGG
>CAZYYC010000224.1:2434-7290 GCA_964650935.1 uncultured Anaerolineales bacterium
GGTGTGCGCCTGGTGCTGATCCCGATGATGGGCGATGAGCTTCAGCTGGACGCGGGCGCCCCGTCTATCCAGGGCGTGCTGCCCAAGCCTTTCTTCCTCCCCGAGCTTCCCGAGCGGATCGAGGCGGCCCTGGCGGCGCCCCTGGAGCTCGACACTGGGCGGGTGCCTGATGATGCGCCGGCACCCGGCGATGCGCCGGCACCCGGCGATGCGCCGGAGCCGGAGCAGGCGACTGTCGCCGTCGAGCAAGCCGACCCCACCGAGGCGCGTGGCGAGGCTCCATGGCGCGATGCCTTCGCCCGCCACCGGGACGAGGTGGCGGCGCTGTTGGGGGAGCTGGCCTACGAGCTGGGCGCCGACGGCGTGCTGCTGACGGATGGGGAGGGCACCCTGCACGCGGTCGGTTCGCTGCCGAGTGAGGAGATCGAGGCGCTCGGTCGAGCCGTGCGTCAGGGATGGCAGTCGGCGCTGGAGGTGGGCCGCATCCTGGGGCGCGAACAGGTGCGCTTCGAGCAGAGCCTGGCGGGCGGCGACTACACCCTCTACGCCCTGGGGATCGACGGTGCGGATGGGGCGTGTGCGCTGGATGGGCGCTGCGATGCTGTACTGGCGGTCGCCGTGGCCGGGGAGGCGACGCTGGGATTGCTGCGGCATCGCGCGCGGGCGACGACGGCGCGGATCGCGGCGCTGATTATCCTCTGAGAGGGCGTGCTCGATGGAGATCCTCGCGGGTCTGGCGCTTTTCTGCCTGCTGATCGCTACCTTCATGCTGGCCCGCGGCATCTATGTGTGGGATGCGGCGCTGCTGCTGGTGGCGAGCACGGTGGGGCTGGGGGCGATGTGGCTCAGAGGGCAGCCCCGCTCGGGTCGTGCGGCGGCTCACCTGAAGCAGCTCGTGCCGCGGTCGAGGGCGGGCTGGGCCCGCTCAGCAGGCCTGGGGCTGGCAGCGCTGGTCGCGCTAACGGCGCGGGCGCGCTTGCCGGGCCGAAGCTTCGCCGATCTCTTGCTGCTGTGGCTCCTCGCGCTGGGACTCACCCTCGCCTCGCTGCTCGTGCCGTTGGGGTGGCGCGGCGTGTGGTCGCTGCGGTTGACGCGGGTGGAGCGGTGGGGCTTGCTGGTGCTGCTGACGGCGGCGGGTCTGGCGCGCGGCGTCGCTGTGGGGCGGGTGCCGGCGAACCTGGGCGGCGACGAGGGGACGCAGCTGGTGGCGGCGCTGGAGCTGATGGCCCGCCCTTTGGGCAACCCCTTCGCGACCGGGTGGTACTCGGTGCCGACGATGTCGTTCTTGCTCTACGGCATAGGGATGCGGCTCTTCGGCGCGACGGTCGCGGGCGGACGGATGCTCTCGGTGCTGGTGGGGACGTCCACGGTCCTGACGACCTATCTGCTGGGGCGTGCCGTGGGAGGGCGCCGCACGGGATGGATCGCTGCGGCGGTGATGGCCTTCGCCGCCTATCACGTCCACTATAGCCGCCTGGCCTCCAACCAGATCTTCGACCCCCTGATCGGGACGGCGGCGCTGTGGTTGGTGTGGCGCGCGGTGGGACTGGACAGGGAGTCGGTGCCCACGCCGGAGGCGTCGGCGTGGCTGTGGGGCCTGTGCGGCGTCGTCACGGGGCTGGGTTGGAGCACCTACTTCGGCGGACGCTGGGTCACGGTGCTGGTGGCGCTGGTGATCGGGTGGCGCGCGGTGGTCGAGCGCGATTTCCTGCGAAGGCACGGACGGGGCCTAGGCCTCCTGCTGGTGGGCTGGCTGGTCGTTGGGCTGCCGCTGCTGGGTTGGACGACGCGGTTCCCGGGGACGCTGACCGAGCGTACCCGAGCGGTGAGCATCTTCGGATCGGGCTGGCTGGCTCGCGAGATGGAGATGACGGGCCGTTCCTCTATGGCCCTCGTCCTGCAGCAGGCGTGGCGGGCTGTGTCGGCCTTTCATGCAACGCCGGATCCGACGTTCTGGTATCGCCCGGAGCAGCCGCTGCTGGATTTCGTCTCGGGGGCGCTGATGCTGCTCGGGCTGATCGACGCCGTAGTGCGCATCCGGCGGCCCTCGCGGCTCTTGGCGCATCTATGGTTTTGGCCGACGCTGGTGGTGGCGTGGGTGATCACCGAGAATCCGCCGAGCAGCCAGCGGGGGCTGTTGTTGCTGCCGGTGGTGGTGCTCTTCATCACCTGGGGCATGGAGCTCCTACTGGATATCCTGGGCCGGTGGCACCGCGATGCCCTCGTGGTCGCGGGCACCTGCGTGGCGGTGATCGCCGTGCTCAACCTCACCTTCTACTTCGGTGTGTATACGCCGGTGCAGACCTATGGCAACCCGACGGCGCAGAGCGCGACCGCGTTCGCGCGCTATGCGATGGCGCATCCCGAGCCGGTGTGCGCGACGTCACGGGTAGAGGGGTGCGCGGGGCGGATCTACTTCCTGGGACCGCCGTTCATCTATTGGCAGTTCGGCACGCTGGCGTTCATGCTGCGCGACTTTCCGGGTGAGGACGTGACGCCGGATGGTCTACCGTTGAACATCACGGCGCCGGCGCGGTTTGTGGTGGTGCCGGAGCGGATCGAGGAGCTGGCGGTGGTGCGGGCGCTGTATCCTGGGGGGGCGGAGGTGCAGCTCCGGGCGCCGGACGGGCGGCTGCTGATGGTCGTGTACGACTGGGAGTGAGTGGGTTTGCTGGTGCGACGCCCCGGGACGGGGCTGCCAGCCTGCCGGCACGATCTTGTGGGGGCTGGTGTGTGCGAGGCCCTCGCGGATGAGGGGGCTGCAAGGTTGCGCCACGGGTGAATAGGCTTCTTGACATCCGGGGGCTGGACGCTATAATGTTTGAGCGATTTTCCCTATGGGAGAGGCGACTCCTAGCCGCGAACGCACGGAGGGCAGGTGCGCTGCGGGAGCAAGAAAGGGGTGAGGTGTGTGACGTTCGTCGTATCGGACGACAACGAGTCGTTTGACTCCCTGTTGCGTCGGTTCAAGAAGAAGGTCCAGCGGGATCGGATTCTGTCCGAGATTCGGAAGCGAAGGTATTTCGAGCAGCCGAGCATTGTCCGGAAGCGGAAACGAGCGGCTAAGCTGCGCAAGAGCCGCCGCACGACGCTGAAGGATCGCCGACGGCAGTACTAGGGATGGGAGCTGTATGAGTATCAAGGCGCAACTTCGTGAGGACCTGAAGGACGCGATGCGGGCGCAGGACGCGCAGCGCAGATCTGCCCTGCGGATGGTCCTGACCGCGATTCAACTCGCCGAGGCGGAGAGCCCGCATGACTTGACCGACGATGAGATCGTCGGTCTGGTTCAGAAAGAGGTCAAACGCCGCGAGGAAGCGGTGGAGATGATGCGCCAGGCCGGGCGTGATGAGTTGGTCGCGGCTGAGGAGCTCGAACTCGAGATCCTGAGGGGGTATCTACCGCCTCAGCTGAGTGAGGACGAGGTGCGTGAGCTGGCACAGGCGGTCATCGCGGAGGTCGGAGCGACCTCGACGCGCGATCTGGGCCGGGTGATGGGCGCCCTGATGCCGCGCGTCCAGGGACAGGTCGATGGGCGTGTCGTCAACCAGGTCGTGCGCGACTTGCTCTCAGTCTGACCACCGGCCTTCGGTAAGATGATGGTTGAGGGGGGCTCCTATAGGGAGCCCCTCTTGTTCTATAGCGGGGAATGAGGGTGATGTCACGTTCGCGAAGGAGCAGAGAGGTGCGCAGAGCGCGCCGGATGTGGGGCCTGCGCCAAGCCGGTTTCTGGCTGTGGCTTGTGGGGCTCCTCTCGCTCGTGCTGATCTACTCGGTGCCGGGGGAATATGACCTGGCGATGGGTGATGTGGCACCGCAGAATATCCTTGCGCCCCGTGACTTAACCTATGTGAGCGAGATCCTGACCGGTCGCACGGCGGAGGATGCTGCGCGCCGCGTGCCCGACGTCTATTCGGCGCCTGACCCGACGGTGGCGCGCCAGCAGTATACACGTGCGCGTGCCGTGTTGACCTATCTGCGGGCGGTGCGAGCTGATACCTTCGGCTCGGCGGCGCAGCGGAGCGAGGCGATTCGGGCGGTGCCCGAGCTGAGCGATCTGCCCGATGAGACCTTGCCGGCGATCCTGACGCTACCCGACGCGAGCTGGAGCCGTGTGCAGCTGGAGTTCCTCGATCTGCTGGACCAGGTGATGCGCCAGGAGGAGATCCGCGAGACCGATGTGGTGCAGATCCGCGACCGGATTCCAACGCTGGTCCCCCTGGACATGGCGCAGGATGAGGCGGAGGTCGTGGAGTCGCTGGTGGGAAGCTTTGTGCGCCCGAACACGTTCCACGACGAGGCTGCGACGGAGGCTGCACGGGAGGCTGCCCGAGAGGCTGTGGGGCAGGTGTTGCAGACCTATCGCAGCGGTCAGGTGATCGTCCGCGAGGGCACCCTGATCAGCGAGCTGGACCTGGAGGCGCTGTCGGAGTTCGGTCTCACCTCGACAGCGGATGACGATCCCAATGTGGCGATGGCGGCGCTGTTGGCGGCGATCGCGGTGACGGCTGCGGGGCTCTTTGTGGCACGGCATCAGCCGGAGGCCCTGGACGGGGGGAAGCAGGAGCTGATCATGGCGCTGATCATGACGCTCTTTGTGGCGATCGGTTGGATGCTGCTGCGTTCGGGCGACCTGTTGCCGCTGCTCTTCCCCGCCGCGGGCGCGGCGATGCTGCTGGCGACGACGGTAGGCACGGCCCCCGCGGCAGCGAGCACGCTGCTGCTGGCGCTTGTGAGCGGGTGGATCTCGGCGCGGTCGCTCGAGATGGCCACGATGGTGGCCCTGGGCGGGCTGTTCGCTGTGCTGACGCTGCCGCGTTACGAACAGACGGGGCCGCTGTTCCGGTCGGGACTGG
>CAZYYC010000225.1:0-7251 GCA_964650935.1 uncultured Anaerolineales bacterium
ATCCGCTCGTGCACGAGCCCTGGACCGAGGAGGCCCAACCCACCGTTCTGGATCGCTGGATTATCGCACGTCTGCGGGAGACCCTGAAGGCCATGACCGAGGGCTACGAAGCCTACGTTCCCCTCAGAATTGCCCAGCCGGCAGAGGCCTTCCTCGACGACCTGAGCAACTGGTACATCCGCCGCAGCCGGCGTCGCTTCTGGGCGGCGCGTGGCGAGAGCCCGACCGCTGAAGCCGACAAGCAGGCTGCCTACCAGACACTCTATGTGGTGTTGGTGACCTTCGCCAAGGCCCTCGCTCCGGTCCTTCCCTTCATCCCGGAGGCGATGTACCAAAACCTCGTGTGCGCCATCGACGAAGGCGCGCCGAGCAGCGTGCATCACTGCATCTTCCCCAAGGCCGTGCCGCTCAGTGCCGAGGAGCAGACGTTGGTGGATGCGATGGATGCCGTACGCCTAGCCGCCACCCTGGGGCACTCGGTGCGCTCGTCCAACAACTTGAAGGTACGACAACCGCTCGCACAGGCCCTCATCGCCGCCGATCCGCGGCGCCGCGAGGAGCTGACGCAGCTGCTCGATCTGCTTGCCGATGAGCTCAACGTCAAGGACGTGACCTTCGTCAAGGAGGAGGGTGAGCTGGTCGCCTACCGCCTCCTGCCCCTCAACCGTGTGCTGGGACCGAAGTTCGGCAAGCAATTCCCGCTGGTGCGCAAGGCGTTGACCGAGATCGACGCGCGCGAGGCCGTGGCGACGCTCAACGCGGGCGACCCGCTCACGCTGACGCTGAGCGACGGCAGCGAGGTAGCGCTGGCGCCTGACGAGGTCCTGATCCAGACCGAGGCCCGTGAGGGTTTCGGGGTCGCGGGAGAGGGCGGGCTTGTGGTGGCGCT
This sequence comes from uncultured Anaerolineales bacterium, assembly GCA_964650935.1. GTDB lineage: Bacteria > Chloroflexota > Anaerolineae > B4-G1 > SLSP01 > PWVB01. Next base: position 890 of record CAZYYC010000225.1, read on the forward strand.
GGACACCGTGATCACACCCGAGCTGGCCTCCGAGGGACTGGCGCGAGAAGTAGTGCGGCGCGTCCAGGAGCTGCGCAAGCAGGCAGACTACAACCTGACCGATCGCGTGGACGTGACCTACACCGCAGAGGGTGACCTACTCGATGCTATCCGCACCCACGGGGGACTCATCGCCGACGAAGTGCTCGCCGACCACCTGGTTCACAGCGACGCGCCTGACGGCGACGAAGTGCTGCAGGACGAGGTCGATGGACGGCGCCTCACGCTTGCGGTGCGGCGGGTCTCATAGTACACCATGGTCGGGAGGCAGCACAGGGTGCCGTCTCCGACCCACTCAATATGCTAAGGAGCTAGTATGAGCGACAAAGTCACGAGCCTTAATCAGCACCTGGCACCGATCTTCGATCTCCAGGCCGCCGCTGCCGTCCTGAGTTGGGATCAGCAGGTCAATATGCCCGAGCTGGGCACCGAAGCGCGCAGCAGCCAATTGGCGACGCTGACGTCGATGGCGCACGAGCTCTTCACCTCCGACGAGACACGCAAGCTGCTCGAAGCTGCCGAGGGCGAGGTCGCAGACCTGGACTACGACAGCGATGCCGCCGGCACCGTTCGTGTGATCCGGCGCAGCTTCGACAAGGAAACCAAGATTCCCACCGCGTTGGTCGAGCGTGAGACCAGGGCCGCAGCCCAGGGCTTCGTCGCGTGGCGCAAGGCCCGGGAGACGAATAGCTTCGCCACGTTCGAGCCCCACCTGCAGGAGCTGATCGACACGCAGATCGAGCGAGCCAACTACCTGGGCTACACCGAGCACCCCTACGACGCGCTCCTCGACCAGTATGAGCCCGACATGACGACGGCACAGGTTGAGGTGCTCTTCGGCGAGCTCAAGGAGGGTCTGGTGCCGCTGGTCCGCGAGATCGCCGCACGGCCCGAGGTCGACGACGGCTTCCTGGGCCTGACCTACGACGACCAGAAGCAGTGGGACTTCACGTTGCTGCTGCTGCGGGATATCGGCTACGACTTCAAGCGTGGGCGCCAGGATAGGGCGCCGCATCCCTTCACGACCGAGTTCAGCAGCGCCGACGTCCGTGTCACCACACGCATCCATCCGAACGCCCCCCAGTCGGCCATCTTCAGCAGTGTCCACGAAGGCGGTCACGCCCTCTACGAGCAGGGCAGCCCCGGCGCCTTCGATCGCACCGCCTTGGCCGGCGGCGCGACGCTTGGCCTTCACGAGTCGCAGTCGCGCCTCTGGGAAAACCAGGTCGCGCGTAGTTTACCCTTCTGGTACCACTACTATCCGATTCTGCAGGCGTTCTTCCCCGAGCAACTCGGCAGCATCTCACTGACCACCTTCCACCGCGCGATCAACAAGGTGCAACCCAGCCTCATCCGGGTGGAAGCCGACGAGGTGACCTACAACATGCACATCTTCGTCCGCTTCGAACTGGAGAAGGCCCTGGTCACCGGTGAGCTCAAGGTCGCCGACGTGCCGGAGGCGTGGAACGCCCGCTACGAGGCGTATCTCGGCATCACCCCGCCCGACAACGCTCTCGGCTGTCTGCAGGACATCCATTGGTCCCACGGCATGGTCGGCTACTTCCCCACCTACACCCTGGGCAACCTCATCTCCGCGCAGATCTACGAAAAGATCCTGACGGAGATGCCCGACCTGGAGGAGAGCTATACCCACGGTGAGTTCGAGCCGCTCCTGAGCCGGCTCCGCGACCGTATCCACAAGCACGGACGCAAGTTCACCGCGCCCGAGCTGCTCGAGCGCGAGTTCGACACGCAGATCAGTGCACAACCACTGCTGACCTATCTGCGCAAGAAATATACTGAGCTTTACGAGCTGTAACCGTTCACCTGAGACAGACGCCTATCCTCCCAGGGCCATGACGCTCTGGGAGGATTTTCGTATGGATAGGGTACAATTCGTACTTGTCAGCCGGCGAGGGGCTCATTACACTTAGGCAACCGTCCCAAGGAGGATCAACGTGAACGCACTCGAACAAGCCCATGCCATCTTCGATCAACTGGTCGCCTGGCGCCGCGACTTCCACCAACATCCCGAATTGGGACTGGAGACCTCCCGCACGGCAGGGATCGTTGCCGAGACGCTGCACGACCTGGGCTACAGCGTTCGGATGGGTGTCGCCACCAACGGTGTGGTCGCCCACTTCGAGAACGGGGAGGGACCGGTCGTGATGAACCGCGTCGACATGGACGCGCTGCCCATCCTGGAGGAGAATGATGTCGCCTATGCGTCGCAGACACCCGGGTGCATGCACGCCTGCGGTCACGACGCCCACACGGCTATGGGCCTGGGCATCGCCACCTTGATGGCGCAGCACCGCGACACCTGGCGCGGCACGCTCAAGTTGATCTTCCAGCCCGGCGAGGAGGGGCAAAACGGGGCCGAGATTATGGTCCGTGAGGGCGCCCTTGAGGATCCGCACCCCCAGGTAGCGCTCGCCCTTCACGTCTGGAACCATATGCCCTATGGCGAGATCGGTGCCTCGCCGGGTCCGATTATGGCGGCTGCCGAGGCCTTCAAGGTCACGATCAACGGCAAGGGCGGTCACGGAGCGCTACCTGAGCAGACGGTGGATCCCGTAACCACCGCTGCCTTGATGGTCACGAACCTGCAGACCATCATCAGCCGCAACGTCGGCGCCCTGGAGACCGCCGTGCTCACCATCGGATCCATCCGGAGCGGCGAGGCCTTCAACGTGATCCCCAGAACGGCGGAGCTGCGCGGCACCATCCGGACGTACGACAGGGGCGTGCGCGAGCGGATCCTCGAGCGGCTGAACGCCGTCGTCCACGGCACCGCCGAGATGATGGGGGCCGAGGCGGAGATCGAGATGATGCCGCTGACGCCGGCCCTGGTCAATGACCGCTCGGTGACGGCCCTGGTCCAGGAGACGGTCATCGATCTCTTCGGGCAGGAGGCCCTCAGAGCCGACGTCCGCACCATGGGCAGTGAGGATGCCGCCTTCTTCCTCCAGGAGGTGCCGGGCTGCTTCGTCTTCGTCGCCTCAGGGCCCGAGGACTACGAGGAGCGCCCGCACCACAACCCCCGCTTCGATATCGATGAGCGTGCGATGGTTAACGGTGTAGGGCTGATCGTCGAGACGCTGCGGCGGCTGATGCCGCTAAGGAAGGTCTGAAGTCGATGCCGCACCAAGGCCCACTGCAGTGGCTCGACGGGGAGGGTTGGCTCGTCCTCCTTGGCGGTGGAGATCTGCACACCGGCGAGACCGACGCGGTCGACGCCCAGCTCCTCGCCCTGGCGAACCTCGATCGACCGATGGTCGTGCTCATCGGCGAGGGCAGCCCGAGCCTTGCAGACGACATCCTCGAGCACTACATACTGCTGGGTGGACCCGGGGGCCAGGCCTTCAGCCTGGCGACGATGACGCGCGATCAGCTCCAAACCGAGGCCTTTCTCTCGCTGCTGGAGGAGGCCGGTATTCTGTACCTGGGGGGCGAGAATCCCCTGCCTCTGGTCAACAATCTGCACGGTACGCCGGCGCTGCGCGCTATCGTCCAGGGCTACAGCACGCTCCAGGGTCTGAGCATCATCGGCGTAGGGGCCGGGGCAGCGGCGCTGGGACGCTGGGTCCTGCCACCGGTGCCGCCCTATCAACAAACCATGGGATTCGGCTTCCTGCTCAATGCCGTCGTTGCGCCGCACTTCACCTCAACCGAGGAGACGCCGATCCTCCGTGCCCTGCCCCAGATCGATAGCGCGCTCTTCGGTCTGGGCATCCCCGACGCCACGGCCCTTGTCCTGGGCCCGGAGGGCCAGCTCGAGACGTGGGGGCAGGGACAGATTACTGCCGTAGTCAGTGCTAACGAAAGGGAAGAATAGAGGCAAGCCTATGCACTCCCGAGAGTCGACCGTCGTCGTCCGCATTGGCGGTGAAGGTGGCGAAGGCACCATCACCCTTGGCGACCTCTTCACGCGCATCGCTGCCGCCTCAGGGCTGGAGATCTACAGCTTCCGCAGTTATCCCGCCGAGATCCGCGGGGGACAGGTCATGGTCCAGGTCCGCCTGGGCACACAGCGCGTGATGACCGAGGGGGACGAGGCCGATGTACTCGTCGCGATGAACAAACAGGCCTGGATTGAGGAGCACGAGGATCTCTGCAAAGATGCTGTGATCCTGCACGAGGCCAAGGTCACGATTCCGACGGACGACCACCAGCACCACGCTATCCCCGGAGAGGATATCGCGCAGGCGCTGGATTGGCCGATGGGCAAGAACTTCGTCTTTCTGGGCGCGCTCAGCGCGCTCTTCGGCTTTCCCCTTGAAGTCGCCGAGGACGTCGTTCGCCGGCGTATGCAGCGCCACGCCGAGTCGCTGGACAAGAATGCTGAAGCGCTGAAGCACGGCTACGCCTTTGCGCGGGAGCACCATGCGGGGGCCTTTCCCTTCGCGCTGCCGTTCCCGGGGACGCTCAGGGAGGAACGCATTCTGCTCTCGGGCGCCGATGCGATGGCGTTGGGCGCCCTGGCTGCCGGCTGTACCTTCTTCTCAGGCTATCCGATCACGCCGGCGACGCCGGTCATGGAATCGATGGCGCGCTACCTGCCCGCCTTCAACGGCACCCTGGTTCAGGTCGAGGACGAGATCGCGGCGATCAATATGGCAATCGGCGCGTCCTATGCCGGACGGCCGGCGATGACCGCCACCTCGGGGCCCGGTCTCTCCCTGATGGTCGAGGGGTTGGGCTTTGCCAGTATGGCGGAGATCCCCCTCGTCGTCATCAATGTCCAACGGGCGGGGCCCTCCACCGGACTGCCGACCAAGACGTCACAGGGCGATCTCTTTCTAGCCCTCTACGGCGGGCACGGCGATGCCCCACGCTTCGTGCTGGCCCCCGATTCCGTCAAGGACTGTTACTTCCAGACCATCTACGCCTTCAGCCTAGCGGAGCGCTTCCAGATGCCCGTGATCGTGCTCTCGGATCAGGCGATGGCTTCGCGCCAGGAGACAACACCGCTGCCCGGGCTCCCTTGGAACGGCCCCCTGGAGCGCATGGTACCCAACCCCGAAGAGCTGGAGGGCAGATACAAACGCTACGCCTTCAGCGACAGCGGCATCTCGCCGATGGCGCATCCGGGGATGCCCCGCGGCATGTACCTCGCCGAGAGTCTGGAGCACGACGCCTACGGGCACCCCGACCAGGCGCCGATGACGCACCAGCGGATGATGCAAAAACGCGCCAACAAGGTCGAGACGGCGCGGCGGATGCTCGCCGATTGGCGAATGACCTCGCGTCGCTGGGGCGATCGGGGTGCCCCCTTCGGCATCATCGGCTGGGGAAGCACGCGCGGCGCGGTCCGCGAGGCGACGCAGCATATCCACGCGCAGGGCATCCCGATCGAGGCCATCTACCCCCACACCCTTCTCCCGATGCCCGACCAGGCGATCAGCGATTTCATCGCCTCCAAGCAGGCGATCCTCATCCCCGAGCTCAACTTCTCCGGGCAGTTCGGACGCATGATCGAGCACCGCTACTACCGACAGCTGGATGAGCTCAACGTGCACATCTACCCCTACAAGAAGGAGCAGGGCGTGCCGTTCAAAGTACGCGAGATCTACACCGCGGCGATGGAGATGGTCGATCACGAACGCCGGCTCTGGGACCGCGAGCGCGGCAAACTCGCCACGATCTATGACACCGTCCGCCGGCTCCACGACGAGACCGGCGGCTCCTGGGAAAGGGACACGTGCCATGGCTGAGCCGATCGCCGACCGGCGCCGCCCCGCGGACTATCGCAGCGCCGTCAAGCCTATCTGGTGTCCGGGCTGCGGCCACTATGCTGTGCTCACAGCGCTGATGCGTGCTTTCGCCGAGCTTCAGCTGCTGCCCGAGGAGATCACGATCGCGTCCGGGATCGGCTGCTCCAGCCGCTTCCCCGCCTTCCTCAACACCTATGGGATCCACGGCATCCACGGACGTGCCCTGCCGCTCGCCACGGGGATCAAGCTGGGCCGCCCGGCGACCACGGTCGTCGCTGTCGGTGGCGATGGGGATGGCTTCAGCATCGGCGGCGGTCACATTCCGCACGCAGCCCGCCGCAATATCGATATCACCTACATCGTGATGGACAACTCGATCTACGGCATGACCAAGGGCCAGCCCTCGCCCACCAGCCCGGAGGGCATCACGAATCGAGCTGCACCCTACGGCGCCCAGGAACAACCGCTCAACCCCCTACTGATGGCCCTGGGCTACGACGTCAGTTTCGTCGCCCGCTGCTTCTCCGGCAAGGTCAAGGAGATGTCCGACGTGCTCCTGCAGGCACTAGAGCATCCTGGTTTCGCATTGATCCAGGTCCTCAGTCC
>CAZYYC010000226.1:0-7145 GCA_964650935.1 uncultured Anaerolineales bacterium
CGCGGGTGGCGTCGACCGGCGCGATACCATCCACTGTCCCTTCACCACACCCGAGGAAGTGCTCGCCTTCGACCCCTGGGAGGTCTATGGGCCTCGCGATGAGGCTGAACTGATCCGCCGCTTTGAGGACAGCTACCGACAGCAGCGCGCCCAGACGCCGGACCAGGTCACGATGACGGGGGTCTATGTGACCTTGGTCTCGGGCCTGATCGCCATCTTCGGCTGGGAGATGCTGCTCCTGGCTGCCGGCGTTGATCCCAAGCGGTTCGGCGAGGTCACCAACCGCTATGCCTCGTGGATCCGGCAATACTATGATGCGCTGGGTAAGGCTGACGTACCGGTGGTGATGGTCCACGATGACATCGTGTGGAGCTCCGGTCCCTTCATCTCCCCCAAGTGGTACCGTGAGTTCGTCTTCGCCAACTACCGGAAGCTCTTTGCCCCGCTGCACGACACGGGCAAGAAGATCATCTACACCTCCGACGGCGACTACACACGCTTTATCGATGATCTGGCAGCCTGCGGTGTCCATGGTTTCGTGCTGGAGCCGTGGACCGATATGCAGAGGATCGCCGACGATTACGGCAGCTCGCACGTGTTCATCGGGAACGCGGACACGCGGATCCTGCTGCGGGGAAAGCGTGAGGAGATCCGCGCTGAGGTCGAACGGTGTATGGCGATCGGCAAGGGGTGTCCCGGGTATTTCCTGGCGGTGGGTAACCACATCCCTGCCAACACCCCGGTGGAGAGCGTGCTGGCCTATCAAGAGATCTATGAAGAGCTGAGCCGGCGCTAGAGCGGGCGACTCGGCCTCGCGCCTGAGCGTTGTTAGGCAGCCAGTAGCTGCTCGATGATATCTGCCGTCTGTTGGGCGGCCTTGGCCCAGGAAAAACGTGTCAGATTCTCGAGGCCTCGTGCGACGAGCGTTGCCCGGAGCTCCGCATCGCTGAGCAATCGAGTCAACCCCTCGGCGATTGCGTCGACGTCCTCTGGGTCGACCTGCAGTCCCCCCTTCCCGGCGACTTCCGGAAGGCTCGACGTCGCGCTGGTGAGTAAGGGCGTGCCGCAGGCCTGTGCCTCCAACACGGGAAAGCCGAAGCCTTCGTAAAGGGACGGATAGGTGAACACACGGGCTCCGGAAATGAGGGTGGCCTTGTCTCCGGAAGCGACATAGCCCAGAAAACGCACGCGTTGACCGAGGCCCAGCTCCTGCACCCGCGACGTGATGGATGACAGGAACCAACCGGGCGGCCCCGCCAAGACCAACGTGAGGCCCTCGTGCTGTGGGGCGATGCGCGCAAAGGCCTCAACCAGGCGGATCAGGTTCTTGCGTGGCTGAATGCGACCCAGGAAGAGCAGATAGGGGCCGGGAATCGCGTAGCGCTGTCTGACCTGCTCATGTCGGCGCGGATCGCTTACCGGCTGCAGGTCGGCTTCATAGCCTGGATAGACGACCGTGATCTTGTTGAGATCGGTGCCGTAGGCTTCTGCGATCGCGTTGCGTGTCGCATTGGAGTCGGCAATCACGTGACTCGCCACGCGCACATTCCATCGCGTGCTCAGGTCCAGGTAGCGTCGCTGGGGCGAAGGGTGCGCCTCCGGGAAGTGACGGTAGCCGACGTCGTGGACGGTGACCAGCGTGCGTCGTGGGCGTGCGAGGGGCAGGACGTGAGACGGAACAAAGAGGAGGTCCGGCGGACGGCGGAGCATCTCCCACGAGAGGCGCACGTGCGTCCATAGCCGCGGAAAAGACATGACACACGCTTCCGCATCTTCCCACCACGCACGGGTGTCACTGAGTGCCGGCGCTTCCAGAGGCGCCGTCCGAAAGTAGAGTCGGACAGCATATCGGGCCCTCAGCCTGGGGATGAGGGCCCGGGTCAGATGGTAGGAGTAGCCTTCGGTGCCGGTGGGCTCGTTGCTGACGGCACGGCTGGCGTCGATTCCGATCACGCTCACGACAGGTTCGGTGCGGCTCCTAGTGGATCACAGTCTGGATGAGCGGTAGTGGGCTGATGATCAGGATGAAGATGGCGACCATAGCCCAGCCCAGGAGCTTACGCTTCGGGTCCAGCGGTGTGACATCGTTGAGAGGCGGTGGATGGCGAGGGCCGACCAGAATACCGAGCCCGCCCCAGACCAACCAAGTCATCCCAGCCTGATTGCCGAGGAAGCTGAGGATAAGGCCCCAGGCGAAGATCAAGGCGATAAAGACACGGGCCAACGTCCATGCCTTGCGACCCCAGACGGCATAGGCGATGTGCCCGCCGTCGAATTGCCCGATTGGGAAGAGATTGAGGGCCGTGACCAGCAGGCCTGCCCACGCAGCAAAGGCGATCGATCCGCCGGGGCTGGGAGGAGAGAGCCAGACGTCCTCACCGGTCTCCCTGTCAGGCAACATGCGTCCAAAGACGAGGTACTTCGCCCCCATATAGAGCAGTGAGTTGCCCTCTTGCATCACCGGTACAGGCTGACCCACCGGGATCTCCATGAACTCCTGCGGCGTCCCGGTCTGAGACAAGAACAGGCCGACGAAGAGTAGGGGGATGGCGATGACCAGGCCCGCCAGCGGCCCGGCGATGCCGATATCGAACAGGGCCCTGCGGCTACGCATAGGCCCGCGCTGAACGATGACGGCCCCCATCGTGCCCAGGATGCTCAGCGGCAGGGGCACGAAGTAGGGCAAGCTGGTGGGCGATCCGTAGGCGCGTCCGACGAAGTAGTGGCCCAGCTCGTGCGCTGTCAGGATGCCCATAATCGTCGCGGCGAAGGGCCAACCGCGCCAAATCTCCAGCGGATGGGCGAAGATGTCGACGTTTTCGTGAAGGGCGCCGAGTAGCAGAACGGACAGAATCGTTGCTACAAAGAGCACGCCGTTGACCCAAGCCTTGCCGGTCCTGCCGTCGGCGACCGCGGGGATGGCCTGGATCATGTCCTGATCATCCTCGCGGGTGAGGATCGGCGTGTAGCCGAAGCGGGCAAACCGCTCGATTATCGTCTCGAAGATCGCGTGCTCGTCACCATCGATGAGGCGACCACCAAAACGTACCATCGGACGGGCCTTGTTGTCCATGATGGTGATGTCTTCGGTGAAGAAGTAGCTACTGAGAGCTGCTCGCAGTTGGTCGACGACGACAGGTTCTTGGGTGGACTCGGGCTCTCTCTTTTCCATAGCGCCAGTATAGCACAAAGCCCCCCGGTTTCCCAGGGGGCTTCGATATCCAGACGTTGCGTCGTCGGTCGTGTTACTTGACGTCGACTTTGGCGCCGGCCTCTTCCAACTTGGCCTTGGCGTCATCGGCAACTTCCTTACCGACGGCCTCCAGGATGTTGGCGGGCGCGCCCTCGACCAGGTCCTTGGCCTCTTTCAGGCCCAGGTTGGTGAGTTGGCGAACGACCTTGATGACGTTGATCTTCTTGGGTCCGAAATCCGTCAGCACCACGTTGAACTCGGTCTGCTCCTCGACCTCCTCGGCCTCGGCAGCAGCAGCGGGCATCGCGCCCATCATAGCCACGGGAGCTGCGGCGCTCACACCGAGCTTATCCTCGAGCATCTTCACCAGCTCGGACGCCTCGATCAGCGTCAGGGCGCTGATTTCCTCTACCAGGTTATCCAGATCTGCCATTGTTGTGAATCCTCCATTTTTGATTCGTGAGCGCCGCTCTTCAGATGAGAGGGTCGGTCACGATGAACCGTGAATGAATGTGCAAGCTTCCGTGTCAGGCGGCGGCCTCTGTGGCCTCGACCGACGCACCACCAGCAGTCTCCAGCTTGTCGGCATACGCCTTGATGACGTTGACGACCTGGCGTAGGCCACCGGCAACGACCCCGGCCATCTGTGTTGCGGGTGCGTTGATGGTCCGCAGGACCTGGGAGAGCAGCTCCTCGCGCGTCGGCAAGTTGGCAACCGTCGCCGCCTCCGCCGCGTCGAAGATACGCCCCTCGATCATACCGCCCTTAACGACGAAGCGGTTCTCATCGTAGGACTGCGCGATCTCGCGGAACAACTTCGTTAGCGAGGGCACGTCCTTGTGGCTGAACGCGATCAATCTCGGCCCCTCCAGGAGTTCTCCGGGAGCCTTGACGTCGGACTCCTCCAGCAGACGCTGGAAGAGGGTGTTCTTGATCACGAACACTTCACTGTTCTCTGCGCGGGACCTCTGTCGGATATCCTGCATCTGAGCGACGCTCAGTTTGGTATATTCCGCCATAACGAATCCCGTGCTCTCGGCCATTTGCTGGCGATAGGTCTCCAGCAATTCCTCTTTACGGGCGCGTGAAATAGCCAACCTTTCTCACCTCCTTGCTAGATGCTGCCTGTCGCCTTGGGCGGACCCGTGTCTCTACGACACAAAAAAGTCCTTGCGCCAACCGACGCAAGGACTCAGGAGAGCAAGCCCGGCGGTTCTCTGCCGGCAGACTTGTTAGTTTCCCCAGATCCTGCCTCGGCAGGCTAGATTAAGCACGTCGCCACGCATTGCGTGAGCGGGTGCACCTGCTGTCTTCGGCGGACAGGTTCAAACGATGTAACTTGGGCTTATAACAGTTAGGCCGTCTCCAACGCTAGAGCTGCGACGGGATCCACTTTGATGCCTGGCCCCATCGTGGGTGCTAGGGTAACGCGGCGGATGAAAAGACCCCTGGCGGCGGGCGGTCGAGCGCGGCGAATCGTGCTCATAATCGCCGACAGGTTGCCCAGCAATTGCTCCTCTGAGAAGCTGACCTTCCCGATGGGGCAGTGAATATTGCCGGAGCGATCGAGCCGGTACTCAACACGACCGGCCTTCACCTCATCAACCACACGACCGATGTCATCCTCCGGCACGACCGTGCCGGTCTTCGGTGTGGGCATCAGGCCACGAGGACCCAAGACGCGCCCCAGCCGACCTACGTGACGCATCATATCGGGTACGGCGATGGCGACATCAAAGTCGACCCAACCGCCCAGGATCTTCTGGACGCCCTCGTCGCCGTCGACGATGAAGTCGGCGCCTGCCTGCTCGGCAGCCCGTGCAGCCTCTCCGGCGGCGAAAACCAGGACACGTACCGGCTTGCCCAATCCGTTCGGCAGGCGGACGACGCCGCGAATGGCCTGATCCGCACGTCGCGGGTCGAGATTGGTCCGTAGATGGACCTCAACCGTGCCGTCAAAGGACGTGTAGCTCACGTCCCGCACCAACTTGATCGCCTCGTCCACACTGTAGACGTGGTCGCGATCGACCTTGGTGGCAGCTTCCAGGTATTTCTTGCCAGTCTTTCCCATAGTTAGCTCCTTGTGGTACGAACGGGTCTCCCCTCCCACGGTTTACGGACAATCGCGCAGTCTGCTCACGGGTGAGCACGCATGCTATGTCCGGCTGATGCTCAGTCCGTGATGCGAATCCCCATACTGCGGGCGGTGCCGGCGATCTGCAGCTCGGCGCCTTCGACATCAATCGCGTTCAAGTCGCGCATCTTGGTCTCGGCGATCTCGCGCAGCTGGGCCTTACTGATCGTGCCCACCTTGTCGCGGTTCGGTTCCGAGGAGCCCTTGTCCACGCCCGCTGCCTTGCGGAGAAGATCCGCCGTGGGCGGTGTCTTGAGCTCAAAGGTGAACGATGCGTCATGGTAGATGGTGATCTCCGCAGGGATCACGCTACCGGCAAGGTGCGCCGTCTTAGCGTTGTACTCCTTGCAGAAGCCCATCAGGTTGATCCCATGCTGCGCCAGCGCGGGCCCAATCGGGGGCGCCGGATTGGCCTTCCCGGCCTGGATCTGCAACTTAACGACTGCCTTTATCTTTTTCTTTGCCATTCTTTCAATACTCCCTCAATCCAAGCTCTTGGGGCGTTCACCATCTCTGGATGCGCCTCCATCGGCCCGGGTTTCACACTCGTGATTTCCCGTGCTTAAGCCCGCTCCACCTGCAGGAAGTCCAACTCGACCGGCGTTTCGCGACCGAAGAAGGAGACGAGCACCCGCACTTTCGTGCGTTCCTCGTCGATGTCGTCGACCACACCGATGAAATCCGCAAAGGGGCCCTCAATGATGCGCACCTTCTGCCCGCGCTTGAAGGTCGCCCGCACCTCCGGTGCCGCCGATTCCATTCGACGAAGGATACGCTGCACCGCCTCAGAACGCAAGGGCGTAGGGTTGTTACCCATGCCAACAAATCCTGTCACCCCAGGTGTGTTGCGCACCACGTACCAGGAATCGTCCGTCAGCTGCATCTGGACCATCAGATAGCCGGGATAGAGACAGCGCTCTACCGTGCGACGCTTGCCGTCCCGTAGCTCGATCTCCTCGACGGTCGGTACCACAACCTGGAAGATAAAGTCCTGCATACCCATCGACTCGATGCGCTGCTCGAGGTTGTGGCGCACCTTCTGCTCATATCCCGAGTAACAATGGATGATGAACCAGGCGCGCTCGTTCGAGGGCTCCTTGTCCTCCTCCTCATCGGCGAAGGGATCCGGAAGAACACCTACCTCTTCGACCTCATCCTCAAAGAGAAGCGGGGGGAGGGCCTCATCGGACGCACCTTCCTCACCCTCTTCGTCCTCATCAGCGGGCTTGGTCAGCAGATCCGCCCCAAGGCGTTCAAAGATCGCCTCGGGTGAGAGATCGAGATCCGGCAATGGGCCTAGATCGCCCTCCGATTCCTCGGAGAGTGGCTCCTCGACATCGTCCAGGCGATCGATCTCTTCTTCAGAAAGCTCTTCAGGAACCAAGTGCTTCAGACCTCGTCACTTTGACCAACTAGGTAGACCGCGCCAATCAAGGCGGCAGCGATAATCGCGCCCAAGACCATGAAGAGCACGTTGCCTCCGATGACCTGCCCCAGCAACCACCCGAAGAAGAAGTCCAGAACTCCCAGGAAGATTGCCATGGCAAAAGTCACGACCAACACGATCTTGGTCATGGCCCATCCTTGTTCCAGGGTTGGCCAACGGACCTTGCGCAACTCCGCTCTTGTGGAGCGCAAGTAGGCGGCGACGGCGTTCCCCTTCTTTTCCTTCGTATTGGCCACGGATGCCTCCGGACGATCAAGTTCACGCGCAATCTGCGCTAACATTTCAAGACACCGCCTGATCGGGCGGTGTCTTGTCTTCGAGGCAGGCGAGGCAGGAATTGAACCCGCAACCTACGGTTTTGGAGACCGTTG
>CAZYYC010000227.1:0-7132 GCA_964650935.1 uncultured Anaerolineales bacterium
CGCCCGCGGTGGAGATCACCTATGGTCTCGAGCGGATCGTGATGTACCTGCAGAACAAGCACTCGGTCTGGGACATCCTCTGGGATGACACGCACACCTATGCCGAGATCCTGCGGGATCAGGAGATTGACTACTGTCGCTACAACTTCGAACTAGCCGATGTCGACCGGCTGCTGAAGATGTATGATCTCTTCGAGGCCGAGGCGTTGTTGGCGTTGGATCAGGGCCTCGCCGTGCCGGCGCTGGACTACATTCTGCGCTGCTCGCACACGTTTAACGTCCTCGATGCCCGAGGGACCGTCGGGGTGACCGAGCGGGCGACCCTGTTCAAGCGCATGCGTGACCTGACGCGCCGCGTCGCCGAGGTCTATCTGGAGCAGCGTGAGCGCGCCGGCTTTCCCTGGCGAGCGCGCAACGCCCTCACCCGGACGCCGGGCGGTGTGGGCGCTATGCTCCACCTTCCGTTGGGCGATGACACATCGTCTCCGGAGACGGTGCCGGTTGGGCGGGCCCCGTTCCTCTTCGAGATCGGCGTGGAGGAGCTGCCGGTCAGTCATCTGAGCGCTGCCCTGACGCAGCTCTCCGACTGGGTCTCGGGGGCGCTGGATGAGCTGCGGCTGGCCCACGGCGACATCCACGTCTGGGGTACACCGCGCCGCCTGGCGGTCTACGTAGAGCAGGTCGCGACGATGCAGGAGGATGAGGAGCGCGTGGTCAAGGGTCCGCCGTCACGGGCAGCCTTCGATAAGGACGGCAATCCCACGCGTGCCGCCGAGGGGTTCGCGCGCTCGCGGGGTGTGGCGGTCGCCGACCTCGAGGTGCAGGTGTTGGACGGCGGCGAGTATGTCGTCGCCCATCAGCGCATCGAGGGGCAGTCGGCGGTGGACGTGCTCGCCGAGGCGCTGCCCGGCTGGATCGCGCGGCTGCACTTCCCGCGGTCCATGCGCTGGAGTGAGGAGGGGACGGCCTTCAGCCGTCCGATTCGGTGGCTGGTGGGCTTACTCGGCGAGCAGGTGGTGCCCTTCAGCTATGCCGGGTTGGAGAGCGACCGGCTGACACGTGGGCCCCGTCCGGCACGCTCGCCGGTGGTGGCGCTGCCGTCGGCTCAGGACTACCGCTCGACGTTGACCTCCTATGGCGTGCTCCTCGACCCTGAGGCCCGGCGCGCTGAGATCCTGCGGCAGGCACAGGCGGCGGCGGCGGAGGTGGGCGGGGTGATCCGCGACGACCCGGCGCTGCTCGAGGAGGTGGGCCATCTGGTTGAGGTGCCCACGGCGCTGCTCGGCAGTTTCGAGGCACGGTATCTGGCGCTACCTCAAGAGGTCCTGATCGCCGTGATGAAGAAACATCAGCGCTACTTTCCCGTCTTCGATCCGCAGGGGAAGATCATGCCGTACTTTGTGACCATCCGCAACGGTGGGCGTGAGCATCTTGATGTCGTGCGGCTCGGCAACGAGGACGTGATCCGCGCGCGCTACGCCGATGCGGAGTACTTCTTCAACCAGGATCTGCGCTCGCCGCTGGAGACCTATCGTGAGGGGCTGGCGAAGCTGACCTTCCAGGTGGACCTGGGTTCGATGCTGGATAAGTCGACGCGGCTGGAGGCGTTGGCGCCGTGGGTGGGTGAGAAGCTGGGGTTGGCGGGTGACGAGGTGCGTCTGTTGACCCGCGCTGCGAGGTTGGCCAAGGCCGATCTGGCGACGCAGATGGTGGTCGAGATGACCAGCCTGCAGGGCATCATGGGCCGGGAGTACGCGCAGTACTCGGGAGAGGCGCCCGCTGTCGTGCAGGCGATCTTTGAGCACTATCTGCCGCGTAGTGCCGGCGACGACGTGCCCGAGAGCCGGATCGGGGTTGCCCTCGCGCTTGCCGATCGGGCGGACACGCTCACGGGCCTCTTTGCCGTGGGGATGGAACCAACGGGTTCGACCGATCCCTATGGCCTGCGCCGCGCTGCCGCGGGCATCGTCCAGATTCTGCTGGAGCGCGAGCTCCCACTTTCCGTCTCCGATCTGGTTGACCAAGCGTTGGCGCTGCTGCCCGTCGAACCCCGACCGGGCACGCGCGAGGATGTGTTGACCTTCGTCGCCGGTCGTCTGGAGAGCACACTGCGCGACGCGGGCTTCGCCTACGACGTGGTGGCAGCCGTCCTGGCTGAACAGGGCGCTCATCCCGTCGCGGCGCGGCGGGCGGCGGAGCAGCTGTCGTCCTGGGTCGCGCGCGAGGACTGGCCCCTGCTGCTCGATAACTATGCCCGTTGCGTGCGCATCACGCGGGATCAGCCGCCCTTCGAGCTGGAGCCTGATCGCCTCGTCGAGGCTGAGGAGCGCCTGCTCTACGAGAGCCTGCTGACCGCAGAGGCTCAGGTGAGCGTGGTGGGCGACGTGGATACGCTGCTGCACGCCTTCGTCCCGCTGGTGCCCCAGATCCAGGCCTTCTTCGACGAGGTCCTGGTGATGGCGAAGGATGAGGCGCTGCGCCGCGCGCGCCTGGCGCTGCTGCAGCGGATTGCTGCTCTAGCGAACGGTATCGCCGACCTCAGCCACCTGGAGGGCTTCTAGGTTTGCGCGTCGGCTTGGCGGTGCTGAGCGTCGGTGCCGATCCCACCGCGAACCTACGTGGACTCGTGGATCTGGCCCATCAGGCCGCGGATGCTCATGTCGATCTGGTACTCTTTCCTGAGGCGGCGATCACGGGTTTGATCAATGATGACGATCCGCGGCACGATCTGGCGCTCGGTCAGCCCGTGCCGGGGCCGGCGACGGAGGCGGTGGGCGAGGTCGCACGGGCGCGGGGACTCTGGGTGGGCTTCGGGCTCCTTGAGCGCGCGGGCGATGGCCTCTACGATAGCGCTGTGTTGATCGACGATCGGGGTGAGCTGCAGTTGACCTATCGGCGCGTCAATCCTCAGTGGCACGGGCCTGCCGCCGCGGGGGGGACCTACCGGCAGGGGACCGAGGTCCCGAGCGCCGAGACACCTTGGGGCAGGTTCGTGGTGCTGCTCTGCGGCGATCTCTTCGACGACGGCGTCGTGGCGCAGGCGCGCGAACGGGCCCCCGATATCGTATGGCTGCCCTTTGCCCGGTGCTTTGCCGATGGGGTTGTGGATCAGGTGCGGTGGGATCGGTCGGAGATGCCTGCCTATACGGAGCGCGTGCGTCGCCTGGGCGCGACGACGTTGATGGTCAACTACCTCGCCGATGGTGCGACGCTGCCCGATGGGGGTTCGTTCGGCGGCGCGTTCGTGGTGAGCCCGGACGGCACCATCCTGGCTCAGAAGCCGCTTGGCGAGCCGGGGCTGCTGCAGACGGAGCTGCCGTGATCACGGACCTCATTTGGGATGCCGGCGGCACGCTCTTTGACACCTACCCGGCGGTGGTGGCGTCTTGTCTGGAAGCTCTGGGCCCGCTTGCCGAGTCGACCGACGCGGATTGGCTGATGGAGCTCTTCAGGCAGCGGACGTCGTACGCGCTGCGGGTCGTTGCCGAGACCTACGACCTGGAGGTCGATGCCTTCACCGCGCGCTACCGGGATGCCTATGCCGCTTCCGATCCGGCACTGCAGCCGCCCTTTCCCTTCGTCGCAGATGTCTGTGAGCTGATCGTGGCGCGCGGCGGACGCAACTTCATCGCCACCCACCGCGAGCGAGCCTCGTTGGTGCGCTTGCTTGAGGCCCATGGGCTGCAGTCGCTCTTCACCGATTGCATCACGAAAGACGATCCCTATCCGCGCAAGCCCGACCCGGCCTCTATCCTGGCGCTGATGGCGCGACACGATCTCGATCCCCGGCGCTGCCTGGCGATCGGTGACCGGGAGCTGGACATCGTCGCGGGCGTACGCGCCGGTGTGCAGACCTGTTTCTTCGGTGCAGCGGACCACGAGACACCGGCGGATTTTGAGATCAGCGGTTATGATGAGCTGTTGCGCCGGTTGCGCGACGGTCGAGAATAGAGTCGTGCTCACAATAGCGAATAGCATGAATAGGAGGCAACTAGATGCGAGAGGTCCCGACGTTTCCCGAGTTCAAGCAGCTGGAGCTGGATGACCGTGAGATTCTGCACCCTCAACTGTGGGCATTTCAGCCGCAGACCTCGGAGCTGACGTTCAACAACCTGTATCTTTGGCGGTCCTACTATCGTTATGAATGGTCTGTCTGCGATGACCGGATCCTCTTGGTCGCCAACGAGCGAGAGGGCGGCCTTTTTGGCTACCCGCCGATCGGCCCTGCCTCGCGAGCTGACGTCACGGCGAAGTTCCTCGCGTGGATGCGGGATGAACGAGGCGCCGACGAGCCGCTGATCGCGCGGGCCGGCAAGCGGTTGGTGGACGAGATCGAGGGTGATGAGCGCTTCACCACGACACCGACGCGCGATCACTTCGACTATGTCTACCTTACGGATGATCTCGCCGAGTTCCCCGGACGAAAGTACAGCGCCAAGCGCAACCACATCAACCAGTTCACTCGCTTCTACCGGTACGAGTATCGTGCGATCACGACGGAGCTGGTGCCGGCGTGCCTCGCGCTGGCGGAGGTCTGGTGTGAGCAACGGCTCTGTGAGGAGGATCTCAGCCTGCAGCACGAGCTGTGCGGCATCCAGGATGTGCTGAACCACTTCGACGAGCTGGAGATGGACGGGGGCGCGATCCTGGTCCACGACCAGGTGCAGGCCTTTGCCCTGGGAGAGCCGCTGAACGAGACCACCGCCGTGATCCACATCGAGAAGGCTAACCCGGAGTTCAAGGGCATCTACCCGATGATGACCCAGGCCTATGCCCGGCGCTGGCAAAACGTCACAAAGCACATCAGCTTGGAGCAGGATTTGGGGGAGCCCGGCCTACGCCGGGCGAAGGAGTCCTACTACCCGGACACGATGGCCGAGAAGTTCGAGGTGCGACTCGTTGAGTAAGCTGTGAGGTGGGCGACCTCGCTCAAGCGAGGTCGCCCATCGGTCCTCAGTCGGTCTCGTCCGCCGTCAGTCGCTTGCGCTCGATCGCGGCGCCGACGAAGTCCTTGAAGAGCGGGTGCGGTCGCTGCAGCCGTGATTTGAACTCAGGGTGGAACTGACTCCCACCATCCACGGGTGATCCCGCAGTTCGGCGATCTCCACGAGTCTCCCATCCGGGGATAGCCCGCTGTAGACCAGGCCTGCGTCCCCGAGCACCTGGCGGTAAGCGTTGTTGAACTCGAAGCGATGCCGGTGGCGTTCGGAGGCTTCCTCGACGCCATAGGCGGCAGCGGCCTTCGTCCCCGGCGTCAGCCGGCACGGATAACGACCCAGCCGCATCGTCCCTCCCATATCGGCGATACTGTGTTGGTCGGGCATCAAGGCGATGATCGGATGGGCCGTCTTGGGCTCGAACTCGGTGCTGTTGGGGGCGTCGCTGTCCAGCACGTGGCGTGCCAGCTCGATGCACATCACCTGCATACCGAGACAGAGGCCCAGATAGGGGATCTCGTGCTCGCGGGCGATGCGCGCAGCGACGATCTTGCCCTCGATCCCGCGGTAGCCGAAGCCGCCCGGCACGACAATGCCGTCGGCGAGGAGCAGGCGCTCAGTGTCCTTGCCCTTCTCAAGATCCTCGGAGTGGATCCAGTCGATCTCGATCTCGTAGTCGTGATGCAGGCCGGCGTGGATCAGGGCCTCGCGGACGCTCATATAGGCGTCGTGGAGCTCTACGTACTTGCCGACCAGGGCGATCCTGACGGCGGGCTGCGGGCGCTTGAGTTTGGCCACCGCTGCACACCACTCGTCCATCTTCGGTCGCTGACCCGCCTCGGTAAGCGCAAGCCGCCGGACCACCAGGTCGCCCAGCCCTTCCTCCTCCAACATCAGCGGGACCTCGTAGATGCTGCCGACGGTGAGCAACGGGATGACGGCCTCGCGATCCACGTCGCAGAAGAGCGCGATCTTGGCCCGCGTGTCGTGGCCGATGGGCAGATCCGATCGCAGGGCGATGATATCGGGCTGGATCCCCATGCCCCGCAGTTCGCGCACGCTGTGCTGCGTCGGTTTGGTCTTGAGCTCGCCGCTGGCGTTCAGGTAGGGGAGGAGGGTCACGTGGATGTAGAGCACGTTGTCACGCCCTACGTCGTTGCGCATCTGCCGAATGGCCTCCAAGAAGGGCTGGCCTTCGATGTCACCGACGGTGCCCCCGATCTCGATGATCGAGATGGTCGCTTTGAGCTCCCTCGCGGCCATGATGATGCGCCGTTTGATCTCATTGGTGACGTGGGGCACGACCTGGATCGTGCCGCCGAGGAAGTCGCCGCGTCGCTCACGGGCGATCACCTCGCTGTAGACCTGCCCGGTGGTCACGTTGTTCAGCTTGCCGAGGTTCTCGTCGATGAAGCGTTCGTAGTGGCCCAGATCCAGATCGGTCTCGGCACCATCCTCGGTCACAAAGACCTCCCCGTGCTGATAGGGGGCCATGGTGCCGGGGTCGACATTCAAATAGGGGTCCAGCTTCTGGATGGAGACGCTCAAGCCCCGGGCCTTCAGGACGTGTCCCAAAGAGGCCGCAGTGATGCCTTTCCCGAGAGAACTGACCACGCCGCCGGTGATGAATATGTACTTGGTTGTCACGGATCACCTCCTCACGGGATCGTGATTCTACTCCATATCCACGGGAAGCCAACCCCCAGTCTCGGCGGTTTCGGGTTGCGAAAACTGCGTTTGCGTGTACAATGAAGGTGGAGCCGTATGTCGTTACTATCGCGGCTGAAGAATTTCTGAAGTCTGAAAGGACGCGTTGAGAGATGAGAATCTATGTCGGGAATTTGTCGTACCAGGCAACCGAGGATGAACTGCGCGAGCTCTTTGAGCCCTACGGGGAGGTCTCCGAAGTTAATGTGATCACGGATCGGGACACGGGGCGCTCTCGCGGGTTCGCCTTCGTGGAGATGCCCAACGCGCAGGAGGGTTCAGCTGCGATCGAGGCCCTGGATGGGAAGGAAACCGGGGGCCGCAATCTTCGCGTCAACGAGGCTCAGCCACGGCAGCAGTCGGGTCGCAGTGGCGGCGGCGGTGGCGGTGGTGGTCGCGGACAGCGGCGCAGCGGTGGTGGCGGCGGCGGTGGTCGCCGCGATTGGTAGTCTGACGACTTTGCCAGTCTGAGATATCATCCCCGGGCC
>CAZYYC010000228.1:0-7115 GCA_964650935.1 uncultured Anaerolineales bacterium
GGAAAGCTGTTCCGACCTCTGGCCTCTCGGGATGGGGCTCGGGCGGGACGGCTTCCCGCCCCACATGCAGCTACGATGCGTCGGGTCGTGTGATCTCCTGCCCGCAGTAGGGGCAGACGCGCCATGGTTTGACCAGAGGATGCGCGCAGTGAGGGCAGTGCAGGGCCGGTTTGAGGTCCGCGAAGTCCGGAGGTCGGCTCGCTTGGGCCGCCAGCATCACCAACAGCGCGATATGGCCTGCGGGCAGGCTGAGCACGACGACGGCGATTAAAACCATGCCGATGACATCGGTGAACGTCAACGGCTGGTCCTCCTCGCACCACGGACAGATGCTCTGCAGCGTGGCCTCGCGCTCGGGGCGCCGAAAGCCCTTCGTCAACGGGTCGCGATCCAGCGCCAGCAAGAGCAGGACGCTCAGCAGCAATCCGGTCACTAGGGCTACGTAAGCGAAGAGCTTGGTCTTTCGGTTCATCGTCACCTGCATACATTATACTCCAACGCCGGCACGCTCCAATGACGATTGCACACCGGCGAACCGTACTCCAACCCTACTTTCGTAGGGTGACGACCCTGCCGACCCTCACTATACTGAGGGTAGTCACAGAACGGAGCGAGGTGGGATGGTGAGTGACCAGGACGAACCCGGATTCCAGCGGACGTGCATCGTGGTGCGGGGACGTCTGGCGGGCGGTTGGCTAGTGTGGGCCGACGAGGTCGTGGTCGAGACCGACGACGACGTCACGATCCTCTGGGTCTCGTTGGCCGACCAAGCGGCTCTGCGCGGATTCCTCTCACGGCTCTGGGACCTCAACATCACGGTGCTCTCGGTCAACCCAGCCTAAGCCGGCTGGTCTAGTCAAGCAGGAGGATGGAGATGGCAGCAGAAGCGGCATTGGCGATCCACGGATTGGCCAAATCGTACGGCAAGGTGTGCGCGCTCCGCGGGCTCGACCTGGAGGTCCGGCGCGGGGAGGTCTTCGGTTTCCTGGGCCCCAACGGTGCCGGGAAGACGACGACGATCCGCTGCTTGCTCGACACGATTCGGCCCGATGGGGGGACGGTGCGCGTGCTGGGCCTGGATCCACAGCGCGAGGCTGTCGCCGTGCACGCGCGCACCGGCTACCTGCCGGGCGAGCTGCACCTCGACGATAATATGACGGGTGAGGGCCAGCTACGCTACTTCAACGCGCTGCGGGGTGGGCGCGCCCGGTGGGCTACGATCCGAGAACTGGCCGAGGAGCTCGACCTGGATCTGAAGCGTCCGATCAAGAACCTGTCGCGCGGCAACAAGCAGAAGGTCGGCATCATCCAGGCGGTGATGCACCACCCGGAGCTCCTGATCCTCGACGAGCCGACGAGTGGTCTCGATCCCCTGATGCAGCGCTTGGTGCTGCGCCTCATCCGGGAGGCGCGGGATGGAGGGGCGACGGTCTTCTTCAGCTCGCACATCATGAGCGAGGTCGAGGCGGTCGCCGATCGCGTCGGCATCATCCGCGATGGCGTGCTGGTCGAGGTTGCGGTTCCCGGAGAGCTGCGGGCGCGGGCGCTGCACCGGGTGACGGTGCGCTTCGCCGAGCCGGCGTCGGTGGAGCCTCTGACGCAGGTCGAGGGCGTCCGGCTCGTCAGCCGGGAAGAGGAGACGGGGGTGACGCTCGAGGTCCTCGGCGATATGGCGCCCTTCATTCGGGCACTCGCGCCCTTTCCGGTTCGTGACCTGGAAACGGCGCGCCCCTCACTTGAGGATGTCTTCCTGGCCACCTATGGCCACGAACAGGTCTAGTTGAAGGAGGCGATGAGATGATGACACCGTTTCGCTACACACTCCGCCGAATGCGCGGACAGACTCTGGGTTGGGGACTCGGTCTCGCGCTGTTGGGGATGCTCATTATCCCCTTCTATGGGGTTTTCACTGAGGATCAAGCCCAGTTTCTGGCGATGTTGGAGAGCTACCCGCCGGAGTTTCTGGCCTTCTTCGGCGACGCCTCGGATCCCAGTGCGATCACCACGCCGCGGGGCTTTCTGCAGTACTACTTCTTCTCGATGGTGCCGGTGCTCGCCGGGATCTTCGCCCTCGGGGCCGGGAGCGGCTTGCTGGCCAAGGATGAGGAGCACGGGCGGCTCGACCTGATCCTGGCTCATCCCGTGAGCCGTGCGGCGTTCTTCTTCGGGCGGGTGCTGGCGCTCGTCGCGGCGGCGCTGGCGGTGGTCTTCATCGGGTGGGCCGGCTGCGCGATCCTGCTCCAGGGCTCGGCGATGGGCATTGGCGCCGGGGAGCTGGCGCTCGCCTTTCTACCGGTCTTCGCCCAGATCTGGATCTACGCCGGGTTGGCGCTGCTGCTCAGCCTGCTGCTGCCCGCGCGCCGTTACGCCTCGATGGTGACGGGGGTCCTGCTGGCGGTGAGTTACATGACCTCATCGCTGGGGCAGCTCAACCCGAGCCTCGAGGCGATCGGCCGGCTGTTGCCCTATGCCTACTACCAGGGCGCGGCGGCGATGGAGGGGCTCGACTGGGGCAGCCTCATCGGCTTGCTGGCGGTCGGTGACGGCTTCGCCCTCCTGGCCTGGTGGCGCTTCGCGCGGCGTGACATCCGGGTTGTGGGCGAGGGGAGCTGGCGGTTGCCGATCCGGCTGGGACGACGCGCAATCTAGCGGGTAGGGTGAGAGGCGGAGGATATCTAGGGTCTGGCTTGCCGGGGAGAGCGATGTATACTCTCGGAGACGACAGAACGCTATCCGACCCTAGATGCAGGAGGTTACGATGATCAAGGACCTGATCGCCAAGAACCGCAGTTACCGACGGTTCGACCAAAGTGTGCCGGTGCCGATGGAGACGCTGAGGCTGCTGGTGGGGCTGGCGCGGCTCTCACCGTCGGCTTCGAACAAGCAGCCGCTCAAGTACAAGCTGATCAACGACCCTGAGACGAATGCCAAGGTCTTCTCCTGTCTGGCTTGGGCGGGCTACCTAACCGACTGGAAGGGCCCTGCCGAGGGCGAGCGCCCGGCAGCCTATATCATCATCATGCGTGACAGCGAGCTGAGCAACAACTCGGCGACCGACGAGGGCATCGTCGCACAGAGCATGATGCTGGGGGCCGTCAATGAGGGCTATGGTGGCTGTATGTTGGGCGCCATCAACCGGCCCAAGCTGCGTGAGGTGCTGGAGATCCCCGAGCGCTACGAGATCCAGCTCGTGCTGGCGCTGGGCAAGCCTGCCGAGACCGTCGTGATCGACCCCGTGGGCGAGGAAGGGGACATCAAGTACTGGCGCGATGATCGCGACGTCCACCACGTTCCGAAGCGCTCGCTGGACGAGCTCATCCTGGCCTAGAGAGGTCACACTGTGGACAGCAAAGCATGGTTCCGGCAGGCCAAGTTTGGGATGATGGTTCACTGGGGGCTCTATTCGCTGCCGGCGGGCGAGTGGAAGGGGCAGCGCATGCCTTTCATCGGCGAGTGGGCTCAGTCCTACTTCCGGATCCGGCACGAGGAGTACGGACAGCTGGCGGGGGTCTTCAACCCGGTCCTGTTCGACGCTGAAGCGTGGGTACGCCTCGCGATGGACGCCGGCATGCAGTATCTGGTGGTCACCAGCAAGCACCACGATGGCTTCGCCATGTTTCACTCCGAAGTCGATCTGTACAACATCTGCGACGCCTCACCCTTCGGGCGAGACGTGATCGGCGAGCTCGCTGAGGCCTGCGCCAAACACGGGCTGAGGCTCGGGCTCTACTACTCTCAGGACCTGGATTGGCACGAGCCCAACGGCGGCGGCTACACGCGCGGGCACACGAACGCCGGGGTGATGAGCTGGACCAATGACTGGGATTATCCGGACAACGAGAGCAAGGACTACACTCAGTGTTTCGAGAGCAAGATCAAGCCTCAGGTCGAGGAGATCCTGCGGAACTACGGCGAGCTGTGTCTGATCTGGTTTGACACCCCCCTCACGATATCGCCGGAGCAGAGCGCCGAGCTCTTCCGGATGGTGAAGCGCTACCAGCCGGACTGCCTGGTCAATTCGCGCATCGGGAATGGGATGGGCGACTACCGTTCCTGGGGGGACAACCAGATCCCCGACGAGACCATGGGCGAGGGCCTGTTTGAGACGCCTGCGACGCTGAACGACACCTGGGGGTATAAGGCCTTCGATCAGAACTGGAAGAGCCCCGACGAGGTGCTGCGGCTGAAGAACCATCTCAACACCCGAGGGATCAACTACCTGCTCAATGTCGGCCCGGACTACCTTGGTCGGATACCGGCGCCATCGGAACAGATCCTCAGGGAGGTGGGCCGGAGGCTGAGGGAGATGGGTTGATCGCGGTCCTAGAGCCATTCATCGCGTGAAGACGCTATGACCTCGCCGCGACAACGCTTCCTCGAGGTCGTGCGCCCGGGGCCCCGCGCCCCGGTGGTCTCGCCGTTCCTGCCCCACGCCGACGTCGTTCAGGCCACGCTGCGCACGCTGGGCCTGCCGGTGACCGGTGACCTCGTCGACGATGAGGTCCGGCTCGCCCGGGCGCTCGACTACGAGCCGATGTTCATGACCGCCTGTCACGACCTGATCTTCCCGTGGAAAGAGGTGGTCGAGCTCTCGGATAGCGACTGGATCGTGATGGAGATGCCGACGCCCGATGGGCCGTGGGAGCGGCGCGTCTCGCGTCGCCTCGGTGAATGGGGCGACGACGCGGGCTTCCCGGTCAAGACCGAGGACGACTACGCCCGGCTGGTCGCCGTCGCCGACGGTGTCGTCGATCGCGAGGCCAAGATCCGCGCCTACTTTCGTGACTGGCGGGCGCGGGTGGGCGAGGAGGGCGTCATTGTCATCGGCCACCCCCACGTCACCTGGATGGGCTACCAGGTGAGCCAGCGCAACCTGATCTTCCACGAGCTGGACTATCGTGAGGCCTTCCACCGCGGGATGGACGCGATCTACCGGGCAGCGCGTTTCGTCTTCGCGATCGCGATGGAGGAGGGGATCGACTTCATGAGCGAGTCCTGCTCGGGGCTCGAGATGACCTCGCCGAAGGACTTCGACCGGCTCGATCTGCCCTATCTCGAGGCGCTCTCCGACGTCACCCACGCGCGCGGGGGACTCTTCTGGTACCATAACTGTGGTCTGACGCGCCGGCTAATCCTCTCCGGGCGCTTCAACCGATTCGCGCCCGATGTGGTCGAGACCCTGGCGCCGGCGCCGGAGGGCGACAACGACCTCGCCGAGTCACGGCGTGCGCTCGATCCGGCGATCTGCACCAAGGGCAACCTCAGTTTGCTCTTGCTGCGCGACGGCACGCCGGAGGAGGTCGCAGCGGCGACGCGGGAGATGGTCGCCGCGACGCGCGGCTTCGCGCACATCCACTCCACGGCGGACGCCGTCTTGACCGGTACCCCGCCCGAAAACTTCCTCGCCTTCGTGCGTACCGCGCGCGAGGCGGCGTCCTAGTCGGTCACGCGACCGCAGAGGTGGTCGGTTCGTCGTCGAGGGATCGGGTGCAGTAGCTCCGGCGGACGTCGATGCCGCGGCTGAGCGAGCCCGCGGCGGTGGCTGGTCGTTCGTTCGCCCTATGTGGTCGCCGTCCAGCGCTGGACCACGAAGTGGCCCATGCCCCAGCGGTCGGTTTCCCAGTGACCGGTGAAGCGCGCCGGCTCCCACGTGCGGGGTGAGCGCGCGCCCTCCGGGGCCTCGGCCCAGACCCAGCTCTCGCCGTCCCAGAGCCCGTAGCCGCCACGATGCCAGCCGGGCAGGCGTGCGCCGGCGACGGTAACGGCGCCGCGAGTCCCGGGGAGCTCGCGCAGGGCGACGCTACCTGCCGCCAACTCCGCCAGCCAGGGGCGCAGCGCGGTGAGCGGGTAACCCACCAGGTGGCGCTCCCAGGCGAGGCGCTGTGCTCGCGGGGCCTCCGGGGCGTAGCCCGCTGCGAAGTCGAAGGCCATCTGCTGGGCGCTGCCGGCGCGCGCCATGGTCCCCGCCTCGGCAAGCATCGCCGGGCGGTTGGGCCCCAACCCGTCCAGAGCCCCTGCCTGAATCAGATGCGTGACCTCCTTGGGCTGGAGGTCGACACGCAGCAGGAGGTCGCGGAGATCGGCGAAGGGCCCGGCGCGGCGCGCACGAACCAGGCCCGCGACGGCCTGGCGCCGCAGGTCGCGGATGAGCTGTAGGCCCAGCCAGAGGGTGGGGAGAGGTTCGGTTGCCTCGGGGGCGTCCTCGTTCAACCTTGCGAAGGTCTCAGAAACCTTCGCAAGGTGCGGCGGGGTCGGCCCCCAGCGCAGCACCACGCCGGCGAAGCTGTGGTTGACGTGCGGCAGCCGGACGTCGATCCCGAGCCGCATTGCCTCGGCCATGTAGATCGCGGGATGGTGGTAGCCGCCGTAGTTGCGCAGCCGGGCGAAGAAGAAGGCCGCAGGATAGTGGGTCCGCATATAGGCCGAGCGGTAGCTGACGTCGGCGTAGGCGGTGGCGTGGCCCTGGTTGAAGCCGTAGCCCGAGAAGGCTGAGACCTGCGCCCAGAGCTGCTCGGCCTGCCCCGCCGTGAAGCCCGGTCCGCCCTCCCGCCGGCATCCGGCAACGAAGGCCTCCTGGAGCTCGCGCATCTCCCCGGGCCGCATCTTGCTCATCCCCCGGCGGATGTGATCCGCTTCCTCCCAGGAGAGCCCGGCGATCTCGGTCGCGACGCGCAGCACCTGCTCCTGGAAGATGAGCACGCCCTTGGTGGGGGCGAGGATGGGCTCTAGCGCGGGATGCTGGTAATGGGTGGGCGCCTCGCCGCGGTAGCGGCGCACGAAGATGTCAGCCTGTCCGCCGGTGGCGGGCCCCGGCTTGAAGAAGGCGTTGGCGACCGCCAGATCGGCGATGGTGCGGGCCTTGAGCTTGCGCAGCGTCCTGCGGGCGCCCACCGAGTCGCACTGGAAGACGCCGATGGTGTCGCCCGCCATCAGCGCCTCCGCGGTGAGGGCATCGTCGAGCGGGATCTCGTCGAGCCGGAAGTCGGGCTCCCGCAGGCGGACCTCCTCGGCGGCATCGGCGAGCACGGTGAGCGCGCGGATGCCGAGCAGGTCGAGCTTGGGCAGGCCGATCACCTCGCAGTCGCCGTGGTCGTACTGCGTGGTCAGGTAGCCCT
>CAZYYC010000229.1:0-7056 GCA_964650935.1 uncultured Anaerolineales bacterium
GCCCTCCGGGGATGCGCAAGCCGGAGGCACCGCTTCCGAGCGGCATGCGCTACAGGGGACTGCCGCGGTAGGCATCAAGAAGCGTACGGCGAAAGCTGCCCCGCCAGGGATCCCGCTCAAGGGCGTTCCGCCGGCCTTGAGCGGGATCCCGGCTCGGTGGGCCTCAAGGGTTGCCCTTGCGAGGGGATTCCCGTCAGACCACCGCCCAAAGCCGCCAGAACGGCTTTGGGCGGGAGAGAGGAAAGGCTTTGGTCGGGCGAGAGGAGAGGCGTTGGGCGGGAGAGCGATGCCGGCTTTGGGTGGCGCCGCTAATTGGGGATTGCGGTCCGGCGGAAGGTGGGTACACTACGCCGTGCATCACACATCACCCGCGCGGGGCACGGAGGCACAGACGAAGATGAAGCGTGTTGGGATCGTGGGTATGGCGCTGTTGGGCTTGGCGCTGTGCATCCTACTCACCGGTTGCACTGATCAGGATGAGGCGTTCATCCAGGGGACCTGGATCTACGCCGAGCCCAGCGTCGGTGGGGTCACGCCCCAGTCGTCGGTGCACACCAACTGGACCTTCGCCCGGGGCCGCGTGGAGGCCCACTCCTGTTGCGACTTCCGACCCGGCATGACCGGTCGGTACCGGATCCTCGGCAGCGAGGACGACCTCCTGACTCTTGAACTCTACGATCTCGAGGGCGCGACCGACACAGATACTCTGGAGATCGCTCTGCTCCTCAACCGGACGCGTGAGTCCCTCACCATTCAGGGGACGGGCCCCTTCCTGCGAGAGGATTCCTGAGCAGCACCCACCCTGACCCGACGCTACCTGCTCTCACGGCTCGACACAGCACCCATCATAAGGAGGATGTTCCCATGATCCACCTCGGTACGCAGTACTATCGCCCTCCGTTCCCCAATCAGCGCTATTGGGAGGACGACATCCGACAGATGGCCGACGCAGGCCTGAACACGCTCCAGCTCTGGGTCGTGTGGGCCTGGGTCGAGGCCCAGCCCGATGTCTTCCGCTTTGACGACTACGACCGCCTGGTCGAGTTGGCCGATAAGCACGGGCTGGAGGTGCTGCTGAGCACCATCGCCGCGATCCATCCCTACTGGATCCACCGCGTGGTGCCGGGCAGCGAGATGGTCGACAACTTCGGCCACAAGGTCGTCTCCTCGAACCGTGGCGAGGTCCACTTCGGGCTCACCCCGGGTGGCTGCTTCGACCATCCGGGCGTGTGGGAGCGTATGCAGCAGTTCCTCACCGCCACGGCCGGCCACTATCGGGAGGCGGGCAACCTCTTCGGTTGGGATGCCTGGAACGAGCTGCGCTGGAACGTGCAGGCCGACGGCCTGGTCTGCTATTGTGACCACACCGTGGCCCGCTTCCGCGACTGGCTCGACGCCAAGCACGGGGGCCTGGCGGGGCTCAACGACGCCTGGCAGCGGCGCTATACCTCCTGGGAGGATGTCCTGCCCGGCAAGGTCCCCGACCGCCCCTACACCGAGATGATGGCTTTCCAGGACTTCATCGCCTGGCGCTCGGTGCAGCACGCCTACGACCGCTACGCGGCGATCAAGGCGGTCGACGGCGATCGCCCCGTGACGGTCCACGGTGCCCAGCCGACGGTGTTGCACGGCAGCGACAGCTATCCTACGTCAACGGCGCTGCACCGGGGCAACGACTGGGGCTTCTCGGAGCGTATCGACGGCATCGGCACCTCCAGCTTCCCCAAGTGGGGCGGGCTGGAGATGGACCGCGCGCAGTTCATCAACCGCATCGACTTCTCGGCCTCGTCCCGCCAGGGCAAGCGACTGTGGTTGAGCGAGCTGCAGGGGGGGCGCTCCAACATCGGCTTCAGCGTGGCGCAGAGCGTGGATGCGGCCTCCCAGCAGAGTTGGGTCTGGACCGGCGTCTCGGCGGGCGCCGACGCGGTGCTCTTCTGGTGTTGGCGCGATGAGGTCTTCGGGCGCGAGAGCACCGGCTTCGGCCTCGCCGGCGACGATGGGCTGGCAGAGCAGCGGTTGACGGCGATGCGCCGCACGGGGGAGGTGCTGCGGGCCCACGGCGAGCTCTTGCGAGCCTATGAGCCTGAGGCGGCGCAGGTGGGTGTGCTCTTCAGTCCCCAGGCTTACTACCTCTATTGGGCCCAGGAGGGCACGGCGCGCGTCCCCCTCGCGGCGATTCAGGGCTACACCCGCGCGCTGGTGCGGCAGAACATCCCCTATCGCATCGTCGAGGAAGGACACCTCGATGCGCTGGAGGGCCTCAAGCTGCTCATCGTGCCGCGGGCGGTGGTGATGGATGAGCCGGTGGCGGAGGCGCTGGCGGACTTTGTCCGCAACGGAGGCGTCCTCTTCTGCGAGTCGGAGACCGGCTCCTTCAGTGAGGCCGGCCTCTACCGCTATCCTGAGGACCGCTTCCTGAGCCGGGTCACGGGCGTGCGCGAGGTCGGACGACGCCGGCTGAGCTCGGAGAGCATCTCGGTCACGCTTGCCGGATCGACCTATGTGCTGCCCGCCGCGCAGTGGCTGACGCCGATGGTGGAGGCGGGTGGGGATGAGGCCCATGCAGCACTCCTCAAGCGCGTCGCGTTGGGCGACGGACGCGTGGTCTTCTGCGGTACCTATCTGGGCGATGCCTACATGGAGGCGGGGCCGCGGCGTGGGCAGGCCTTTGAGGCCTTCCTGCTGGCGCTGGCGACCCGCGCCGGCGTCGAGCGGCCCGCAACGGTGGTGTCGGTGACGCCGGGCGACGGCGACTTTGTCCACGTGAAGGTGGGCTCGGCGCCCGTAGGCGCCCAGGGCGAGCGCCCGCTCGCCTTCGTCTTCACGCCCTCGCCCGAGACGAACGTCGTGCTCGCCTTCCGACAGGGCACCTTCGGCGAGCGCGTCGTCGACCTGTTGAGCGGCGACGAGCTGCCCGTGCGCGAGGTCGAGGGGCAGCAGCGCATCTCGCTGGGACCGACGGCGTGGGGCGTCGCGGTGCTGGCGGGAAGCTAGACGGACAGAAGGCCAGACGATGTCGCGCTGGGTCGGACGCCTTCGACGGCTAAGAGACGATCCCGAGCTCCGGAGTCGGCTGCCGGCGGCGCTCGTGGGCGCGCTGGTCGGCGGCTGCGGCGTGGCGTGGCTCTTCTGGGGCTGGCCCCTCCTGCTGCGCGATGGGGTCTGCTTTGTCTTCTGGTTGGGGGCCGGTGCGGCCATGCTCGCCCTGTGCTGCGGCGTGGGTGTCAGCCTCGTGATGCTGACACAGTGGCTTCTCAAGGCGCTGCGCCGGCTCAGGCAGCCGCCGCTCTACGCGATGTGGGAGCCGGCAGATCCCGTCCCGGAGATCGATCTGGGCGTCCTCTCCGAGCCTGGCTGTGCCGTGGCCCTCTACCTCCCCCTGATCGTGATGACCGGGGGCTTCTCCGTGGGCTGCGTAGTCCTGGCCCTAGCACAGGTGAGCCTCGGGCGCGTGATCGCGATGGTCGTGCTGAGCCTGCCTGTCGGCGTCGCGATGGCGCGCTCCGAAACCCGTCGCCGTCGGCGCGCGGAGCAGCAGATTGGGCGCTGACACGTCGGTCCGGCCGGGGTCTCCGGCCGACGCTGAGCTACGCTGGAACTTCTCGGTCAACCTGGTCGAGCGGGTCTTTGTGACGCTGGGCATGAGCATGATTTCGGCGTCGACCATCCTGCCGCTCCTGGTCAGCGAGCTCACGCCTTCGAAGGTCGCCGTTGGGCTGGTGACGGCGGTCTTCGTCGTCGGCACGATGGTGCCGCAGCTCCTCACGGCGGGCTACACCGAGAGCCTGGTCTACAAACGCCCCTTCCTCAGCGGGATCGCGCTCGTCGGCGGGCGCCTGCCCTACCTGGGGCTCGCCGCTGCCGTCTGGCTGCTGGCCGAATCGCAGCCCTTGTTGACGCTGGGGCTGCTCTTCCTCATGATCCTGATCGCGGCCCTCTCCAACGGCGTCGTGATCCCGGCCTGGCTGGACATGATCGCCAAGGTCATCCCGGTCCGGCTGCGGGGCCTCTTCTTCGGCATCGGCAACGGCCTGGGCGCGCTGCTTGGCGTCGCCGGGGGCCTCATCGCGGGCAGAGTCCTGGCCGAATTCCATTATCCGGCCAACTACGCGCTGCTCTTCGTGCTGGCGACGGTGGCCCTCATCATCTCCTGGGCCGGCGTCTCGGCGACACGCGAGCCACCGACGGTCGATGTGCGCCCCGTGACGCCGCTGGGCGTCTACCTGCGGCGGCTGCCTCAGGTGCTGCGTGACAACCCTAACTACGCCCGCTATCTCGCGAGCACGGCGGTGACCTCCCTTGGCGGAATGGGCACCAGCTTCATGATCGTCTACGCGAGCGAGCGTTACGCGGTCACGGGCACGCAGGTGGGCACCCTGACCGCGCTCCTGATCGGCAGCCAGGCTGTGGCCAATCTCTTCTGGGGCGTGATCGCCGACCGCAAGGGCCACCAGGGCGTGCTGGTGGCCGGCTCGCTCGTGGCGGCGCTCGCAGTGACGGCGACGTGGGCGGGCGACGGGATGGTGTGGTTGTGGGTCGCCTTCATCGCGCTGGGCGTAGGGACCGCGGCGAACGCGGTCTCGCGGATGAACATCGTGCTGGAGTTCGGCGGTGCGCACGATCGCCCGACCTACATCGGCCTGACCAACACCTCGCTCGCACCGGTCACCATGGCGGCGCCGGTGCTCGGCGGGTGGCTGATTGACACCGTGGGCTACGTGCCGATGTTCGTCGCGACCGCGGTCCTCTT
Source organism: uncultured Anaerolineales bacterium (assembly GCA_964650935.1). Classification (GTDB taxonomy): domain Bacteria; phylum Chloroflexota; class Anaerolineae; order B4-G1; family SLSP01; genus PWVB01. The sequence goes on from CAZYYC010000229.1 coordinate 4,751, forward strand.
GGTGGTTGGCGGCGTGCTGCTGGCGGCCTGGTTCCGCGACCCGCGGCGACTCAGACGTCCCGTGTAGCGCATGCCAACGCGCCTCCTGCCGGGAGCGGACGCGTTGGTTTGCATGGGCGGATACCGGTTGTCCTAAGCCGGAAGGTGCCGGGCCTCGCAGGCGCGGAGGTCCGCCCGGACCGCCTCGCCGGGCTGCTGCTCTGTGCCCTGTGAGACGCTGTAGCAGTCCGAGAGCAGCCGATAGACGCGGGTCCGCATCGCGATCAGCGTGACCACGAAGCCGATCATCCCCGTCAGCGTGAAGGCGAGGGCAAGGCCGCGGTCCGCGCCGGTGCCGAACCAGCCGCCGATCAGGTCGACGCCGGCGCCCGTGGTCATGAACGGGATGAGCACCAGTTGCGCGAACGGCCCGATCAGGAGCGTCGTCAGGGGCGACGCCGCCAGTTCCACGCTCTGGGCAAAGCCGAAGACCCGGCCCTGGCGCTCTTGGGGCACGAGCCGCTGCAGGATCGTGCGCTCCGAGGCCTCGATGTAGGGCACGAGGGTCATGTAGATCAACATCCCGGCCGTCAATAGCACGACGGACGATTGGATCGCGAAGAGCGCGCTCGCCAGCCAGATGCAGACGTTGGCGATGAACATCGTCGCCAGCGGGTCCTTGCCCAGCCCCCACTTGGCGATGAGCAAGCCCCCGACGATGAAGGCGCCGCTGAGGACCGCCCACAGGATCCCCCACACCTGCACCGAGACGAGCGATAGCCCGTAGGCATCCATCAGACCCATGTAGACGCCGCCCAAGAGATTGTTAAGGGTCGAGAAGAGGATGAGTGACGTCAGGCCGGGGATCGCCGTGATGACCGCGACCGTGCCGCGCAGGTCCACCTTCACGGGCTCGCCGCCGTTTGCCGCCGTCGGGTCCCCTTCCGCGAGGGGCAGTGCGACGAGGTGCGCCATCGTCACCGCCGTCATCCCCATCGCCAGGATCAGCACCCAGGTCATGCCTGCGTACCCGACGAGGAAGCCGCTGATCGCCGAGGTGACCAGGAAGGCGATCCCGCCCGCCGTGCCGGCGAGGCCATTGGCCCGGTCACGCTCGTCCTCCGCGATGAGCAGCGTGATGAGGGTGGGGAGTGCGATGCCGCGGGTGTTGCCCGCGAGGACCCCGGCCAACAGCAGCACGACGAGGGCCCAGAGCGTGCCGCCGGCGACATCGGTGAACGCCCCTTCCGGCGCCGCGGTGTAGATGATATAGCCGACGGCGTAGATCAGCAGCGACGCCAGGGCCGAGGCGATCATCACGTGCTTTTTGCGGTAGCGGTCGACCAGACCGCCGAACCAAAAGCCGGAGACCGCCACCGCGATCAGGTAGATGCCCGAGATGATCGAGGTCGCCATCACCGACTGCGTCTCGAGATAGATGTAGAAGATCAACGCGAACCAGACGGTGTTGTTGGTGACGCCCGCCAACAGCGTATTGCCCAGGAGATGGTAGAAGACGCCCAGATGCGCCTTGTCCGTTTTCATCGTGTCACCTGCCTCTGCACGGCAGAGCGCTCCGACCCCCGGAGTGGGTTACCCTAGCCGGCAGCGGCGCCTCAACGGGCCGTCGCCCTTGCTCCTGGGGGGAGGAGCGCTGCCGTCTACTCTGTGCTAGCCTCGAGCTGCGCGCGCAGGCGCTCCTCCTGTGCGCGTAGCTCGGGCGTGAAGGCCTCGCCGAAGTCCTCCGCCTCGAAGACCGGTCGGATCTCGACGACGCCGTCGCCCTCACCCTCAGGGTGGGGGATGCGTTGGGCCCATTCGACGGCTTCGTCCATTGAGGGGACCTGCCACAGCCAGTAGCCGGCGACCAGCTCGTCGGGCAGTGGGAAGGGGCCGCTGACCACCGTCGCTTGCCCGTCCGAGAAGGGGACCCGCCTGCCCTTCGAACTCGGATGGAGCCCCTCGCCTGCCAGCAACACGCCCGCCGCCATCAGCTCCTCGTTGAACCGGCCCATCTCGGCGAGCAGCCGCTCGCTCGGCAGCTCACCCGCCTCGCTCCGGGCGGTTCCTTTCACGATTACCATCACTCTCATCGTCTCACCCCCCTTGGCCCAGGCCGTTCATCGCCCAGACTAGAACAATTATACTATATTTGCGTGAGAAGTATAGTGCTAATTTTGGGGGATTTCGGGTGAACCGGTGCGAGGACCCATTCCCGGGGCGTTGGAGCCGGCGCAGCCCTGGTTGAGGGCCACGATGGCCTGGAGGCTAGCGAGACCCGATGTCGCTCAGGAGGGGGGGGGGCGTAGGGACTCTGTCAGGTCAGG
>CAZYYC010000230.1:0-7052 GCA_964650935.1 uncultured Anaerolineales bacterium
ACCTCGAAGCGGTCGGCATCGAAGGGGCGCGAGCGGTGGTTCGGGCGCTTGATGTAGCCGAACTGGATCTCGTGCAGCGCCTCGTCGCTGTGGATCTGCACCGGGAAGGCGACCTTAAGCAGCTTATGGCGCTCCTGCCAGTCGATGGTCGTCGCGAAATCGATGCGGCGGCTGTCGCGCCGCAGGCTGATCTCCTGGACCAGCGAGGAGGCGTGCAGCTGCCGCGTCACGCGCAGCGTCGCGACCAGCGGCCCTTCGGCGACCACCTCGATCTCGGCGGGCTCGTCCAGCGCCACCGGCGTCTGCTCATACATGCTGTCGATATCCCACGCGTCGAAGCGCGAGGGGACGTCCTTGTACATCTCGAAGCGGTTGCAGACCCCTGCCGTCAGCTCGGAGAGACCCGCACCGGCGTCGCGAGCCGCCTTGTCGACGATGCTCGTGATCTCGCCCCGATCGTTGAACTCGACCCGCAGCTGTGCGTTCTCGAGCGACCGCGCCGTCGCCGTCACGCCGGATCCCGTCGGGGATGGCGCAGCCGTCGCCGGGGAGACCGTCGTCCAGCCGCACGAGGGCACGCTCACTTCGGCGAGCACGTCGTCGCCGATCCGCTGCACCGGTAGCGGCTGCCCACCCTCATCCAACGCCGCCTCGACGCCCTCGGGCAGCGGCACCAGATCGGTGCGCGACCACGAGAGGTCATTGAAGACGGTCATCGCCTCCGCGCCCTCGGTCAGCGACGTCGCAGCATCCGCCGTGACGGTGTCGGCAGCCTCGAGGATCTCATCGTAGAGCGCCTCCGCCTCCTCATAGACCCGCGCAATCGACGAGCCCGGCAGAATGTCGTGGAACTGGTTGAGTAGCACGCCCTTCCACGCCTCGTCCAGTGTCGCGGAGGTGAACGCGTAGTCGGAGAGCGCATGGGCCACCACGCCCCACAGCTCGGCGCGGCGCAGCGCGAACTCGCTCATGCGGTTGCCCAGCTTGGTCTTGGCCTGCGAGGTCAGCACCCCGCGGTGACACTGGAAGTAGAGCTCGCCCACATAGCGGGCGTCGGTCCAGCCCTTAGCGTCCTGATCGGCGAAATAGGCCTGGGGCGTGGTGACGCGCACCTTGGGCGCGCCTTCCAGGTCTCTGAGGCGGCGCGCGAACTCCAGATGGTCGCGGGTCGGCCCGCCCCCGCCGTCGCCGAAACCGAAGGGATAGAGCCGGGTCGAAAAGCCGTCCTTCTGCACGCGCTCGTTCCAGCGCCCGATGACGCTCTGCGGATCGAGGCGCGCGTTGTAGTCGTTGTGCAGATGCACGAAGACCTCAGAGCCGTCAATCCCCTCCCAGATAAAGGTGTTGTAGGGGAAGGGGTCGCCGCCGTGGTAGGCCCAGAAGATCTTCTGGGTGGAGAAGTATTTCACGCCGCAGCCGCGCATGATCTGCGGCAGCGCGCCCGAGTAACCGAAGACGTCGGGCAGCCACAGCGTCTCGCAGTCCACGCCGAACTCCTCGGCGAAGAAGCGCTTGCCGTGGACGAACTGGCGGATCAAGGCCTCGCCGCCGCTGATGTTGGTGTCGGGCTCCACCCATGCCCCACCCTCGGGGATGAACTGCTCGGCTTCGACCGCCGCCTTGACGCGCGCGTAGATATCGGGATAGCGGTCCTGGAGCATGCGGTAGAGGTGCGGCTGGCTCTGCAGGAAGGTGTACTCGGGATACTCCTCCATCAGCGCCAACTGCGTGGACATCGTGCGCCCCATCTTGCGCTCGGTCTCCGCCAGGGGCCAGAGCCAGGCCACGTCGATGTGCGAGTGGCCGAAGGCGAACATCTCCGGCGTGGTGGAGCCGTTGACCGCGGCAAGCAGCGGGGCCAGCCGCTCACGGCCCGCGCGCACCGTCGCCAGCATCTCCTCGCGCGGCAGCTCAAAGTCGACGATCAATGTGAAGTCGCGCAAGCCCCGGTCGATCTCCGCCACGCGCAGGCTGTTCTCGTCAAGGTTCTCGCGCAGCTGGAAGAGCGTCTCAACGTCGAGCCACAGCTGGTAGACCTCCTCGTACCAGATGCCGAAGGTGGTCTCGCCCACGACAACCTGCGTCGTCCCGGGCTCGGGCACCGTCTCACGGTCAGGCGGCGTAGGGCCGGCGTGTGAGTTCCGGGGGCCATGGCCGGCGTAGCTCTCGATCAGGACCTCGTAGCGCGTGCCGGGCGTCGCCGAGCGTGAGAGCGTGATCTCGCTGTGCCGGCGATCCCGGGCACCTGCAGCGACCCCGTTGACGTAGACAATGCTCTCGCCCCCGACGTTCGGCGCCAGGACCACGCGCGCGCCCTCGACCTCCGCGGGCAGCTCAAACGCGCCACGAAACCAGCCGTAGTCCCACTTCGCGCCCCACGCCGTCCCGACGGGCATCGGTGCGAAGGCCTCCTGCTGCGCCTCCTCAGGCCTCAACTGCGCCTGGGTCACGAACCCCTCCATCGGCACGACGCCGAGGGGGCGGTAGAAGTGGCGCGGCAGTTCATCGCGCCACGGCATAAATCGATGTCGCCACTCTAGATTCAAGACCATGTAGACCTCCCTGTAGGCAAAGATTGCGGGCCGGCAGGTGGTTCGCCGGTCATCGTCAGTTCGCGGTCATTGTACCATAGCTCCCCTGATCTCCCTACCCACCGCCTGAAGCACGCTGGGCGTACGCGTCTGGGCTCTCGAAGGGTCATCGTGGTCGCTAGCCCCCTCCGACGCCCCGAGGACGGGGCTGCAAGCATGCCTTCCGGGGCTCTTAACCATTTGTTAATCTTGACTTCTGCCATTCCGGTGTATAATACTCGTTGCAGGTGTGAAGAAGAAGAAGAGACCACTTGCACGTACCTGACCAGGCGAATACGAACGCCGCCGAATGCAAAGAGCAGCGGGGGAACCGATTTACTAGGGGCGAGCCGGCCGGATCCGAGGGGGATCCTGCCGCAGGGTTATCTTCTTTGACCCGAGCCCGACAGCTAACCTCGTAGGCGTGAGAGAAGGACACCACAGTTGACCGGGTGTCCTTTTTTGGTGCGTCGTATCCGCAGTTCCGATTCACGGTCAAGACAATAGGAGGGAGATACCATGGAGAGCAGCTTTGAGACGATCGTGATGGCGCCGATCCTTGCAGAGGAGAAGCTACGCGACAATCGAAGAGAGCGGGTGAAGTTGGAGCCGGAGCTCAGTCTGACCCATCTGATCCACGATCTGTTCCGGTTGTTCGAGTAGTTGACTGGGGCGCGAACTGCGCCCATTCAAAGACAAAGGAAGGAGCAAACAGCCCTCGAGTTCGGGGGCTGTTTGTCATGGAGGCACATCAGGCGATCGCCGCTCGCGCGGCGACGAGGGCTTCATCGAAGGCAGACTCCAGCGCCGGGTTGATCCCCCGGAGAGCGGTGACCACGGCCTCCGCCCAGTCCAGGTAGGCCTCTCTTCGAGCCCGAGACCACCCTGCAGGAGGCGCCGAGCCGATCTCCTTCACGTTGTGGATCTTGTCCGCCAGCTTAACCAGCTTCGCCGCCGGCGATGCGTTGGGGGCGTGCTCGATCTGCAGCCGCTTGCGCGTCGCCTTGGGCAGCGACTTGTCATCCGTGACCTCCGCCACGATCCCTGCCACCTCGGCGCCGAAACGCGCCGCGACCTCGTCAAGCGTGGTCGCTGTGTCCTCAACCACGTCGTGCAGCAACGCCGCGACCAACGTGGTGACCTCACGCACACCGCCGACCTCCCAGAGGAGCGTCACCACTCGGATCGGATGGTTGATGTAGGGTTCGTGCGTCAGACCCTTACGGCGCTGACCCCGATGGCGCTCGGCGGCAAAGGCCAGGGCCGTCAGAACGCGGTCGACCGCCTCGGCCCATGGCACGTCGACCGCGCCGCTCGCCGTCGCCTCAGCCACGCACGCCCCTCCCCTCGGACGCGGGTCGCTCCTGCAGCACTTGCAGCTCCTGCAGCACGTGCTCCACGCGCTGCCAAATACGGTGGTCGTTTTCATACATGCGCAGCGCCCCGAGGGCCTCGTCCGCCACCCGTCCGCCGCGCGCCACTAACGCGAGCAGGAAGTCGATCGCCCGCTCGTGACGCAGCATAGCGATGGCGACCAGCAGCGACTGCCGCATCTCACCATCGACAGCATCCTCCCACGCCGCCTCCAAAAAGGGGAACGCCTGCACCAGGTGTGATTCACCCAGCGCCACGGCGGCAGCCTCCTGCTCCGCGCGGTTCTCGCTGTGCAGGAACCCTGCGACGAAGGCGAGTGAGGCCTCGGGGTCCAGTTGCATGAGCGCGATGAAACACTCCACCATCACCTGGGGGTGCTCATCACCGCTGAGCACTTTGAAGCGCAACAGCGGGACGCCCGCCTCCACGCCGGAGTAGCCGATGGCACGCGCGGCGGAGATCCGCGCATCGGACTCAGGGTCGGCCAACAGCTGCGCCAGGAGCAGCATCACGTTGGGCGTGTTGATGCGCACCAAGCCGAGCGCTGCAAGGCCCCGCAGCTTGGCCGCCGTGTCCTCGCGCCCGCCCCAGACCGGCTCCATCTGCACATGCCCGATGGCGTGCAAGTAGAGGTCCGGCCGGTAGGCCTCCAGCCTGTAGAGCGCCTCAACGATCGCCGTCTTGGCGATGCAGCCGGGATCAACCTTCGTGGGGTTGTTCATGAAGCGCTCAAAGGCCTCGACGAGGTCGGGCTCGAGATCGGAGAGCAGAAACTCGCCCACAATCTCGGCTGCACGTCCGGCAACCATGCTGGTCTTGGAGCCCAGCGCCCGCCGTAGCTCCGAAAGCGTCGCCTCAGAGGTGGGATCGGCCCGCAGCTCACCCAGGGCAGCGAGCCGGTCCTCTAGTCGTTGTGATCTGGCCATCGCTACAGGACGTTCAGCTTGTCACCACGCAGCTTCGCCAGGGCAAAGGTGGCCTTGCGGGCCACGTCGATGTCATAGGGACACACGACGTCCTTGGCCTCTGCCACCAGCGCCGCCTCGTCCCAGCCGGCCTCGGCATACCTGCGCCGTGCCGTCTCGGTCAAATCGAACCAATGAGCCAGCCACAGCCGCAATGCATAGTCCGCCGGATCGTGGGGCAGGTAGTCGATCATCTGCCGGTCGACGTAGCCCTCCAACCGGAAGAGCGCCATCAGCGCCTCCGAGCACCCACCGCACTGACGGCAGACGTAGTCTCCCAATTCGGGGGCATCGCGCAGGATCGCCGCACGCTCCTCCTCATCGGCGGCCCCCTTCGCCAGCGCAGCCGCGGCCTCATAGACGTGCTCGACGCGGTTCATGCCGCAGACCAACACCTCGGAGCCCGATCCGAACGCATAGCGCAACGCGGGTTCGGGTGAGCGATAGAGGAAACCATCGGCCAGCGGCTTCATCGCCGTGATGCCGACACCCTTCTCGCGCGCCAGAGGGTAGACCTGCTGCTGGATCTCGGGGATCCACTGCTCCTCCAGGTAGTTATCCCAGATCAGGATGACCGAGAGCGGGATGCGTCGGATCGCCTCCAGATAGAGCTCCGGGGGGCGATGGCTGCTGAAACCCATTCCCGTGATGAGCCCCTCGTCGCGGGCCTTGAGCAGGGCCTCCATCGCGCCGCCCTTGCCCGTGATCGTGTCGAGCTCCTCCAGGGTGTTGACCCCGTGGAAGAAGTAGAACTCGATGTGATCGGTGCCCAGGAGCTCGAGCGAAGTCTCCAAATCGCGCCGGATCGTCTCACCGTCGCGTGCACCGCTCTTGCTGGCCAAGACGACCTGATCGCGGCGCCCTGCCAAAGCTTGTCCGAGCTTCGTCTCCGACGCGCCGCTGCCGTAGCTGCGAGCCGTCTCGATATAAGTCCCCCCCACCTCAAGGAAGGCATCGACCACCTGGTGAACGATCTCAGATGAGATCTCCAGCTGGTGGAAGCCCCCCAACGCCAAGCGGCTCACCGTCACGCCGGTGGCGCCCAATTCTACCGTGGGTACACGTGGGTTCTCGTTCATCCGTTAAGTCCTTTCCATCACTAACGCTATTATGAGCCCCACCGCTGTGGGCGGAGGGTAGGTCGCCGTGTCCTCGGTGGATGCGCGTGGACGAGCATGGGATGTCGCATCAGCTTAAGTCTATCACGGACGGCGCACGCCGCAACACAGCTCGCCTCGATAGACTTCAAGGGGCTGCACTACCACCTACCCCATCAGACCACCGCCCAAGGCCGCCGTCCCGAGGCCGCTCGGGCTTCGCCCTTGGGCGGGATGCCCCGTTACACTAACCCCGGACGCACCCGCCGTACGACATTCAGCGACGCGCGCGCCTCCTCCACCTTAAGCTCGAAGATCACAGGCCCGTCGAAACCCGCCGCAACCACGGTGTCGAGGAACTCGCCCACATCCAGGTCACCTGTGCCCAACGGCTGGTGGTCACGTCCATAGACGACGGCATCGGCGGAGGGCGGACGGTGCGCGTCGTGCAGGTGAATCTCCGCCAGACGATCGCCCATCAAATCCACCGCCTCGAGCAGGTCAAACGGCCCCGAGAAGCCCGAGAGCACATGACCGACGTCCAGACAGACGGAGAGATCGAGGGCCTCGGCCATCTCCAGCGTCAGATCGAGCGGAAACTCGACCGTCTCGATCGCCAGCCGCCGGCTCGGCAGGCCGGTCGTAGCCAGGATCATCTGCAGGCTCTGCATGGCTGCCTGCTGAAACTGCCGCAGGATCAGGCCCTTGCCCACCGCGGGGAGCGCCATCGCGGAGAACTCGGATGCCAGGGCGCCGGTGGCGTGAAGCACGTAGACCTGAGGATCCAGCGGCTGCGTTGCCATGATGCAGTCCACCAGCGCGCGGACCGAGCCCTCGCGGACGGACCGGAGCGGCGTGGAGGGCTCCACCGACCACAGCGGCAGGTGCACCGTGTAGGTCAGGCCCAGCTCATCCCGGAGCGCGCGCAGGGCCCCAACCTGCGAGGGTGCGAAGGTCTGTGGCATGAACATCGCCAAGTCACCGCCCAGCTCGATCAGGCTGAACCCCTGCCGATGGAGCGCGCGCACCAGCTCCGCCTGATGGAA
>CAZYYC010000231.1:0-7032 GCA_964650935.1 uncultured Anaerolineales bacterium
AAGCCAGGTCCCTGAAGTGCAGCGACACCTGAAGGTGGTGCAGGAGCAGGCCCATCGTGCCAGCGATCTGATTCAGCAGATTCTGGACTTCAGCCGCCGTTCCGCGCTCGAACGCCGGCCGATGGATCTGGTCCCCTTCCTCAAGGAGCAGATCAAGCTGCTGGAGCGCACCTTGCCGGAGAGTATCGAGATCGACTTAACCTATGACGAGGGTCGCCTGCGCATCGATGCCGATCCGACACGCATCCAACAGGTCTTGATGAACCTTGCGACGAATGCTCGCGATGCGATGCCCCAAGGTGGTGCGATCCGGATCTCGCTTCAGGAGCTGGCCTTCGACGACGATGCTGCAGCACCGCTGCCGGGCATGCTTCCGGGATCTTGGGTCCGCTTAGCGTTCCGAGATACCGGGTTGGGGATGTCTCCGGAGGTGCTCGACAAGGCCTTTGAACCCTTCTTCACGACCAAGGGGACAGGGACCGGTCTGGGCCTGGCTCAGATCTACGGTATTGTGAAACAGCACGGTGGCGAGGTGGATATCGCGAGCCACGTCGGTGAGGGGACCACGGTCGTCCTCTACTTCCCTGCTTTGGTGGAGACAGCCGATGGCGCCGCGGCTGAGGCGCTCTCCGACGGTCTCTCCGCCGGTGCCGGGCAGCGGATCCTGGTCGTCGAGGACAATGCTCAGACGCGTGCTGCGTTGGTGGCGGCTCTGACGTCGCTGAACTATGTCATCGTGGAGGCCGGCCATGGGGGCGAGGCGTTGGAGGTGTTGGCGGAGCAGGGTGATGAGATCGACTTGATCATCAGCGACGCCATCATGCCGGTGATGGGGATCGGTCGGCTGCTCGAGGCCCTCGTCGAGCGCGGCTATACGCACTCGGTGATCGTCGTCAGTGGGTACCTGGAGCCCGAGGAGCAGGCGCAACTCAGCGAAGGGAGCCGGCTCTTTGCCTGGCTGACCAAGCCCGTGCGGTTGCAGGAACTTGCCGCCGTGACCGCGCTGGCGCTCAGCGCTCGCTGAGGACGAGCGACGCTCGCAAGGTCACGGGTGCCGGGCTCACTCGGCTATGGGCCAACGAGCCGAGACTTGGTCCTCTAGTGCTCAGCTAACCTGATCCTTGGGAGCTGTCATCCTGAACGAGCCTCCACGCAGTGCAGGCGTGAAGGATCTAGACCTCGCGGGACTGAGATCCCTTCGGCGATGCTCGGGGCAGGCTCTTGGCCTGCGGCTCAGGATACAAGTGCAAACGTCACCTTAACAGACCACCAGCTGTCTGAAGTCAGAATCGCCGATTATCAAGGGGGCACCCTCTCGCGTCGCCAGGGCAGCTGCGAAGGTATCGGCGTAGGCTAGTGGATGGTTGGCCTTGATGATCGCTTTGGAGGCGTCCGGTTGAACACGACATACCGAGGTCTTCCCCAGGTGCAGTTGGCTTATCTTGCCGATCATCCATGCTATGTGCAGGAGGTCGGGGATCTTAAGTATGAGCAGTGGCGGCACACGTCACCGGATCGACCCTATGAAGTCTGGATCGACGAGATCCGGGACAGCGCCCGCTCCGACGCCTTTCCGATGACGTTGATCGCGCTTCAGGGGACGACGTTGGTGGGGTTCGTGACGTTGATCGTGCTAGATGATAGAGCCGGTATCCGGGATGGTCTGTGGCTGATCACGCTCTATGTGAAGGAGTCACATCGTCGCCAGGGCATCGGCGAACGCTTGATCGATCGCTGCGTGGATGAGATGCGTCGCGCCGGCTATCGGGCGCTCTACCTATGGACCGAGTCCCCTAAGTTGACGCGCTACTATGCGTGTCGGGGGTGGCGCCAGATCGGTCAAGACGAGGACGGCGATGACATGATGGTCTATGAGCTGGAGGCGGAGCAAGATGCGACGAGCTAGCGTCGTGGTGCGTCCGGTTGAGTTGCGCGATGTTCAGCACCTGCGTGATCACTGCTTCTCAGTGAACACGACCGACGACGTGCGGGCCCGTGTTGAGGGTGCCGTCCACCGGCACGAGACAGGGCAGGGCATCCAGCTTGTCGCTGAAGTCGATGGCAGGGTCGTCGGGACGCTTGGCCTGATCCGCAAGAACCACCCGCTCTTTGCGCATCGCGCTGAAGTGGTGGATGTTGTGGTTCACGGAGACTACCAGCAGCAGGTCAACGCGATGCAGGCATTGGCGGACCTCGCTGAGCGGGATGAGGACCACCGCCGGCGGGTCGTGGCTGCGATCCGGTCCCGTGTCACGACCGGCAGCGCCGCGGTCCGGAGTAGAGGGCTCAAGCTCTTGGAGAGACTGACATCCGGTGGCTGATGAAGCAGAATCTAAGGAAGAAGCGGCTGCGGCGGATCGAAGAGTGCTGCTTGCGTGAGCCGCTCGCGCTGCTAAGGGAGAGCGCGTAGCTTGGGAGCCGTACTAAGGCTTACTGACGCGAGCTTTGCGGACGCTCTGCAGGAGCTTACGCGCCGCGATTTGGATCTGAGAGGCGTTGTTGCTCGCTGGGGGCTGCCACCCTTCTGGACCCACCCTGTCGGATTCCCCGGCCTCGTGCTGGCAATCCTGGCCCAACAGGTGTCTGTCGAATCGGCAAGTGCCGCGTTCGAGAAGCTTCGCATGCGACTGGGGTCTGTGACGCCAGAGGCGCTCCTACTGCTTGATGACACAAGGTTGAAGGCGGTGGGGTTCAGCCGTCAAAAGGCAGGTTACGTGCGCGGGCTGGCTGAGGCGGTCGTTGACGGTGTGCTGGACTTGGGCACGATTGAGCAGATGGCGGATGGCGAGGCGCGAGCCGCTCTGATCGCCATCCGGGGCATTGGGCCCTGGACCGCGGACACTTACCTGCTCTTTTCGCTACGCCGGCCCGACGTCTGGCCTTCTGGCGATCTGGCGTTGGCGAAGGCGATCCAGGAGCTACGGGGGATGGTGGACGTCCCAAGCTATCCGGACATCGATGCCATTGCCGAAGCGTGGCGACCTTGGCGTGCTGTCGCGGCTCGGATCCTGTGGCACGGTTATCTCAGTGAACGGGGCCGCGGGACCTAGCTGCATCTATGATCGGCGTGTGAGAGGGGAGAAGCAGATGCGACCCGAAATCATCAGTGAATGGTGGCAGGTGGCGGGCGACCCGGACCTGGGTCTCTACACCACGCCGGAGCAGCAGCCGGTGGACTTCGCCGTCTGGCAGGCAGCCGACGGCACGTGGCAGCTCTGGTCCTGCATCCGCTACACTGCCTGCGGTGGGCAGACGCGCCTCTTCTACCGCTGGGAGAGCGCGGACCTCCTGGCGCCGGACTGGCAACCGCTGGGCATCGCGATGGAGGCGCGTGCGGACCTCGGCGAGACGCCCGGCGGGCTGCAGGCGCCGCACGTGATCTTCGAGGACGGTCTCTACCTCATGTTCTACGGGGATTGGGGCCGGATCTGCCTGGCCCACAGCGAGGACGGCAAGGTCTTTGAGCGCGTCAACGTGCGCGATGGACAGCCGGCGCTCTTCTCCGGGCCCTACGGCAACAGCCGCGACGCGATGGTGCTCAAGGTCGATGGGACCTACACCTGCTATTACACGGGACACCAGGAGGGGGCGACGCCCGCGGCGGCGGTTTTCTGCCGCACCTCACGCGATAGGTTGACGTGGAGCGACCCCGTGATCGTGAGCGCCGGAGGGTGGGCCGCAGGTCAGACGGACTGGTACGGCGGTGACTGCGAGTGCCCACACGTCGTCGAGCACGACGGTCAGTACGTCCTCTTTCGCAACCAGCGCTACGGTGCGGATAACCTCAATACGCAATACGTTTCGTCCGATCCGCTCGACTTCGGCGTTGACGACGACCGTTATCTCGTCGGCACGCTGCCCGTCGCTGCGCCGGAGATCATCCACCACGAGGGCCGGACCTACATCGCCGCCCTGATGCCCTCACTCAAGGGCATCCGCATCGCCGAGCTCGGATGGACGGACTGAGCGTTTGAGCGCTCGAGCGGGCAAGAGATCTGCTGGATGATTCCCAGTTAGGTGATATGCTTCCAGTATCCTCGGTTCTTGGGTCGAGTGGACTTGGTAGAAAGCATTACGAAGCAGGCTGTTTGATCGTAGCGAAGATTGGGGTCCTATGGCAAACCGACAGATCGTGATGGACATACCCGAGAAGGTGCTGCTGGCAGAAAAGAGCGATGCGGTCAGCTTTGCACGTGAGTTGCGAGTGTTAGCGGCAGTCAAGTTGTATGAGCTCGGGCGCCTGTCCTCTGGGCGCGCGGCCGAGCTCGCTGATATGTCTCGCGTGGAGTTCCTTCTATCCTTGGGACGGTACAAGGTGTTTCCGTTTGAGGCCGAACTGCAGGATCTCGAATCTGCCCATGCGACCCGCCATTAGTAATACGTCTCCGCTGCTCTTGTTGTGTTACCCCCCCAGCTCCCCAAACCGTGCCATGATCGCCAGCGCGGGGTCGACGGGCACGTCGGCTCGCCGGACGTCCGCCGGGATCTGCACCGTCGGCGTAGGCTGGATGGCCTTGCCGGCGAACTGCGGCAGCCACGGGGCCTCCGCCGCCAGCATCTCCGTCGCCATCTCCCGGATCTCCTTGAGCGTTAGCACCGCGCCCGTGAGCGGGTCCAGCGCGCAGGCGTGCACGATGTGCTCGGGGTCGCCGCTGAGCGCCGCCTCGACCGTGAGCCGCTGCACGTTGATGTTCGTCATATTGAGCGCCGCGCACTGGGGCGGCAGGTCGCCCACAACCGTCTTGTGCAGCCCCAGCCGGTCCACGTAGATCGGCCCCTCGGCGCAGCAGTCATCGGGCAGGTTCGTGATCATCCCGCCGTTGATGACGTTGCCGTTGAGCCGGAAGGTCCGCCCGGTCTCCAGCGCCTCGACGATGTAGGAACCGTACTCGATGGAGCGTGACGGCAGCGTCCGGGGTTCATCCGCCAGCAGCTCAGTGCCCGCGTACTTGTCCGCCACATACTTGCTGAAGGTGTAGTAGGCGCCGCTTTCGCCCCCGAAGCCCGGCTCGTCGCAGTAGAGATCGAGTGCCTTCCGGCTGCTGCGGAACCACGGCACGTACTCCGCCAGATGGCCCGTCGACTCGGTCATGAAGTAGCCGAACTGGCGGAAGACCTCGCCGCGCACCTTCTCGTTGACGTAGTACTCGGGCTGCTCGAATCGCTCCCGCAGGAGCGGGTAGAGGTCGCGCCCCTCGTGCTCCAGCTTGAGGAACCACCCCATATGGTTGATCCCGGCGCAGAGGTAGTCGATCTCATCCTTGGGCAGCCCCACATAGCCCGAGATCAGGTCCATCGTGGTCTGCACGCCGTGGCACAGGCCCACGAAGGGCACCCTGGTCCTGCCGAGCGCCCACGAGACCATCGCCATCGGGTTGACGTAGTTGAGCAGCGTGGCGCCCGGGCATAGCTCCTCCATATCGTGCGCCAACGTCATCATGACGGGAATACTGCGCAGCGCTCGGAAGATGCCGCCCGGCCCCAGCGTGTCGCCGATGCACTGGTCGACGCCGTAGGCGAGTGGGATCTTGTAGTCGTGTGTGTAGGCCTCGAGGCCCCCAATCTGGAAGGTGGCGATCACGTAATCGGCATCTCTGACCGCCTCGCGCTGGTCCGTGGTGATCCAGACCTTCGCGGGCAGATCGTTGACCGCGATGACCTCCTTGACGAACGCCTCGACCTGTGGCGTGCGCCGCGTGCTGGGGGCCATCAGCGCGAACTCCGTGTCCTCCAGCCCCTCCGTTGCCAGGATATCCAGAATCAGTGTCTTGCAGAAGACGATACTGCCGGCGCCGATAATCGCGACTTTTGTCATAGGAAACCTCCGGATGGGCAAATCTGCACATCGACAAATCCCAAATCTCAGCTCTCAGTCGCCAAGGTTCTCATATAACACGAGGCCATCCTTCCCGGGGGCGACGAGGTCGAGCTTGCCGTTGCCGGTGATGTCGGCGATAGCGAAGGCGATGCCGCAGCCCTTGCCCTGTCCCGGAGGGCCGTAGTCGATGACCTGCTTCGCGAAACCCTCACCCGTCCACTTGAAGTAGTAAATGCCGACGTCGTCGGGAGAGCCCGGGTCATTGCCGCAGTGGGCACGGTAGCGCTTGCCGGTGACCAGCTCGCAGACACCGTCGCCGTCGAGGTCGACCCACTGCAGGTCGTGATACTGCGCGTTGAAGGGGTCGATGGGGTGCTTCACCCACGTGCGGGCGCCGCCGTCACCTACGCGTTGCTCCCACCAGTCGAGGCCGTAGCCATGCCCGTTGCCCACAATCAGGTCGTTGACGCCGTTGCCGTTGACGTCCACCACGAGCACCGGTATGCCGGCCACGCCGCCCAGGTCGAAATCGCGGTGCAGGACCCACGTCCTGCTGTAGGGATCCTCGGGCGCCTCCAGCCAGCCGTTGTTCAGAATGAAATCGCCCCGCCCATTGCCGTTGACGTCGCCGAAGCCCAGGCCATGCCCTTGGGCCTGCGGGTAGAGGGTATGGGCCGTGAACTCGCCCGTGCCTCTTCCTGCGGCGTCGATCACCAGCTTGTAGATGACGAGTGGCCCACCGGGCGTGTTGGGCACAAGTTCCAGTCGCCCGTCGCCGTCGACATCCCACGCGCGGGTCGTCTCGACATTGCCGGTGTGGGCGATCACGTGCTCGGGCCATGCCTTGGACGGGTCGCCGGGGTTCTCGCGCCAGCGGAGCGTATCGCCCCACCAGCCGCCGGTGACGAAATCAAGCCGCCCGTTGCCGTTCACGTCCATCGGGATCGTCGAGAAGTCGTCGTAGTACTCGCCCTCGGCCCTCACGTCGCCGATGCGGTGCTGCGTCGCGATGTCGGGCGTCTCATACCACCAGCCGCCGGACACAATGTTCGGCTTGCCGTCGCCGGTCACGTCAAAGGCGCCGGCGGATTCGAAACGCTCAAACGAGATCAGGGTCTTCTTCCACTTGATGGGCATAGGAACCTCCGTGATGGGTAACGAGTGACGCGTAACGAGTGACGAGTGATTCGGTGGATTGCTCGGCAACTCGTTAC
>CAZYYC010000232.1:0-6945 GCA_964650935.1 uncultured Anaerolineales bacterium
GATGTGCTCAAGGACCTGGTACTTACCTAGGGTCTTGCCGATCAGGAAGTGGACACTACTCACGGTTCGTCAGCTTACTTTCACGCACGGGGGTTAAGACTATCTCTAGGCATTATAGCGCGTAACATGGTCCCATCAAGCACGGGTGCCGTGCAGGGGCCGTACATCGACCTGTTGAGCATAGGCCTTGAGTACGTCTGGGTCCGGTAGGTGAGGGCCCACACGGGTGACCGCTCCCGCTGCGAACGCGGTCGCCAGCCGCGCCGAAGACGGACGGTCGAGGGCGCGAATGTGGGATGCGACGAGGCCCGCGACCAGCGCATCACCCGCGCCGACACTGCTCTTCGCTACGACTCGCGGCGGGATGGCCTGCCACGAACCGGTTGCATCGACGAACAGGGCACCCTCCTCGCCCATCGATACGACGACCAGGGCGATGTCATAGTCGAGCAACGTCCGTGCGGCTCGCTCGATCTCAGGGAGCGTCGCCAAGGTCTCTCCGATCAGTTGCTGCAGCTCATGGAGGTTGGGCTTGACGATCGTCGGGCCGGCCCGTACGCCCTCCGCCAGGGCCGCACCGCTTGTATCGAGGGCTACAGATCTGCCCTGAGCTCTCAGACGGACAATATGCGTCGCGTAAGTGTCGGCGGGTAGTCCGGGCGGCAGGCTGCCGGAAAAGACAAACCATGGGCACGTGGAGGCCCACCCATCCAACACGGAGATCAGTGCCGAGGTCGCAGTCGGTGGTGGTGTGAGGCCGGGCAAGTTGATGTCTGTCGTCGTCTGCTCTGCGTGATCCACAATCTTGATGCCTGTGCGTGTCGAACCGGGTATGCGGATAAAGGCCTCGGTGATGTCCTTCTGCGAGCACAGCTCTTCGAAGCGTGTCGGATTCGCATCCCCCAGGAATCCGGTGACGGCCACCGTGTGCCCGGCGTCGGCGAGGCATGAGGCCACGTTGACGCCTTTCCCGCCTGCGTCGAGTTGCATACCTTGGCCGCGGTTGACCGCGTTGAGCTGTAGGTGGTCAACGTGGATGGTCAGGTCGAGTGCCGGATTCAGTGTGACGGTAACGGCTTCCATGAGCATCGACTCCTCGTTGTGCGTCAAGCATCCATTATCTGCTGCCCTCCTTGATTGTAATCGATTATCCTCGATCTGGTATAATCCCGTATGGTATGGCCATACTCACTGCATCCAATCTGGCGAAGTACTTCGGAGCGGATGAGATCTTCGCTGATCTCTCCCTGGCGCTCAATGATGGTGAGCGGGTCGCGTTGGTGGGCGATAACGGCTGCGGAAAGAGCACGTTATTGGATATCCTCGCGGGGCTGCTTGAATCGGATGCCGGCGATGTCAGCCTCAGCCGCGAGTGCCGCATGGGCTATCTCCCGCAGTCCCCTGACTTCTCGGCAGAGGGAACGCTATGGGAGGCGATGGAGGCTGTCTTTGCGGGCCTGAGGGCACGACAGGCGCAGCTCCGGCGCCTCGAGGCGCTGATGGCGACGCCGGATGAAGAGGAGCGCACCCGCGCGATTGAGCGTTATGGGCGTGAACTGGAGGCCTTCGATCGTGCGGGAGGCTTTACCTTTGAGGCCCGCATCGGACAGGTGTTGGGTGGGTTGGGATTCTCGGAAGACGAGTTTCATCAACCGACGGACCATCTGAGCGGTGGAGAGAAGACGCGCGCGTTGTTAGCCCGGCTGCTGCTCGAGGAGCCTGATGTGTTGTTACTCGATGAGCCGACCAACCACCTCGACCTCGAGGGGATCGAGTGGCTGGAGGGCCAGTTGCGGATATGGCGTGGCGCTATGATCGTTGTCGCGCACGATCGGGCCTTCCTCGATACGATTGCCACGCGGGTCCTTGAGATGGCCCAGGGTAAACTGACCTCCTATCCCGGCAACTACAGCGCCTACGCCGTGCAGCGGACTGAGCGCCGCGCCCGACAGCGTGCCGAATATGAGGCGCAGCAGCGTCATATTGAGCAGACCGAGGCCTATATCCGCCGCTACATGGCCGGACAACGCTCCGCCGAAGCCAAGGGGCGGTTGAAGCGCTTGCGTCGCGAGTCGCTCGTGGCGCGTCCTGTTGAGGCTCAGCAGATCCACGTCAACCTTCAGACGACGCTCCGAAGCGGAGACCTCGTGCTCGGTCTTTACGACCTTGAGGCCGGCTACGAGCCCGGTCGGGCTCTGGTCCGTGTCCCCGAGGTCGAGATTCGGCGCGGACAGCGTGTGGCTCTGGTCGGCCCTAACGGCTCGGGCAAGACGACCCTGCTGCGGACGATCCTGCGCCGGCTGCGTCCCCTGCAGGGCCGGGTTCGGATCGGATCCGCCGTGCGTATCGGCTATTTTGCGCAGGTTCAGGATCATCTCATGCCGGGCAGCTCCGTCCTGGAGACGCTGCTCGATGCGGGGATGGGCTCGGTCGCCGAGACCCGCAACTTCCTGGCACGCTACGGGTTTCGGGGGGACGATGTTTTCAAGGACGTTGCGGTGCTCTCCGGCGGCGAGCGAGCCCGTGTGGCCATCGCGATGCTCTCTCTGGCAAAGGCCAATTTCCTGCTCCTCGACGAGCCGACCAACCATCTGGACATCGCTTCTCAGGAGGTGCTCCAGGAGGTGCTGTTGAGCTTTGAAGGGACGATTCTGATGGTCAGCCACGACCGCTATCTCGTTCGCGAGATCGCCACGCAGGTATGGGCTATCGGCGAAGGTCAGCTGCACGTATTTCGGGAGGGCTATGCAGCCTATGAGACCTGGCACGAGATGTCGCGCCAGGCCCCCCACCGTGCGCAGCAGGTCGAGGACGAGGCGCGAGCCCAGCGGGAGGCCGAGCGGAGCGCGCGCCGAGTGCGCGAGCGAGCTTTGGCCCGTCAGCAGGCCCGGCTGGATGAGCTGGAGACGGAGATCCATCGCCTTGAGGCGCGGATGCAGGAGCTCGCCGGCGAGCTGGATGCCGCCGGATACGATCAGGATGTCTCCCGGGTGGCCGAGCTTGGCGCGGAGTACCGACGCATCGAAGTCGAAGTGAATCGTCTGCTTGAGGAGTGGGCGCGGGTGGCCGAGGCGCCTCAGACGGCGTGAGCGCCTCAGACGGCGTGAGCGCCTCAG
The DNA here is from genome assembly GCA_964650935.1 of uncultured Anaerolineales bacterium. Taxonomy (GTDB): domain Bacteria; phylum Chloroflexota; class Anaerolineae; order B4-G1; family SLSP01; genus PWVB01. The sequence continues at coordinate 3,117 of CAZYYC010000232.1, forward strand.
ACGGCGTGAGCGCCTCGGACGGCGTGAGCGCCTCGGACGGCGTGGGCGCCTCAGACGGCGTGGGCGGGGCTGCTCACACCGATCAACTGCCCTACCGCATCGGGCTCACGGGCAATATCGCCACCGGCAAGTCGACGGTGGGACGCATGCTGGAGGCTCTGGGCGCCGAACGCATCGATGCCGACGAGGTCGCCCACGACGTCATGTCGCCGGGCGGGAGCGCCTACCGGCCGGTGATCGAGGCCTTTGGGCCCGAGATCCTGGCTTCGGGCGCGACGTGCCCACAGATTGACCGCCAAGCCTTGGGGACCATCGTCTTTGCCGACCCCGAAGCGCTCAAGGAACTAGAATCCCTGGTCCATCCCGCCGTCATTCGTGCCGTTGATGAGCGGATCGCGACGACGACGGCGCGGGTGGTTGTGGTGGAGGCGATTAAGCTGCTGGAGAGCGGCATGGCCGAGGCGTATGATGCGATCTGGGTCACCACATGTCCCGAGGCTGATCAGCTCGATCGGCTGATGCGCCTGCGTGGTCTCAGCCGTGAGACCGCGCTGATCAGAATTGAAGCCCAGCCCCCTCAGGCGGAGAAGGTCGCCCGAGCCCACGTTGTGATTCGTACCGCAGGATCGTTGGGCGAGACGCGTGCGCAGGTCGTCGCGGCATGGTACGCCTTGCCGGAGGAGGTGCGGTGAAGCGGCGGCGCGCTCTGCGTACCTCCGAGGTGGCGACGGCGGTCGGCGTCCACCCCAATACGGTGCGCCTTTACGAAGCCTGGGGGTTGCTGCCGCCTATTCCCCGATCTCCTTCCGGATACCGGCAATTCACCGAGGCGCACATCGATCAACTACGGCTGGCGCGCAAGGCCTTCGTCGGTGCGTGGCCCGGACGCCCCATCCGTCGTGCTGCCGTCGCTGCCGTCAAGCGCGCAGCCTCGGGAGATCTGGGCGGCGCTCTGGAGCAGGCCTATGAACTGCTTGCCGTGGTCCAGGCCGAAAGGGCGCTTGCAGAGAGCGCTGTCAGGTTACTGCAGCGCTGGGCGCAGGGCGTGGCGTCGGACGCTACCCCGGTGCAGCTGCGCATCGGTGAGGCGGCCGAATTGCTCGGTGTGTCGCGCGACAGGCTGCGGAGTTGGGAGCGCAATGGACTCGTGCACGTGCCGCGCGACCCAGCTAACGGTTACCGGCGTTACGGTGCTGCGGAGATCGGTCGGTTGCGCGTCATCCGCATGCTGCGGCGGGCAGGCTATAGCCCCATGGCTATCCTGCGCATGCTCCTACAGCTCGACCGTGGGGAGGCTGAGGATCTGCGTGAACTCCTCGATACGCCGCGATCTGACGAGGACGTCTACTCCGCCGCGGATCGCTGGCTCTCCACGCTCACGATGTGGGAGGAGCGCGCCTGTGAGATGATCACCCTGCTCGAGATGATGCTCGAGCGAGAACGATGGCCCTAACTTCCCAAGAGCTCCTCGACGAGGGCCACGTTCTGCTCGACCATCGCGTCGTGATCCCCACGGTGCATACCGACGTTGACCACATCGGCGGGTTTCATCGCGCCGAAGGCGTATTCAAAGGCCATCCGGGGGTCGAGGCGTCCCGCGCCCATGATCTTGTAGCCGATGCAGGGCTTGTGGATCTGGCGAATGACTTCGGTGGCGCGGAAGACATCCTCCAGGTGGAACTTCTCACCTCCCCCAGTGTGCAGACTGCCGCAGTTGAAGAAACAGACGGCGTGGAAGTCCGCGACGCCGAGCGTGTCGACCCACAGGTGGGCTTCGGGCGCATGCCCGGCGACGCCGGCGGGAATCCCGTGAGCCCGGGCGGTCTTGCACCATGTGCGGAGGGTCTCCGCATCTTGGGTGCGGTACGCCTCGTCAACGAGCGCGCCATGGAAATAGAGCGCCTGGCAGCCGATCCGCGCGACCTCCTCGATGGCCAGGGCCATATCCTTTTTCTCACGCAAGTTCACCTGCGCGATCCATTGGAGGCTTCCGCCTGCCTCGCGGTAGGTGCGCACCGCGTCCAGGACGTGCGGCGTCTCGTTGTTGGTGATCATCGTGTTGATGCCGGCCGCAGCGGCGCGGGCCCAGGTCTCATGGATGCGCTCCACGGTGTAGTAGGCGCGCATCTCCTGATCGCGCTGCGGCGATTGGTGGCTGTATCCGCCGAAGGGATTAGCCCCGATGATGAGACGCGTCACCTCGAAACCACAGAAATCGACGCTCGGTAGCATAAGGACTCCTTGGGAGATATATCGGATCCTCAACTATGGTAATGACAATTGGAGAGAAGTCCAGGTCGACGTCAAAGCCGGGCTGCAATGGAAGTTTGACATGATGAGGAGAACAATCAGGCTACGCTTCTTGACAGCCCCCTGAACTTGTTTATACTACTGGATATATCCACATGTCCATATATCCATAGTTGATCGGATGTGCGCTAGTTTCTATGGCTCAGTTCAGCGTTGATCCCAGAGATCCTTTGCCCAGGTACTACCAAGTCTATTCGTCGCTCCAGGACCGGATCCGCGCGGGTGAGTTTCACCCGGGGGATGTGCTGCCCTCTGAGCGGCGGCTGGTGCAGGATTACGGGGTAAGTCGCATCACGGTCATCAAGGCCATGGATCTGCTGGAACGCGACGGCTTGATCGAACGGCAGCAAGGGCGCGGGAGCTTCGTGAAGTGCGATGATGAATCCAGTGATGGTGAGACCTGCTGCCGAGTCGCCTTTTGCATGCCCACGTTTGCCGACTCCTATGTCACCTCGGTCCTCATCGGTGCGACACGCGTGGCGATGCACGAGGGACTGCAGCTGGAGGTCGTCGGTATCGACGCCGAGGAACGTGAAGCGCTTCGTATTCGAAACGCGATTGAGACCGGGGTCAATGGTATCCTGATCTTTCCGCGGTCACGTTTCGCTGATGCGAAGCTCTATCGCGAGCTCCAGGACCAACGCTTTCCTCTGGTCCTGTTGGATCGTTACTATCGAGAATATGACACCGACTGGGTGGTCTTCGACGACGAGGGCGCCGGTTATGCTCTGACCCGCCACCTGATCGCCAAGGGCCATCGTCGCATCGCGATTTTCCCGGGACACGAGGTCAAGGTCAGCAGTGTTCACGCGCGGGTTCAGGGATATCAGCGCGCTTTGGATGAGGCCGGGCTCGGTTATGATGAGGACCTGGTCTGTTTGGATGTTTATGATAATCTCTCCCCGGCGACGGTGAATCGGATGCCCTCAAGCCACTTGCGGCTCTTCGATCACCTGCGTCGCGATGACATCACGGCGATGATCGCCATCAACCTCTTCGTCGCGCAGCAGATGAATATCGATATGATGAAGATCAAGAACGAGTTGATGCGCGCCGTGATCGAAGGGCGTGACAGTCCCGGCACTGAGGAGTTGGGTGTGGACGTTGCCGCGATCAGTCATCATGCGCTTGGGCGTGAGCAGATGTCGCTGGTGGCCTATGCGCTGCAGTCCGGCGAGACCCTTGGAGAGCAGGGCATGCGCTTACTGATTCGTCGGATGGCCTCTGGGAGCGACCTGGCACCGCAGCGCCTCGTAATTCCTATGGACATCGTGCCGGTTGCGTGAATCGTGGGTTGGTGTCATACTGCTGAAGTTTGTCCGGAGAGGAGGTGATGGGCAGCACGTAGATAATTCAGAAGATACTCACAGCTTGTAAGTCAGCAGATCAACACTAATTACGTTGCAGGAGGAATGAATCCATGTTGCGCAAGCTCATGTATGTAATGGTCGCAGTCCTGATTGCGGCCATGGTTGTTGGGTGTGGAGGTGCTTCCGAGCCCCCTGCCCCCACCGAAGAG
>CAZYYC010000233.1:0-6926 GCA_964650935.1 uncultured Anaerolineales bacterium
CGTCCGGGTGGGCCTAACGCCGAAGTTCAAGGATGCCGAGACCCTACTTGAGATCATGGATGCCACGCCGCAGCGACCGACACCTCTGACCGGTAGGGCGATCGGTGACGCATGCACGGTCTATGAGACCCCCGCCGCGGAATTCGAGATCCGGCGCTGGTCGTTGGCGGCGGGGACCGAACACATCGTCAAGCGCGATGATAGCCCGGCGATCCTCCTGCTGACCAAGGGTCGCGTTGACCTGGTATGGGAGGGTGGAAGCGAGGCGATCGGGCGAGGTGACGCGCTCTTTGTGCCGGCATCTCTCAAGCGTTACGCAATGCGCGCCTATGAGGACTCGACGTTGTTCGAGGCCTCGGTCGGAACAAAAGGATAGCCGCGATTCGTCCCAGAGCACGACAGATCTCGACCCGAGTCGGATCGCCCGGAAAGAACAGGAGTGCACGCATGGAGATCAGGACGCTATTGTTCGAAAAAGGTGGAGAGCAGAACACGGGAGCCACGCTGCAGGCCGTCAAGGAACGCGCGGAGCAGCTGGGCATCCGGCACGTCGTTGTGGCTTCATCCCATGGAAACACGGCCAAGAAGGCGCACGCCATCCTGGCACCGCTGGGTATCAAGGTGATCGCCGTCACGCTATGCCACAGCTTCGAGGACCTGGGCTGGCCGATGACCGCAGAGGAGCGAGCCGATCTCCTCGAGCTCGGCGTCGTCGTCCACACCGGCCTCCACGCCCTGGGTGACGGCGTCGGCGCAGCCTTCACCGAGAAGCACGGCGGACGTGCGCCTGAGGAGATCGTCCGCGATACGCTCTACCGCTTCTCACAGGGCATGAAGGTCGCCGTCGAGTGCCTCTTGATGGCGGCAGATGCCGGCCTTCTCGATATGACCCGTGAGGTGATCAGCGTGGCAGGCACGGGCGGCGGTGCCGACACGGCCATCGTCTGCAAGCCGGCTTACCCCCGCACCTTCCACGATCTCGAGATCCGTGAGATCCTGGCTAAGCCGCGCATTCCGTAGCGCCGCTGCGGACTGAATCCACACACCGACACCGACCGACGACGTCTGTGTCACGGCACGGGTAGGATAAACTCACGAGGAATCTATGCGGATGGCCGACCAGCGTCGCTTTCCACCTGTGACGGCGACCCTCAAGGACAGCCGCAGGGTGACCCTGCGGCTCCTCTCACCTAACGATCGTAAGGCACTCGGCGATCTCTATGCTACGCTGCCGCGAGCGACGTGGCGCTTCTATTGCCCGCCTCGCCTCACACGCGAGGACGCCGATCGTACAGCTGCACAGGCTACATCGCCGACCTTCGTCTGCGTCGTGGCCGAAAACGACATTGGCGAGATCATCGGCTACAATTGGTACCGGTGGAAAGCAGCCGAAAGTCCCACCAGCGTCTTCGGTATTTGCCTCCGCGAGGATGCCCGTGGTCTGGGGTTGGGGCGCGCCTTGATGATGCGCCTGCTCGAGATGGCACGCGAGGTTGGGCCGCCCATCGTCAGCCTCACGGTCCAGCTGGCCAACCCTCGTGCCGTCGCTCTCTACCGGTCGATGGGCTTCCACATCGTGCGAGAGCAGGTACGTGACCGGATCGCCGACTTCCCGCCCGAGCCCGAGTACTACATGGAACTCAACATCAGAGACAAAGGAGATTCGCACCGTGGTCAGTAGAACCGTCACCCTTCAACACTTCGCCCCCACCCATGCGTGGCGCAACCGCATCCTCCGTATCGACCTTTCCGATGGTCGCATCTGGGCCGAGCCGACCGATCCCTACATTCCCGACTACATCGGCGCCCGCGGCATCGCCGCCAAGATCCTCTGGGACGAGGTTCCCGAGCCCGTCGACTGCTTCGACGCCCGCAACCCCCTGATGATCGTGCCGGGCGCCCTGACCGGTGCACGCTCACCCTACTCGGGCCGCACCGCGATCTGCACCTTCGGCCCCCAAGGTGATCCCTACACCTGGTTCACCCGTGCCAATATCGGTGCGAGTTGGGGTCACGAACTCAAGCGCGCCGGCTACGATGCCGTCGTGATCACCGGCGCCGGCGAGACGCCCGTGCGCGTCCTGATCCAGGACGACCGCGTCAGCCTACTCCCAGCGGATGGCCTGTGGGGCAAGGATACCCTGGTCACCCAGGACATGATCGAGGCAGAGGACGGACGAGGCGCTAAGACCCTGACGATTGGTGTCGCCGGCGAGAAGCTCTCCCGCATCGCCACCATCCACACCGGAAGCACGTCGGTGGCAGGTCAGGGAGGTTTCGGCGCCGTGATGGGCCACAAGAAGCTGAAGGCGATCACCGTCATCGGCACCGGTGAGGTCGCCATCGCCCACCCTGAGCGCCTGAAGACGATCTTCGGCGATGTCGTGAAGGCCGTGCAGAACCTGCGCGGTATGAAGGAACGTATGGCGCGGATCAACGAGGAGCTTGCCCGGGAGGGCGGCGGTACAGCACGTCTGGTCCCCTGCACCCAGTACTGCGTGACGCCGTGTCGTACCGAGATCCGCAACGCCCAGGGTCGCCACTTTGACCAGAAGTGGTCCGGTGTCATCGGCTGCGTCAGTGGTCTCTTCGGCGGTGGACGAGGGACACTCTACGAGTGGGATCTGGGCATCCACGGCACGCTGGAGATCAACATGCACGCCAACCGCCTCGGCCTCAACCATTGGGACATCCTCGTCGGCATCGTGCCGTGGCTGCGGAGTTGCCAGGCCCAGGGCCTGATCGATGAGATCGAGGGCGTGCCGATGGATTGGAACTCCAATGACTTCTGGGTGACCCTGCTCGACAGCATGGCCTATCGCCAGGGTATCGGGGATGCTTTCGCCGAGGGTGGATGGCGCGCCGCGCAGCAGCTCGGCCTGGGTGAGGAGATCATGCGCCGCTACTACACCGGCTGGGGCTATGCGGGACACTGGGATGGTCACGCCTGCTTCACCAACCACATCGTCTACCCCTTCTGGATCGTCAGCGCCCTCCACTGGGCAATGGATACCCGTGACCCCGCCAGTAGCACCCATGGCTACGTCCAGAATGTGATGCACCGGGGACCCTGGGGCTTTATGGGGCGCGGCGACCATCCTATGACGTGGGACCATATGCGCGCCATCGGGGAGCGCGTCTACGGTCGCGCCGATACCCTCGACCCCTGGAGCGGCTACGAGGGCAAGGCCCTACCCGCCGCCTTCCATGGCCTGCGTTCGGTGATCAAGGACTGCCTCTCCACCGACGACCAGGTCTTCCCCCTCATCTACAGCCGGCACACCGATGATCACTTCGTCAAGGTCGGTGACATCGACGGACCTGAGACCGAGGCGCACCTCTTCGCCGCCGGCACCGGTGTCGACTGGGACGATGCTGAGTTCAGCCGTGCAGCCGAGCGGGTGCTCAACCTGGAGCGCGCGATCACCGTGCGCCACTTCGGGCGTGACCGAGCGATGGATGAGCGCGTCCTGCCCGCCTTCGAATACGACGAGAACTGGCTCAATCCCGAGACCCATGAGCGCATGGCACTCGACCGGGCACAGTTCGATCCCGTAATGGACGAGTACCTCAGGCTGCGCGGCTGGGACGTCAAGACCGGCTGGCCCACGCGCGAACGCTTGACGGTGCTGGGCCTCGAGGACGTCTACGACCCGATGGTCGCGGGCGCTCGAGAGGCCAAAGCGACCCTACCGGAACTCCCCCCGGTCGATCCGATCGTCGACATCCACAAGGACGACCCGGATCGCCGGCAGCAAGGATAGCATCAAGTCTGCCCACCCTGCGGGGGCTTCCGAGGCCCCCGCAGGGCAAGGCAGATTCAGTCATACCTCCCATACGTCTCTGCCGTCTCCACCATCGCGAGGATGTTCTCGTCAGGCGTGGCCCAACCGCACTGATCCCCTGTGGAGAGGATGAACCCGCCACCTGCCGCCGCGTCGTCAATGGCCTTGCGCGAGGCCTCCCGTACCTGCTCGGGCGTGCCCCTGAGCATCACGTCGGTCGTGTGCAAATTGCCCATCAGCGAGAGCTGCGTGCCCGCGACGATACGCTTGGCGTCCGCCAACGTGACGTCGCCCATCGGCGGGATCTCCAACGGATTGATGCAATTCAGCGCCGTCTCGCGCGCGCAGGCCTCGACCATCGCCCGCTGCTTGCCGCAGGAATGGACCATCGTCGGGACGCCTGCCGCCGCGCAGCGTTCGCAGAGCTCCTGCAGTGTCGGGAGTGCATAGGTGCGCCAGAGCTTCGGCGACCCCAGCGTGATCGATCCCGAGCCGCCCGTGAGAACGAAGTCGAACCCCGCCATCAGCGCATAATCGAGCTCGCGCAGCAGGCGATCGTGGTGCAGGTCAAAGATCTCGTCCAGCAGGGCCGGGCGGTCAACCAACAAGTAGCTCAGCGTCTCAACGCCCCCTTCGAACCACTCCGACCAGATGTGGAACCCGGGCGTGGGTACGTTTCCACCCAGCACGCCCAATTCGCCCAGCGCTGCACGTTGAGCCTCGGTGCGGCGATAGTCCGCCGCGACGATCGACCCGAGGAGGTGCCGAAACCTTGGCCAGTCGCGATCGATGTCCCGGATGGGCTTCTTGATGAGGAAGGGCGGCTGCCGCGACGAGTAAGCGATCTCCTGGACAAGGTCGCCCGCGGGTGTGTGAATCGTCACCTCCTTGATCTTCATCTCGTCAGTGTCGACGACCCAACGCTCCGTTGCGCTGACATCAGCTGTGGTCAACTCCACGCCCCCATAAGTGAACCAGCCGTCGATCCCATAGATCTTCACCGCGTCGATATAGGCCTGCCAGAGCGGTGGGTCCTCGTGGATGTAGACGGCAAAGTAGCCGCGCCCGGTCAGGCGCGTCGGCACCATATTCGAGATGTCGGGCGCCACCGGCACCCGATCGGGGACTTCATTGCGAATCGCCGCCAGCATCCGCCGGCGTGAGGTCAACGTATCGGACACGGACCCTCCTGTCGAGATCTGGACTGATGCCATTATCGCCGCCATCAAGTCTCGCCGCAAGCTGACGTTGCGGGTGACGGGCTGGACGTGGCGTACAGCGACGTGGAAAACCTGCCGGAACCACGTATAATGAACGTATGGATAACGGCAGGCGACCGGCACCTTGTTGCCCGAAAGAGGAGATTCGAAGGGTGGTCATCTCGACCTATCCTGCGACGCAAGCGATCTACCTGCTCGGCTCGTACGGCACCGGGGATGAACGGCAGGACAGCGATATCGACATCGCGCTGCTGCTCCCCCACGACGAAGCCAAAGCAGCGGGTTCACTCGCTATGAGCCCGCTGCGCTTCGAGTTGGAGCAGCGTCTCGGGCGCGAGGTCGATCTGATCAACCTACGCCTTGTCTCCACGGTCCTTCGAAAAGAGGTCGTCGCAGCCGATCGGCGCATCTTTTGCGCCAACGCCTACGCCGTCGACGAGTTTGAGATGCTAACGCTCTCCCTGTATGCAAAGCTCAACGATGAGCGACGCGAAATCCTAGAGCAGTTCTTTGAGAGTGGCAGGGCCTACCCGGTATGACAGATAGATTGGTGCCCGATGTCATGATCAATAAAGTGCAGAGCATCCAGCGCTGCATCCGGCGCGCACGCGACGAGTACCTACAAGCCGGCGAGGCATTTGCCACCGATTACACACGCCAGGACGCAGCGATCCTCAACGTGACCCGCGCCTGCGAGCAAGCTATCGATCTGGCAAACTACATCATCAGGCAGAGTCGACTGGGCATACCTACGTCGAGCGCGAACAGCTTTAGCCTACTCGCTGCCGGAGGCGTGATCGACACGGACCTGACATCGCGGCTGATCGCGATGGTCGGTTTCCGCAACATCGCCGTCCATCAGTATGAGGACCTTGAGCTGGCAATTGTGGAGACCGTGATCCAGTCGGGCCTGGATGACCTGCTGAGCTTCACCGACGCGGTGATGGTCTATACGTCGGCGCGGGACACCCACGTCGCCACATAGGAGGTAAGGTCGTCGGGGACCGACATCCCCGGATCCTCGCGCACCCAGCTCCCGGCCAGCCCCAGCTCCTCAGCCGTCAGCTCAAGGTGGCACATCGCGATGCCCATATCGATGCGCTGCATATCGGCTACGCCGGCGACCGCGTTGCGTGGCGCATAGCGCCGCGTGCGCTGCAGGTAGAGGTGCCGGCGCTCATCCACGCACAGGATGCGCCACGGCTGTTTGTTCGACGCTGAAGGCCCCTGCCGCACCATCTCCAGCACCATCGCATACCCTCCCGCAGCCTCGCGCGCCAGGGGTTGGCCGAAGCTGCCGGCGAAGAAGAGCTCCTCCCACGCAAGGCGGCGGTCTGCTCCCGCGCCTCGCCGGATCAGCGCATCGAGGCCACGTGGGCGCGCCGCAGCATACCCCGTCGCGATGACCGCGGGTAGGATCTCGCCCTCACGTAGGGCGACGGCGGTCGCGAAGCGGCTCTTGGTGAAGGTTCCCCCAAGCCACACCGTTCCCAGCCCCAGGGCTGTCGCATAGAGCACCGCGCGCTCCATCACATAGCCAAAGTCCTCCATCGCCATCGCTCCATCCGGTGCCACCGCCCCGGCGATGTAGCCGGTCGCCCCACGTACGAAACCATAGGTCCCAAGCCCCTTCAGCGCCGCCTGATCTTCCTGCGTGGCCGCGAGGAGCTCCATGCGTACCGGCGTGCCGAACGGGCCGACCCGCCTGGCCCGTAGAAAGTCGACAAGCCGCACCTGCGTCTCGTCAGCAATCGGCGTATCGGCGTATGAGCGGCACGAAGTCCGCTGCTGGATCAGTTCAACCACGGCTACGTCACCTAGCATAGGCCCTCCTCAGTCATAGGGCAGGTCTCTGAACGCCCTCACCGTGTGAAACGTGATCAGGTTGCCATCGTGGGCGCTGCGAGCGCGTTCGTCGCCG
>CAZYYC010000234.1:0-6856 GCA_964650935.1 uncultured Anaerolineales bacterium
GAGCAACCCGGAAGGTGGTCCGGCGGCGAGCGGTAGTTCAGCGGAACCTTCCGGGTTGCGGGGGAGTAGGGGAAGCAACCCGGAAGGGAGAGGCTAGGCGTCGTGCGTCGCGATCGGGAGTTCGATGGTGAACGTGGTGCCCACGCCGATCTCGCTCTCCAGCGTGAGCGTGCCCTGCTGGGCTTCTGCGAGCGTGCGGGCGTTGGCGCGGCCGAGGCCGAAGCCGGGGGTGGAGCGAGAGCTGTCCCCGCGGTAGAAGCGGTCGAAGACGCGCGCCTGCAGCGCCTGGGACATGCCGGGGCCACTATCCTGGACGCGGATGGCGATCCGGTCTTCGTTCGATCGGAGCGCGACGCGGATGGTCCCTTCGCCGTGCTTGATGGCGTTGTCCAACAGGATCAGAAGCAGTTGACGGAGGGCGTCACTATTGGCAAGCGCGGCAGGGAGCGTGCCATCGTTGTCCAGAGCCCCTATCGGCTGCTGCTGCAGCTCCTCGCATCTGATCTCGCGGTCGGGGGCTAAGACGCATGCCTGCCGGCAGACATCCTCCACGACCTCATGGACGGCGACGGACGTGACGGGGAGTTGCTGGCCCGCGTCAGCGCGGGCCAGCATCAGCAGGTCATTGACCAGTCGGCTCATACGTTCGCTCTCGGCGCTGAGGTCACTGATGATCTCTTCCTCTTCCCCGGCGGGCAAAGGCGGTTCGCGCTGGAGGAGGGCGAGGTTGCCGCGGATCGTGGTCAGCGGTGTTCTGAGCTCGTGGGAGACGTCGGCGACGAAGTCACGCTGTACCTCAAGCGCGTGCGCGAGCTGCTCGTAGGCTCCTTGCAGCCGTGCGAGCATCGCGTTGAAGGTCGTTGCCAGCCGCCCGATCTCGTCGTTAGGCCCGCTGTGCTCGACGCGGGAGGAGAAGTCCTGTGAGTTGCCGATCTCAAGGGCCGTCTCGGTGATTCGCTGGATCGGGCGCAGGCTCGTACCGGCGAGAAACCATCCGATGCCGAAGGCGATGATGCTGGTTGAGAGGCTCCCGGCGATCAGTGTAAGGCCCATCGAGCGCAATGCGCGATCACGGTCGTCCAGGGGGCGTGCCAGCTGCACGATGCCGATGACGGCTCGTCCGGTGGTCGTGCCTGCGCCGGTCACGGTGCGAACCTCCGTGATCACAGGGAGGTTGTACATCAACCAGCGGGTCCCGCTTGCATGAGCGATCTCCATCCAGGATGTGCCGCTTTGCAGTTCGGCGAGGCCCTCTGCGCTGATAGGAAGTGGGTCCCCTTGTCGGTTCATGGGCACATTCAAGGGTGTCCCCGTGGTGTCGAGCACGTAGACGGCATCGCGGGCGACGCGCTCCTTGACCAGCGGCGCGAGCGCTTCTTGGGCCTGCTCACCATAGGCCGCATCGGCGGAGGGCTGAGGGGGCAGGCCACCACGCCTGTCCCAGTCGCTGTGGAAGCGGAGCCAGGCCAGGACGATTTGATGAGCGTTGGCCTCCAGATCGTTCCTGACGATGTTCAGTGTGTATCTGGAGTGCGTGACGTAGAGGATGGAGCTGAAGATGATCAGGGTCAGCGCCAGGATCGTGCTGTAGAGCAGCGTCAGGCGGAGGCGGATCGACACTACGCGACCTCCCTCAACACATACCCGACGCCACGGACGGTCTGGATGAGCCTAGGTTCGCCCGCAGCTTCGATCTTCTTGCGCAGATAGCCGACGTAGACTTCGATGATGTTGTCGTCGCCGACGAAATTGTAGCCCCAGACCTGCGACAGAATCTGACCGCGTTCCAGGACCTGATTCGGATGGCGCATGAAGAGGTGAAGCAGCTCAAACTCAGTCGGCGTGAGCTCGATGCGCCGCTCGCCGCGGGTGACCTCGCGGCTGGCGACGTTGAGGCTGAGGTCGGCAAAGACCAAGGGCGTCTGTGTCTCGGTGCCCGCACGCCGCAGCAGGGCGCGAATCCGTGCTACCAACTCCACCGTCTCGAACGGCTTGACCAGGTAGTCGTCCGCACCGCGCTCTAGGCCCTCCACGCGATACTGAACGGCATCGCGCGCGGTCAGCATAAGAACGGGTGTCGGATCCTGCTCATCACGGAGTGCCTCGAGCACGTCCATACCATCGAGCCTCGGCATCATCCAGTCCAGGACGATGGCATCCGGCGGTATCTCAGCCATTCGTATGAGGGCTTGGTGGCCATCTGTCGCCGTCGTCACCTCGAACCCTTCGTAGGTCAGGGTTCGTTGCAGCATCTTGAGCAGTCTCTCGTCGTCATCGACGACCAGTACCCTCGCCATTCGCGATCGCCTCCATTCGTGAACACTATGGCTACCCCATCCAGCGCTATTCTGCTTCATTATACCGTGCAGTCTGAAAGCGGGCTTGGAGGAGCCTGAGAGATAGCTGAGAATGCGTGCCCTTCTCTCAGGGAATACTCAGTCGTTTCTTGGAGAGTTCTTAGCTCGTCGCTCTAGGCTATTCAATGACCTTGGTTGTCTCATGACAGGAGGAGGGCGGATGGTGCGAAGGAAAGCGTTCTGGATGGTCTTGATAGCGCTGGTCATGGTGGGTGGAGGCGGCTATGTGGCCTACACCCGTTGGTTGAGGCCACATAGCGACGGCGAAGGGGAGACGGTGCTGCGGACGGCGACCGTGAGCCGCGGGAACATCTCAATCACGGCGGCCGGTTCGGGGACCCTGGTGGCCGCATCCCAAGTGAGCCTGGCCTTCAGCTCTAGCAGCAGAGTCGAGCAGATTCTGGTGGAGGTGGGCGACAGAGTTGAGGTCGGAGATGCGTTGGCGTGGGCAGATGATACAGCGGCCCGTCAGAACCTGGCCGAGGCCGAGCAGGCCGTGATCGATGCGCAGATGAACCAGGCCCTGGCTGTCGGGCAGGCTGAACTGAAGGTGGGACAGGCTGAGGCCGACCTTGCGGCTGCGCAGCAGGAGTTGGCGGCGCTGCTGGATTGGGAACCGGACCCCGTGGAGCTGGATCTGGCCAGAGTCAGCCTGTCGAGCGCGCAGATCTCGTACCAGAACACGGTGGCGCGAGCGGGTATGGTCGATCAGCAGAACGCATCGGTGCGGATCAACCTGGATCAGGCGATGGCTGCCCTTGCAGACGCACAACAAACCTATGCTGAGGCGATGAACCCGGAGCGCGACTGGGAGCGCAACATCGGCGACATCCGAGCGGCTGCTGCCGCTTCCGTCGTCAGGGCGCAGCAGAGCCTGGAGATCGCTCAGGCCTCCTATGACCTGGCGATGATCGATGGCTCACGGGCTGACGTCAACAACGCCTGGTCTCAGGTCGTCAATGCCAGGGAGGCGGTGGCCGGCCTGGAAGACCCACCCACCGATGAGGAGATCGCGGCGGCACAACGTGTCGTGCGCTCAATGGAGCTGGCGCTCCAACAGGCTCAGCTCGAGTTGGGGGAGGATAAAGCCGTCGCCAGACGGAGGGCTGAGTTGTCGCTGCAGCAAGCGGAACTCAAGCTGGCTGCGGCCCAAGAGGCGCTGGATGGGATGACCCTCGTGGCGCCCTTCGCGGGCACCGTGGTCGAGGTGAACATCAAGATGGGTGAAACAGCAAGCGGGACGGCGATCGTGCTTGCGGACCTCGATCACCCGGTGGTGCAGTTCTGGGTCGAGGAGTCCGATATGCAGTACGTGGCCTTGGGAAACCGGGTTGAGGTCAGCTTTACCGCGCTGCCGGACCTCGTCTATCGTGGTGAGATCTTCCGGATTGACCCGCAACTGGTGACGGTGGGCAACACGCCGGCAGTTGAGGCGTGGGCCACATTGGATGCCGGCGCGCACGGGGTGAGTCTTCTCAGCGATATGAATGCTGACGTTGATGTCGTAGCCGGCGAGGCGCTGGACGCGGTGCTCGTGCCCGTTCAGGCCCTCCGCAGGCTGGGAGAGGATAGTTATGCGGTCTTCGTGGTGCAACCTGATGGTGAACTGGAGCTGCGACTGGTAGAGATTGGTCTGCAGGACTTCGTCAATGCTGAGGTGATCTCCGGCCTGGTTTCGGGCGAGATCGTCAGTGCGGGCGAAGCTACACAGACCTCGGGAAGCGCAACGACAGTCGTCGAGACCGGAATGGAACTACCTGGAGGAGGGGGACAGATGATATTCGAGGGCGGCGGTGGCTTCATGGGGAGGCCCTAGATGACAGAGATGGAGGCCTGCTCACGGGCCCTGGAACTCAAGACGGTGCCGAGTAGGGTCGATAGCGGCGGCACATCGCTACCTCTCGACCCGGGAGCCGATCCGGAGCTCCGTGACCTACTTAGGACCGAACAGCTAGCCAAAGTCTATGGGATGGGGGATGTCGCCGTCCGTGCGCTGCGTGGTGTCGACATTCTCGTGCGCCGGGGTGAGTTCGTCGCTGTTATGGGACCGTCGGGGTCCGGGAAGTCAACGTTGATGAACATCCTCGGCTGTCTGGATCGCCCCACAAGCGGCGCCTACGTGCTCGATGGCGAAGACGTGAGCCTATTGAGCAAGGATCATCTGGCCCGTGTGCGCAACAAGAAGATCGGCTTCGTCTTTCAGGCCTACAACCTTCTGCCACGGTTGCCGGCCTTGGGAAACGTGATGCTGCCGCTGTTGTATGACGGTGATCGCAAGATGAGCGATGCGATGGCCCGCGAGCGCGCAGTGGCGGCCCTCGAATCAGTGGGGCTGGCTGACCGTATGGCGCATCTCCCCAATGAGCTGTCGGGTGGTCAACAGCAGCGGGTAGCTATCGCTCGCGCATTGGTCAACGACCCCTCGATCATCCTGGCCGATGAGCCGACCGGCAACCTCGATACGCGCACCAGCGCGGAGATCATGGCAGCACTGCAGAAGCTGCACGAGGAAGGAGCTACCATCGTGATGGTCACCCACGCGCTGGAGATCGCGGAGTACGCAGATCGGGTGATCTATCTGATCGACGGTCGGGTCGTTTCGGATCAGGTGCATGCCAGCGGGATTGTTGAGCTCCACAACGGCAGCGGAGGAGCGGTATGAGCTTCTGGAAAACGCTCAAGGTGGCCTGGGAAGGCCTGATGATGAACAAGGCACGGTCACTGCTGACCACGCTTGGGGTGATTATCGGGGTCGCTGCCGTCATCGTGATGCTGGCGGTCAGCGCCGGTGCTGAGGCCGAGATTGCCGATCAGATCAACTCACTTGGCGCCAATCTGATCGTTATTTCACCATCGCTCGCGCGTGGGGGATTCGGGCCGATGTCGATGCCTCCCAGCTTGACCTACGACGACCTGAGTGCCATTGAGCAGGGGGTGACCGGCATCAGCGGGGCGAGTGCGGAGCAGACCACAACGCAGGATGTCAAGGGAGGAACGACGACGTTGACCTCAGTCCCGATCGTCGGCACTACCTCCGGCTTCACCGCAGTGCGTGAGTACAAGGTAGCGGAGGGGCGGTTCATCATGAGTGAGGACAACGAGCGCACCAACAAGATCGCCGTACTGGGCCACGAGATTGCGGTGGAGCTCTTTGGAGATCCCGCTGCAGCTATCGGCCAAGCCGTCAAGATCGGATCGGTGCGCTGTACCGTGGTCGGGGTGATGCAGCCTAAAGGCGTGGTCGGCAACACAGACTACGACAGCCGTGTCTACATCCCTGTCACGCTTATCTTCAGCCGGTTCACCAACGTGAGGTTCGGTGGTGATGCGTTGCGTGTGATCTATGTTTCGGCAGAGAGCAAGGAGGTTATGGCGGACGTGATGGCTCAGTTGAGCAACGTGGTGATGCAGCTCCTGGGCACGACACCCGACGCCCCCGGTTTCTCCCTGACGACACAAGATAGTGTCATCGATGCTCAGGCCTCGACGACCGAGACGTTCCGCAACCTGTTGGGCTGGGTGGCTGCGATCTCCCTGGTTGTCGGCGGCATCGGCATCATGAACATCATGCTGGTAAGCGTGAGCGAGCGCACGCGCGAGATCGGCCTGCGTCAGGCATTGGGCGCTCGGCCACGTGATGTACGGCTCCAGTTTCTCCTGGAGGCCTTTGTGCTCAGTCTGATGGGAGGCGTGGTTGGGATCATCATGGGCGTCGGGGGCTCGCTGCTCTTCAATGCTCTAGGAACGATGCGCACGGAGATCGTGGCTGCCTCGATTCCCATCAGCTTCGGTGCATCGGCCGCGGTGGGGATCTTCTTTGGCTACTACCCGGCGACCCAGGCGGCGCAGTTGGATCCCATCGAGGCGTTGCGGCATGAGTAGCACAGCGGGTCCTCGAAGGTGTTGGCATGTCATATCTGGAGGAGAGATGAAGAGAAGGCACTTGGCGATCATGCCTGTGGTCGTGGCGTTGGTGGTTCTCACAGGGTGTCAGTCGGCGGCAACGGCATCCAGCAGCGCGGCGACAGCTACGCCGGCTGCGCAGGTGGGAGCCTCCTTTTTTGTTGGCGATGAGATGAGCGATTCCAATATGCTGGCATTGGGCACGCTCCAGTTGGAGGGAACGGACCAGGCCGTGACGCGGGAGCAGGCGGCGAAGCTGCTCCCGCTCTGGACTTTGATTCAGGAGGGCACGCTTCAGGGGGATGCCGAGACGCAGGCTGTCGTCAAGCAGATCCGCAACACGATGACCGCGGATCAACTTGCCGCGATGGAGGCCATGTCGCTGACACAGGAGGATTTCCAGGTGCGGTTTCAGGAGCAAGGGGAGGGGCTGCGCCGCCCCGAGGGAGAGAGCGTGCGAATGCCTGCCGAGCCTGGGGACTTCGGTGCTGAGGATCGCGCTGCCCTGCGTGAGCGATTTCAGTCGATGACCGACGAAGAGCGTGCCGCCGCTATGGCTGAGATGGGGATCGAGCGCCCAGAAGGCGGTATGTCCG
>CAZYYC010000235.1:0-6772 GCA_964650935.1 uncultured Anaerolineales bacterium
TAGGCGTAGTGATCGACCTCATCGTCGGCGAGCTGCTTGAACATCGCCTTCCCGTCCTCGTCCTGCACGCGATCCGCCATCGTCACGTAGAAGTCGTGACCATCCTGCTCCAGTTTGAGCGCCTCCGCAAGAACGTCGATAAGACTCATGGATTGCCTCCTATGTGATGCACGTGGTTTGAGTTGCTTCTATTCTAGGGTGAACTATCTGCTAAATCAAGCTGACTGGGGGAGCAGGGTCAGCTCTCCCCGGTCGTAGCGCAGGTGATAGGCGTCGAAGTCGTCCTCTGCGCCGATGGCGACGATGATGGGATAGCTCATCCCGGGTTCCAGCAGCTGATCGTACGGATCGCCGGAGTCCATCAGCTTCTTGACCTCGAAGCGTGTCACGCCATCCTCCTCAACCCCTGCGAACTCAACGATGTCGTTGGTGCCGCCGAGCTCCTCATCCGGTGGATGTGTGACGGTGGGCGCCGTGCCGTAAGCGTCCCAGATCAGGGCCTCGCCGTTCTCGACATAGCCGAAGATGTAGTCCGCGCCCTGCATCCGGAACTCGGGGTTGATCCCGACGGCGACCCAGCCCTCGGTGTCCCCCTCCATGGCGAGGTAGAGATGGGTCCCGTCATGGGTCCACCAGAGGCGGATGTCGCCGAAGTCGATGTGTTGGTCGTATTCACCCTCGGTGATCACGCCATCGGCGACCCAAAGGACCTGGTCATCGGGTGTGGGCGTCGCCTCGACGAAGGGGGTGGGGGTGGGCAGGGGTGAATCGGCCTGCGGTGCGGCGGGCGTCGGCAGGGGCGACTCGGGAGCCGGTGTCGGGAGAGGGGAGTCGGGCTCGATCCTCGTCGTAGGTGACGGTTGCGGTGTGGGATCGACGGGGATCTCGGTGGGTGGCGCGGGCGCGCCGCAGGCGCTGATGATCAGCACGGCGACACTGAGTGCCAGGATGCTCAGCCCGCCCCTGCGGGGATGGCGATGACTCGGTTGTGCGTTCACGATGTCCTCCTTGAGCGCTTGACTTCTCATTGCTATTTAGTAGATGATTATAGCATAAACTAGCAGGCGCGCAAGCTGGATGGAGGACAGGTATAGGAAAAGGCCGGGGCATCGCCCCGGCCCTGTGATGTGGTGGTATCCGTGTGCAGCGGCAGACGTCGGCGGCATCCTGAGCCGCTTGCGGTCTGCACCTGCATCGAGGGTAACCTTACTCGACCTTGACCTCTTTGCTGCTCTCCCAGAGGCCGTGGATGTTGCACTGCTCGACGGCGACCAGGGTGCCGGGTCCGTTGACCGTGACGGAGAAGGTGGCGAACGGATGCGAGTAGACGGGGCCGGTGTCGGCGCCCTTGGCGGAGGCACCGTGGCCCGTGAAGTCGAAGTGACCTACCTGATAGAGGAACTTGTCGCCCTCGGGCTTGAAGAAGACGTCGATCCACGCGATGTGATGTGCGGTGGTGTTGGGGTGGGCGATCTCCTTGCCCACGCTGACGGTGACCGTGAAGGGTTCGCCCGCCTTGACGACGTCCGGGGCCTCGATGGCCGGTACGTGCTTCTCGTTCTTCCAATCTGCTGACTGTATGGCATCACCGATCTTCATTGGTTCGACCTCCCGTGGTATAAGAGAATACTTTGCCGATGGAGCTCGGCGCGGACCGAACCCCACCTCTATTCCTGATTGTAGGGCGACTTGCGAACCATGGCAAGTCCACGTTGTGCGTCCATAGGTCGGGCTGTTAGCCCGACAGGGCCCTGAGCGGTAGCCAAGCCGGATGAGGGGGAACCGTTCGTGCGATGTGGTATGCTCGCCGGCGCTGCGTGGCGACCTGGGGGGATGGCAGTATAATGGCGGCATCCCAACTGCAGAGAGGAGACAAGGATGACCGTCACCATTGTAGGCGATCCCCTGCCGAATATCCCCTGGGAGGCGCGACCTGCCGGCTCGCAGGCGGTGATGTGGCGCTTCTCAGGCAACCCGGTGATCCCGCGCGACCTGATCCCGAGCGCCAACAGCATCTTCAACAGCGCCGTGGTCCCCTACAAGGGGGCGTTCGCCGGCGTCTTCCGGGTCGACGACGTGGGCCGTGAGATGCAGCTGCATGCCGGGCGCAGTGCCGATGGTATCAACTGGGAGCTGGACCACGAGCGCATCGCGTTCGTGGGTGCGGATCCGGAGATCGGCACCTTTGTCTACGGCTACGATCCCCGGGTGGTGTGGATCGAGGATCGCTATTACGTCACATGGTGCAACTGGTTCCACGGGCCGACCATCGGCGTGG
This sequence comes from uncultured Anaerolineales bacterium, assembly GCA_964650935.1. Taxonomy (GTDB): domain Bacteria; phylum Chloroflexota; class Anaerolineae; order B4-G1; family SLSP01; genus PWVB01. The sequence continues at coordinate 2,279 of CAZYYC010000235.1, forward strand.
CCACCACGCACGACTTCAAGACCTTCCATCAGCTCGAGAACGCCTTCTTGCCGTTCAACCGCAACGGCGTGCTCTTCCCGCGCAAGATCAACGGACGCTTCGCGATGTTGAGCCGTCCGAGCGATAACGGGCACACACCCTTCGGCGATATCTTCTACAGCGAGAGCCCCGACATGCAGTTCTGGGGTAACCACCGCTATGTCTTCGGCACGGCTGGGGGCTGGCAGAGCACCAAGGTGGGCGCGGGCCCGATCCCGATCGAGACGTCAGAGGGGTGGCTCCTGATCTACCACGGCGTGCTGACCTCGTGCAACGGCTTTGTCTACAGTGCCGGAGCCGCGCTGTTGGACCTGGATGAGCCATGGAAGGTGATCGCCCGATCGCGGCGCTACATCATGGCGCCCAGGACGCTCTACGAGAATGTGGGCGACGTCCCGAACGTGGTCTTCCCCTGTGCGGCGCTCTGCGACGCCGAGACCGGACGGCTGGCGCTCTACTACGGCGGGGCCGACACGGTGGTGGCGGTGGCCTTCGGGTACGTGGATGAGCTGATCGACTACGTTAAGGCCGATTCGCTGGTCTAGCCGATGTTCGAGCTCAAGCCGGATTTTCTGCAGGTCCTGGAGCGGTATGAGGCCTGGTGGGCATGTGAGATCGTCGATCGTCCCCTGGTCTCGATGGGCTTTGCCAAGCCGTGGGACGAATGGGTGGAGGTGCCGGCAGAGGAACACGTGACGTGGCGCGAGCGGTGGATGGACACAGCGTATGTGGTGGAACGCACCGCCGCGGCGCTGCACAATCGGGTCGCCTATGCAGATGCCCTGCCGATCGCCTGGCCTAACCTGGGCCCTGAGGTCTTCTCGTCTTTCTACGGCTGTCCGTTGGTATTCGGTGAGACCACGTCGTGGAGCGAGCCGATCCTGACCGAGTGGGATGCCGAGGCGGTCGCGCAGCTCCGGCTGGACACGGAGAACGTCTACTACCGCAAGATTCTGGAGTTGACGGACGCCCTGATCGAGGTGGGCAAGGACACCTTCATCGTCGGCACCACCGACCTCCACCCGGGGGGCGATGCCATCGCCGCCTTTCGCGACCCGCAGGCGCTGTGTCTCGACATGGTCGAGCGCCCGGACGAGGTGAAGGCACTCTGCGAGCGCGTGACCGACGACTTCATCGCGCTCTACGACGTCTACGACGAGAAACTCAAGGCGGCAGGGATGCCCAGCACGACCTGGTTGCCGGCGACCTGCCGGGGCCGGTATCACGTGCCCTCGAATGACTTCTCCTGCATGATCTCCAATCGCATGTTCGAGGAGGTCTTCCTGCCGGGGATCGTGCGCGAGTGCCGACATATGGATCGCAACATCTACCATCTGGACGGCCCACAGGCGCTGCGCTTCCTGGATACGCTGCTGGCGATCCCGGAGATCCACGCCATCCAGTGGGTGCCCGGCGCGGGACATGATCATTGGGCGCGCTGGGTTGAGGTCTACCAGCGCATCCAGGCGGCGGGCAAGGCCTTCTGCCTGACGGTGGACGTGCACGAGCTGGACGACGTGATGGCGGTGCTGCGCCCCGAGGGGGCGTGGCTGATGGTGAATGGGATCGCGGATGCGGAGATGGCGGACGCGGCCTTGCGGCGGATTGTAAAGTGGGGTAGGTGAGAATCGCGGTGCCGCGACCGACGCCCCGGGGCGAGGCCCTCGCAGACGCGGGGGGCTGCAAGCTGGGTATTGGGTTCGGTGTGAGTGTTTTAGCCAACTAAGGAGATGACGTGAAGATCACGGATGTCAAGCCGTATCCGGTATGGATCGGCCATCGTAATCAATGTCTGGTCAAGGTCGAGACGGATGAGGGGATCTACGGGTGGGGAGAGTCCGGTGTCTCCGGACGCGAGCTGGCGGTTGCCGGGGCGGTCAACCACTATCGCGAGTTCCTGATCGGGCGCGACCCGATGCAGCGCGACGCGCTCTGGCAAACGATGTATCGCAGCCAGTACTTCGAGGGCGGGAGGATCCTGACGGGGGCGATCTCGGCGATCGACATCGCGCTCTACGACATCGTCGGCAAGGCCCTGGGGGTGCCGGTCTACGATCTCCTGGGGGGCAAGCACCGCGACTACGTGCCCTGTTTTGCCACCACAGGGGCGCGCTCGTATGAGCAGTTGCTCGACAACGTGAACCTGCTGCTGGAGCACGGCTGGGACGTGATCCGCATCGGCGCCGCGGAGGGGCCGATCAAGGAGCGGGGAACTGACTACAACGACCGGCGGCTGTACGAGCCGCGTGAATCGATCGGGGTGACTGCGGACTGGTTGCCACGGATCCGCGAGGCGGTGGGGCCCGCACCCGTGATTGGCGTGGAGTACCATCATCGGCTGAGCGTGGCGGAGGCGGCGTCGTTCTGCCAGCGGATGCCCTCGGGGACCCTGGACTTTCTGGAGGAGCCGATCCGCGATGAGACGCCCGAGGCCTATGCCGTGCTGCGGCAGATGACCGACGTGCCCTTCGCGGTGGGCGAGGAGTTCGCCAGCAAATGGCAGTTCCTGCCCTACATCGAGCGCGGGCTCACCAACTTCGTCCGTGTCGACGTCTGCAATGTCGGCGGTTTGACCGAGGCCAAGAAGGTCGCGGGCTGGTCGGAGGCTCATTACATCGACCTGATGCCGCACAATCCCCTGGGTCCGGTCTGCGCAGCGGCGACGATCCAGCTGGCTGCTGCTGTGCCCAATTTCGCCTGGATGGAGGTGCGCGTCTCGCCGACCGAGCAGCAGGCGTATCCGTCCGCGGAGATCTTCCCGCTTCAGCCGAAGCTGGAGGGCAGCCGCTTCCCGGTCCTCGACACACCCGGGCTGGGTGTCGATGTCAATGAGGACTATGTGAAGGCACAGTCGTTCAAGTTCTGGGAGGCACCGCACCTGCACCGCCGCGATGGCTCCTATACCAACTGGTAATCGACGAGCTGTATGGGTAGTTGCACGCAGGAGGGGGACTATGAATGACCTCAAGGTCGTGATTCTGGCAGCGGGTCAAGAGGCCATCGCAGATGATGGCGCACCCATCCTGCTGCAGCCGTTGGGTGATTTGCGGGTCGTGGACTACGTGGTCCGCAACGCTCTGCAGATTGCAGCACCTGAGGACCTAACCATCGTCGTGCCGTGCTGCGATAGCGCGGTCGAACGGCACCTTGCAGAGACGCCCTTTGCAGATCCGGCGATCACCTATGTCGTGCAGGACGAGCCGCTCGGCACCGGTCATGCCGTGCTGCAGCTCAAACCACTGCTGGAGGGCTATGAGGGTGACCTGCTGATCCTCTACGGTGACACGCCGCTCTTCCGCCGCTCGTCCCTCCGCGGTTTGCTCAACCGGCACCGACTCAAGCAGGCGAGCCTCACCTTGCTGACCGCGATGGTCCAGGCCCCGCTGCCCTACGGGCGCATCATCCGTGATGCCGGGGGTAGGATCATCGACATCATCGAGGAGGAAGAGGCTTCGCCCGAGGTGCGCGAGATCCGCGAACTCAACGTCGGGGCCTATCTGGTCCGGGCGCCGGCGATCTTCGCCACACTGGAGGGATTGCGTCCCTCACCGGAGGGTGACGTACGACTGACCGATAGCGCTCACCGTATGATCCGCGGCGGGATGCGCGTGGAGAGCTATCAGATCTACGATCAGGATGAGGTGTTGGGCATCAACACGCGTGAGGATCTAGCCCAGGCTTCGTTCATCCTGGAGAAACGCATCTTCCGCCCGCGGCGTCACGAGGAGCTCAACGAGATCGCCTTCGGGACCGGCGGCTGGCGTGCGGTGATCGGTGAGGGGTTCACCGTGCACAACGTCCGGCGGCTGTGTCAGTCGCTCGCCAACGCCGTGACGCGGCGCGGTGAGGAGAGCAAGGGGGTGCTCATCGGCTATGACCGGCGCTTCCTCTCGGATCGCGCGGCGCGTGCAGCCGCCGAGGTCTTCGCCGGGAATAACATCCGCACCTTCCTGTTGGAGGAGGACGCGCCGACTCCGCTGGTCACCTACGCGACCGCCGAGGTGGGAGCCTCCTATGGCCTGATCTTCACCGCCAGCCACAACCCCCCCGAGTGGAACGGACTGAAGGTCTTCCGCAGCGACGGCTCGCTCCTGCCCGACGAGGACGTCCGGAAGATCGAGGTCGAGACCAATGCGCTGGGGATGGATGATGTGGTGAAGCTCGACCTCGATCTGGCACTTGAGGCGGGGATCGCCGAGATGCGCGACTTCACGAACGAGTATGTGGACGCCGTGGAGGCGTTGATCGACCTTGATGCCATCCGGAAGGCAGGGCTGCGCGTGATCGTCGACCCGATGTTCGGTGTGAGCCAGCTGACGCTGGGCACGATCCTCACCGAGGCGCGGTGTCGCGTGGCCTTCATCAATGAGCGGCATAATCCGCTCTTCGGCGGTCGGTCGCCTGCGCCTGACCTCGACGCGCTGCGTCTGTTGATGACGTATGTCCGCGACCAGC
>CAZYYC010000236.1:0-6757 GCA_964650935.1 uncultured Anaerolineales bacterium
TCTTTTTGGCGAATCTTACTACCGTTTGGCCCCAACGCTAGAGCCTGATGGGTACGGAAGGCTTGCAGCCCCGTCCCGGGGCGTCGGACGCGAAGCTGACTCCGATGGGCGCCGTCGAGACCTACTACAGGCTAAATGCGATCACGCCACCGACGGAGCCTGCTCAGCGGAGCAGCTCAACCGTGATGCCGGTGAGATTGAAGGCCGGGTCCAGCGATCCGGCGGCCTGGCCCGAGGTATCGACCAACTCCAGCGCCTCGAGCGCGCCGTCACGGCAGGCTTGCGGCAGATCAAGGCTCAGCAGATCGATGCGTCCCAGGACCGAGGTGCCGGCGATCTCGCCGGTCCAGACCTCCCTGACGCGGCTCGCCGTCGCGACGACGTTGGGCTCGCTATGCCACTCACGTACCTCCTGGCCCAGACGCAGGTCACTGACGACGTGGGGACTGCCGTCACAGACAGCGATCACCTCGCCGACCTTCGTGCCCGCGTAGGCGCTGAAGCCGTTCCCCGTCGTGAGCAGCAGATGGACCCGCCGGGCCTGCGTCACGTGGGCCTCGATGCGCGCCCTGGTGGGCTTGGCGTTGTGAGGACTGGGCTCTGCCTGGCTCTGGAAGATGCGCGCCGCGAGGCTGAAGGGAATACCCCCCAGGGTGACATCGCCCGTTGGCGGCGCCGCGAAGCCCTGCGTAGCGTTAGCCACGGCGTCCAACGACAGCGCCTCGTACGCCACGGTGGGTTCCCAGGTGGCCGACGGCGTCGCCGCCAAGGTTGCCGTGGGAGAGGTGGTGGGCATCGTGGTAGGGGTCGCCGTAGGGGTCGCCGTAGGGGTCGCCGCGACGGTGTGCGTCGGATTCGGTGTGGCCGTCGGGTCGTGGGCGACGACGGTCGAGGTCGACGTGGGTGCCGAGAGCGTTGGCGCCGCGGTGGTCGGGGCCGCGGTGGTCACAGTCGACGCGGGCGAAGCGGTGCGTGTAGGAGCCGGCACCGCCGCAGACGTCGCGGTCACTTCCGCACTCGGCGTCGCGCTCGGGGACGCGGTCGGCGTTCGCCCTGCAGGCCCGAGTCCCGCCTCAAGCGTCGCCTCAGGCACGTCGGTCGCCGGCGCAACCGCGCCAAGAGCCCACCGGCCCAGGGCCCACAGCCCCCCACCCCCGATCAGCAGGAAGACCGCCGCACCGCCCACCAGCCAGGCGCGCGCCGGGCGTCGGGGCTGCGGCACCTCTGACCCGGATATCCGGGCCGGGCTCGTGGTGAGCGCCTCGTGCATCTCGCGTGCCGTCGCGAAACGCTGCTCCAACGGCAGCGCCATGGCCTTGAGGATGCTCGCCTCCACCGCCGGGCTAACGCTCTCCGTGATCTCGCGCGGCGGCGCGAAGTGCTCCGGCGTCGCCATGCGATCGCTGGCACTGGGCGGCAACCGGCCTGTCAGGGCATGGTAGAGGGTCGCGCCCAGGCTGTAGAGGTCCGAGCGTGGATCGGTGTGTTGGCGCCGCGTCCCATACTGCTCAGGCGGGGCGTACTCGGGCGTGCCCATCCCGCGCATCACGGTGCGCGTCTGCGGGTCCTCCGGGTTCCACAGCTTCACCAAGCCGAAGTCGACCAGGATGGCCTGGCCATCGTCGCGGATGATGATGTTCTGAGGCTTGATGTCGCGGTGCAGCACACCCTCACCGTGACAATAGGCAAGCGCGTCCAGCAGCTGCCCGGCCCACGCCATGACCTGGGCTTCGGGCAGGGGCCCGTGACGCGCGATCCTGTCGGCGAGGCTTTCGCCCTCGATGAAACGCATCACGAGGTAGACCCTGCCGCCCTCCTCGAAGAAGTCGGTGACGTTGACAAGATGCGGGTGGCTGAGACGTGCCAGAATCATCGCCTCCTGACGAAACTGCGCCTGCATCTGCGCCAACGTTTCCGCATCCAGTCCGGGCTGGGGCACCATCTCTTTCAGGGCGACCGGCACGCCGAGGCGCGTATCCCACGCGCGGTAGACGGCCCCCATCCCCCCCTGACCCAGTTGCGCCACCAGCCGATAGCGATCCTGCAGCATCTGACCCGGTATCATAGGCACCACACTTCCCCTGGCTCCACTTTAACACTATTAGTATAAATGATATTTACGAAATAGGGAAGCGGGTTTGACCTTGACGAGCAACGCAAGGGGGCGCCTGTCCGATCAGGCACCGCGACGGCGAGGGCCGGATCAGCGGGGAGGCGTTAGGCCAACAACGTGCTCAAGGGCCACCAGCTGGACCAGGATTGCGCCGGGATGCTGGGCGCCTGATATCAGCAGCGCCGGCGGGATCGCGATCTGCACCCGGCGCTGACCTGTGCCGGCATCATCCTGGACACCCAGCACCCGGATACCCAGCGCCTCCAACTGCGCCATCGTCACATCAGCGTCCGGGGTGTCCAGCACCAACTCCGCGCGGAACTCGCCCTCCGGCGTCACCAAGCCGCGCTGCTGCGCGAGGGCCAGCATCGCCTGCTGCCCCCCCTGCTCGTAGGCAACCGCAAGCTCCTTGTAGACGGCAGCGACCTCGGGGTGGTTGAGCAGCGGTGCCAGCTGGGGATATTGTGCTGCTAGGCCGTCCAGTGAGGGACGGGTTGGGCGGGGTTCGGGCGTCACGGTCGACGTGACCGTGGGCCGGATGGTCGAGGTGGGTGGACGAGTCGGGCTCGCGGTCGGCGACGGTGCCGGCGTCAGCGTCGCCGTGGGTGCCGGTGTGGCGGTCGCGGTGGCGAAGGCAGCCGCCGTAGCCGGGGTCTCCACCGTACAGCCCGCCGCCGAGGCCGCAAGGTGCAGCACGATCACGAGGATCAGGTAACGAGCGCGACTTCGATCGTAGATCGCCGGCATCGCCCTCGCCTCACTCACCCTTCGCTCGTGACTGAATCCACACCGTAGCCATGCCCCAGACCAGGGCCTGCAGGCTAAGCGCTGCCCAGGTCGTCAGCAGATGACGCTCGCTGTGCGCGTAGGACAGATCGAGCTCGTCGCGGGCCGCGGATTCGCAGGCGATCCCACGCTGAATCCGAGCGCCGCCCCCTTCCGTGGGCACCGCCTGTTCCCAAACCTTGCACACCACGCTCTCCTCATTCAGCCGGTTCAGGTCTACCGTGGCGCCCATCGCGTCCATCGTCCAGTAGGAGGGTACCAGCTTCGACACAGGGTTGTCGCCCAGCGGGAAGAGCGTGCCCGAGAGGATGATCTGCGTGAAGAGCTGGATCAGGATCACGTAGAGGACGACATCGGTGCTCGGCACCGCTGCCGAGATGAAGAGCCCCAGCATAATGCTGGCGAAGACCGCGATCAACAATGTGATGAAGAGCTCGAGGACCCCCCACTGCAGCAGGTCGAAGATGGGATCGAACCGCATGTCGAGCTTCAGGCCCAGCACGATCAGGACACTCGTGACCTGAACCACCGCAAAGAGCCCCAGGACCAACGCCTTGGAGAGGACGTAGGCCCCGACCCGGAGATTCACCGATCGCTCGCGGCGGAAGATGGCACGCTCTTTGACAATCTCGTAGGCGGCGCCGAAGGTGCCCGCCTGGGTGAGGGCCAAACCCAGCATCACCACGAGGCTGGACGCCTTCTGCTGCGGGAAGTATTCCGCCCTGCGATCGACATCCTCGGGTCGCAACTCGTCCTCGCTCTCCCTACCGAGAGAGGCCAGCAGCTCGGCCCGGAGACCGGCCTCGGTCATCTGCCGCCCGACGAAGGCATCGACGTCGTTGACCGCCATGAAGAGAAAGCCGATCAGAGGCATCATCAACAACAGGATGAAGAGCGTGCGCACGTCGTGGCGGATCAGGTCGACCTGGCGGCGGGCGAGGATCGCCAGCTGCCGCAGACCTGAGTCGCGGGCGGGCCGTACCCGCTCCGACCCCGGCACACGCGCGGGCGGGGTCACATCCAAATGCCGTTGGCGCTCACCCACGTAGGTCTGCTGTGTCTGAGAGGTGAGGTAGTGCTCCGACCACAGGAGCCCTGCGGGGAAGCTATCGGGCGCTGTGCCGCTCTGACCGGCGAGGCGTGCGCGCACTCGCGCTACGTGAGGCTGTAACTCGGGGGCCAGATCCGCGCCCGGCGCATCGATCGGCTCCGAGAGCTTGAGGTAGATGTCGGCGAAGTCGCGCGCCTTGAAGAAGTCCATCGCCTCGCGCGGTGGGCCGTAATAGGCCAACCGACCCTGGACCAGAAAGGCGACGTGGTTGCACTGCTCGATGTTCGCCGTAGCGTGGGTTACCAGGACGACGGTGCGGCCCTGGTCGGCTAACCGGTTGAGATCATACATCATCCGCTTCTCGAGTCCGGGATCGAGGCCGGAGGTAGGCTCGTCCAGATAAATCAGATCCGGTTCCGCCAGGAGCTCAGCGGCGATGCTGACGCGCTTCCGCTGTCCTCCGCTGAGGACCTTGACGGGTTTGTGCTGATGCGGGGTCAGGTCCAGCATCTCAAGCACGTCGGTGATACGCCGCTCGATCTCCTCGGACGTCGCATCAGGTAGGCGCAGCTTCGCTGCGTACCAGAGCGCCCGGCGCACCGGCAGGAGCCGATGGATGATGTCATCCTGCGGGACGTAGCCCATCAGGGTGCGGTAGGCACCGAGATTGGCGTAGAGCGGCTCGCCGTCGACGAGCATCTGTCCGTGTGTCGCCCGACGGAAGCCGTTCATCGCCTTCAGCAGCGTGCTCTTGCCGGCGCCACTGCCGCCCACCAGGGCCACGAACTCGCTGCCCTGAACTGAGAGCGAGATGTCCTCCAGGATCATCTTGCCGCCCTCTACCTGTACCCCGAGGCCCATCGCATCCAACCGGTGTCCCTGGCTGACCGAGGTGCTGAGCTGCTCGGCCTTGCCGTCGTAGATCATCCTGTAGGGGCCCAGCTGAATGACGTCACCCATCCGCAGCGGCGTCCAATCGACGCTACGTTCACCGTTGACGAACGTACCGTTGACGCTGCCCAGGTCGCGGATGGCGTGCCCGCCGTCACGGCGCACGATCTCGGCATGCCGGCGTGAGATCGTGGGGTGATCCAGCACCAGCCGGCTCGACGGATCGCGCCCGATGCTGATGTTGGGCAGTTGAGCCAACCGGTGCATCCCGAGGGGCATCGTGTGGAGCGAGGGACCGGCCTCGCTCTCGAGGAGCATGCTGATGGAGTTCCCATGCAGGTCGCCCACACGCAGCACCTCGCCGGGCAGCCACGGCGTCGGCTCCCCGGGGGAGATCGTACGTCCCTTGACCATGGTGCCGTTCGTGCTGTGGAGGTCGGTGACGTTCACGCCGGCGCGACCCTCGATCGCCTCCAGGCGCAGGTGGTGAGCTGAGACGGTGGGGAAGGTCAGCACAAGGTCATTGTCGGGAGCCCGCCCGACGCGCATGACCGGACGGGAGAGTGTGTGCGTCTCAGTCTCGCCGCCGGGCCATCGCACGACCAGGCGGCCCCGACCCCGTCCTCTGCCGTGGTCGGGGCCGACGGTCGGCGCCACGGGCGAACTCGGCTGGGCCGGACCGGCCCCGACATCCGTCTCCTCCGCAGTCGCCACGATCTGAGCGTGCCCGCAGGCAGGACAGAAACGTGCGCCTGAACGCAGCGGCACGTTGCACTGAGGGCAATGCGTGGGTCCAGGCGGGTTCTCGTCGTGCGCGGACAGCGTGGCCCCGCACCTCAGGCAGAAGCGCGCGCCCACACGGTTCTCGGCACCGCACCCAGGGCAGCGCAACGTCGCCACCTAGCCCTCCCGCCCTAGGTAGAGCCGCAGGGTGGTGTCGTCGCTGCGGACCTCCAGGACTCGCAAGCCTTGAGCGCCGAACCTATCTGCGAGCAGCTGCCGTATATCAGCGTTGACGCCATCGAGCACGCTGCCCGGTATGAGGCGCGTCAGGCGCAGGTGCCCCATGACGGCGTCGAGCAGCAGGACTTCAACGCTGGTCCCGTCGTCGGTTGCGCGAAAGCCGACAGAGCCCTCAATCACCGGCGTGAGCGGCCCTACGCGAATCTCAACCGCGAAGTCGGCCACCCCGCCGGCCCGCAGGTCGATGGTCCCCCCTGCCAGTGAGATCGCCCCGACCATCTCGTCGGCCGTCTGCACCATCACGCGCCGGATGTAGGCCTCCTCGACCACGACCTCGATATCGTAGACCTCGGCGGGACGCGTCGCGGGCAGCTGGGCCGGAGCGGCGTCGAGGAGCAGCAGGGCGAAGGCGCCGGCAGCGGCGCCGCTGAAGCCGCCCACCACGAGTCCAAAGAGTGCCATCAACCAGGGACGTCGGAGCACATTCATCGCGGGCTCACTCCCATCGCGCGGTGAGGATCACGCGCTGCTCGTCGGTCCTGATCGCCAGGAGTCGTGAGCCCGCGCCCAACTCTCGCTCCAGGACCCTCTGGATCGTACCGGTGATCTCGTCGCCCAGGCTGAGCTGATCGATACCGATCAGCTCCAGCAAGTTGCGCCCACCCGTCTCGATGCGCTCGACATGGACCCGCAGCTGCCCATCTTCGACGGCAAGCAGCGAATGCACGCCGACCTCCAGACGCACGATCAGCAACGAAAAGTTCAGGTTGACGACCACACGATTGTCGGGCCGGACGTCCAGGTGGGGGGAGCCGCCGATGGCCGCGGGGAGAGCCGAGCTCACCCTCTCACCGATGTAGGTTTCCTCGACCAGCAGGGTGATATCGGGCTGCGCCGCATCAACCACCGGCAGCGGCGGGAGCTCACGGTTGAGGGCCGGTACCGCGGCCAAG
>CAZYYC010000237.1:0-6725 GCA_964650935.1 uncultured Anaerolineales bacterium
CGCAGCCGATAGGGACGCGTGGCGACCGGGAGCGTGAAGTCGGGCTGCCCGTTGACCAGGATCTCGTCGCCGTGGAAGCCGATCATCGGGCTCTGCCTGCCGTCCTCCAGATAACTGAACTGGTTGTCGTCGGTGAAGGTGCGGTCCTGGATGACCAGGGGGACGTCGCGGGCGCCATCCGGGAGACCCAAGCTGCTCTCCTCGTCATCCGTGACGAGCAGGAGACCCGCCATGCCGTAGAGCACCTGTGGACCGGTCCGCCCGTGGGGATGAGGGTGGTACCAATAGGTGCCTGCCCGGTTCAGGATCTGGAAGTCATAGACGTAGGTCTCGCCGGGACCGATCGCCAGGTGGGGATGTCCATCGGCTTCTTCCGGGACGTGTAGGCCGTGCCAGTGCACGATACTGGGCTCGTCCAGTTCATTGTGGAAGTGGATCCGTATCCTTTCGCCCTTGCGGAACTGCAGGATCGGCCCGAGGTAGCTGTCGTCGATCGGGAGGACGGCGTCGGGTCGCCCGCTCCGGACCTCCGCCCGGTAACGCCGGACGCGCGTTGGGCTGCCCGGCCTGATCTGTACTTCGTCCGGCGCCGCGTAGAGGTCAAGCTCGATATCGGGCGCTGCGTCCGTATCTCCCGTCACGCCAAGGGCGTGGTCGTTGTGGCTCGCCAGCGAAGGCGCAGAGCAGGCCGTGAGGCCGTTGATGAGCGTTCCTGCTGCGGTGACGCTGAGTCCCGCGACTGCGTAACGCAGGAAGTCGCGGCGGCTTAGGGTAGTAGCTTTTGTCATGAGAAATCCTTGCGGGGTTCGTTGTCTATCTGTGGTGGTCGATGCCGCGGTAGGTTTCGATGAAGCGTACAATTCTGGACTCGTTGAACGCCTCGAGCGTGTCGATCCTGCCCCAGGCGGTGAGCGCGATGCGCGCTTCCATATCAGGGTAGGGCGCCAGGATCACGAAGCGATCGTAGCGACCGACAATCTCAGCAAGTTGGTCGACGAGTTCGGGGCAACCGTCGGGGCAGTTGTACTGGACCATCACGCCGCCATCCTCCAGGTTGTGGACCTGGAGTTCGTTCTGGATCGGCTCCGTGTGGATGCCCCATGGCGCCAGCGACGTGTAGTGGGGTCCGGAGGTCGGCGGCGAGGAGTTGTAGGTTGCCGTCTGCGGGTAGGTGATGTGCAGGTTGCCAAGATCCGGCATCGCGATGCCCGGACGCGGGCGGACGGCCTCGTAGATCAGTAAACCGAAAGCGAGGACGGCTGCCGCGATGAGGATCGTCGGCAGGGTGGTCGTGGATTTACGTCGTGTTCGGTGTCTTCTCGTGTGTTTGCTCATCTTGCTCGTCTCCCACGGTATCTGGTAGCTTCCGGACCGGCTATGCGTCGGTATCGGTGGCGCTGATGTCTACACGCCTCAGCAGGTTAGCGTTGGTGACTACGGTGATCGAGCTGGTCGCCATAGCGATCTCTGCTAGAACCGGGTGCATCCACCCGACCAGGGCGGCGGGCACCATGATCACGTTATAGAAGAAGGCCCAGAAGAGGTTCTGACGGATCTTACGGAAGGTGGCGCGACTGAGATTGATCGCCTCCACGACGCCGGTCAAGGCGCCGCGCACCAGCGTGACGTCACTGGCCTCGATGGCGATGTCGGTCCCGGTGCCGATGGCGATCCCAACGTTGGCCTGGGTCAGGGCCGGGGCGTCATTGATCCCATCGCCGACAAAAGCGACCATCCCGTGCCGATCCTGCAGGCGCTTGACCTCGGCGACTTTGCCGTCGGGTAACACCTCGGCGACGACGTGATCGATGTCCACATGGCGTGCGATGGCCTCGGCGGTGCGGCGGTTGTCGCCGGTGATCATCGCCGTCTGAATGCCCAGGCGATGCAGCGCGCGAACGGCCTGTACCGAGTCCTCCTTGAGCGTGTCGGCGACGCCGATCAGGCCCTGGAGCTCGCCATCGACGGCGATCAGCATCACGGTCTTGCCGGCGCTTTCGAGGCCGTCCATGGCCGCCCCAACATCCTCCGCGGCGATCTCAGCCTCGTCCATCATCCGGCGCGAGCCCACCCAGACCTCACGGCCCGCGATCCGGGCGGTGATTCCCTTGCCGCGGATGGCCTGGAACCCCTCGGGCTCGTGAAGCTTCAGCCCCGCCGCCTCACCGGCCTGGGCGACGGCTTTGCCCAGGGGATGCTCCGAGCCGCGCTCGGCGCTGGCTGCCCACAGGAGCAGTTGGGTCTCGGACACCCCGGGTGCGTACGGCACGATGTCTGTGACGTCGGGCTTCCCCTTTGTGAGGGTGCCCGTTTTGTCGAAGATGACGATCTTGACGTCCTTGAGCGTCTGGATTGCCTCACCACTGCGGATGAGGATCCCGTGCTCGGCGCCCATGCCGCTGCCGACCATCAGGGCGGTCGGCGTCGCCAGGCCCAACGCGCACGGGCACGCGATGACGAAGACCGAGACCATCGACACGATCGCCAACGTCAGCGTGCCGAGGTCGGCGTCGACCCAGGGGAGGAAGCTCCCCATCGCCGTCAACGACTGGGTGAATGAGGGGAAGAGCAGGCGTGAGAGGAAGGTCAATACCGCGATGACGATGATGATCGGCACGAAGACGGCGGTGACGCGATCCGCAAAGGCCTGGATAGGCACTTTGGTCCCCTGAGCCTGCTCAACGAGCTTGATGACCTGGGCGAGGAAAGTGTCTTTCCCGACCCGTGCCGCCTCGACTTTGAGCAGACCCTCCTGGTTGACGGTCGCGCCGATGACCTCATCACCGGCTCGCTTGGTGACGGGCATCGATTCGCCTGTCGCCATCGACTCATCCACGGCACTCTCGCCCACGACGACAACACCGTCGGTCGGGATCTTCTCCCCGGGGCGGATGATCATCACATCGCCGACCCGGACCTGCTCGATCGGGATTTCAACCTCGAGTCCGTCACGTTCCACGTGCGCTGTCTTGGCCCCAAGCTCCAACAGCTTGCGGATGGCCTGAGAGGCGCGTCCCTTCGCGGTTTCCTCAATGTAGCGTCCCGTCAGGTGGAAGGCCATGATCATCGCGGAGACGCCTGCATAGTTGGCCACGGGGGCGAAGAACGACGCCGGACCGGTCAAGAAGGAGGCACCGGTGCCCAGGGTGATCAGCGTGTCCATGTTAGCGTAGCCGTGCAACGCCGCGCGGATGCCGCTGCTGAAGGTCTTGCGTCCGACCCAGAAGAGCACGGGCAGCGCGAGCACGATCATACCGACGTGTGAGACCATCATCGTGGGCCAGTGGATGCCGAAGAACATCTCGGGGATCATCCACACCACAATGATGCCCGTGAAGGCCCAGGCGATCCACATCCGCCGTCGGGCGTCCGCCATCTTGCGTTCGGCCTCGTCGTCGATATCGCGCGCAGCATCGGCGAGTGAGGCGGCCTCTTCGGGACGATCGAGGATCTCGTAGCCGGCGTTGGTGACGGCGGCTCTGAAATCCGCCAGCTCCGCCGTTCCCGGCACAAAGGTCACCGAGGCCTTTTCCGTGGCTAAGTTGACGTTGGCCTCGACCACGCCGGGGACTTTGCTCAACGCTTTCTGGACGTGGGCTACACAGGCGGCACACGTCATTCCGCCGATCGCCAGATCCATCGATGCGGTGGCGACCTCGTAGCCGGTATCGCGAACCGCTCTCACCAGGTCGCCGGTGGTGACGTCGGGGTCAAACCAGAGCGAGGCCCGCTCGGTGGCCAGGTTAACGTTGACGTTCTCCACGCCGTGAACCTGGCTCAGGGCTTTCTGAACGTGGTTCACACACGAGGCACACGTCATACCCTGAACCGGCAGATCGAGCTGCCGGCGCTCCTTCGTGATCGTTCTCGTCTCCGTCATATGCTGGACTCCCCCTACCGCTGTGCTGTCTGTGACTCTCTAATATAGTATATACATGTCTTCGAAAATGGCAATGCAAGGTCGGAGAGCAGGGCTACCATAGGGCGCGCTTCGATTGGCTCCATTGCTAGGGGGCGGGAAGCCTACAGCCGAAAGTCTGCAGCCCCTCGTCTGCGAGGGCGTCGTCCCGGGGCGTCGGACGCGGCGACGCCTCTGCTGTGCGCTGTTGGGGCTCGCCGCAGGCGTCCTGTACTATGCGTCGCTTGACAGTCCACCCAAGGACGTTATAATGCCGGGGAACTGATCAAGCGACAACGTCGGTCGGCGATGGCTGGACGCAGCGGTCCGATCCGGTACGTATGAGGGAGGATAGAAGATGGCAAAGAAGGGCGCGCGCATTTTGGTGAAGATGAAGAGCACGGAAAGCGGCCACATGTACTATACGCAGAAGAACCGCCGCAATGATACGCAGCGGCTTGAGCTGCGCAAGTATGATCCCTTCGTGCGCCGGCACGTGATCTACCGCGAGACGAAGTAACCGCCGCACACCACGTTCCGAGAGCATCGCCACGGGGCTCGAATTCGAGCCCCGTGGCATTTTTTGTCGGTGATCAGCACAGCTTGCCCTACCCAGGGCTATCGCATGGAGTCGCCGGCGGGTCCCAACGGCGTGTGCAGCGGAGGCGCCACCGTGTCCGACGCCCCGGGACGGGGCTACAAGCATGGCTATCGGGGGCTGCCGTGCGCGACGCCCCGGGACGGGGCCCTCGTAGACGAGGGGGCTGCAAGCTTTCGACTGTAGGCTTCCTACCCCCTAGTGGCGAGACCGGCGGGTCGCAACAGCGAGGTCAGCCTGGAAGGTTCGATCGCCGGTTGCCAGCCGCTGCCTTCATGGTAGAACATCGAAGATGCGCAGACCCTTGGTGAATGAGGAAGGCACGATGACGACAACCCATGTCGAAGACCCCGAAGTGGATATCTCGGTCGTCCTACCCATCTACAACGAGGCGGGTAACCTGGAGCTCTTCATCCCGGAACTATCGGCTGCTTTGCGGGCGATCGGACGATCGTACGAGATGATCGCGGTTGACGATGGGAGCCAGGATGACAGTGCGGCGATCCTGCGCCGGCTGAAGGGCGAGGAGCCGCATCTGCGGCTGGTCCGTTTCAGGCGCAACTTCGGCCAGACCGCTGCCTTCGCTGCGGGTTTCGACCTGGCGCGTGGCCTCTACGTGATCACGATGGATGCCGACGGTCAGAATGATCCGGCGGACATCGCTCCGATGCTGAAGCTCATGGAGGACGACGACTACGATATCGTGAGCGGATGGCGACAGCAACGCAAGGAACCTTTCCTGTCACGGCGGCTGCCCTCCATGCTGGCGAACCGCATTATCGGTGCGTCGACCGGTGTCCAGCTGCACGACTACGGCTGTTCGCTCAAGATCTACCACCGTGATGTGGCCAAGAACGTGAACCTCTATGGCGAGCTGCATCGTTTTATCCCGGCCCTGGCGTCCGGTATGGGCGTTCGGGTGGCCGAAGTGCCCGTCAACGACCGACCGCGGACCTATGGGGCCTCAAAGTACAATCTATCGAAGACGGTGCGGGTGATTCTCGATCTGCTGACGGTCTCGTTCCTCCTCAGCTATATGGGGCGCCCCATGCAGTTGTTCGGTCTCGCCGGACTGCTGAGCGGCGGCGTGGGGTTTGCTCTGGCCCTCTATCTCGCGATCCTGAAGATCGTGACCGACGCGAATATCGGCAACCGTCCGCTGCTTTCGGCGGCCATCTTGCTCATGATTCTGGGCGCCCAGTTCCTCGTCATGGGGCTCCTGGGTGAGCTCCAGGCCCGGACCTACTTCGAGGTCCAGGATAAACCCATCTACGTGATCCGACGCGAGGAATAGGGTGTGACCTTGCCTGACCACCGGGAGGGCAGTCGAGACCGAAAGATGAACCGAGCACGTCAATTAAGCGCCGCGATTTTCATCGTGGCGCTTCTCGTTCGGCTACTGCCCCTGGGCCTGTACGTCACACCCGACGAGCCGATCTGGGTGCTGCGCAGCCTGCAGTTTCTGGAAGCCCTCAAGGCGGGCGACCCGGGTCGGATGCCGCAGACCGGTCATCCCGGTGTGACGACGATGGCGCTCGGCGCGCTGGGGGCCTGGCTCACAACGGCGGTCGATCCCTCTGGAGCGGCTATCCACGCGGATTGGGTGCTGCGTGTCGCCGTGCTGGCCCCGGAGAACGGTGCCGCGTTTCCCCACCTGGCCTATTTCCTGCCCTGGGCTCGCGTCGTCGTGGCTGTGACCGTATCCGCCGGCGTGGTGCTGGCCTATCGGATCGGGCGCCGCCGGCTGGACGAGCGCGTCGCGCGCCTTCTAGCGCTCTTGCTCGCCCTGGATCCCTTCCTCGCGGGGCATGGGGCCTTGCTGCACACGGACGCGCTGCAGGCCATGTTTGTACTGCTGGCGCTCTTGCTGGTTCTCCCTGTGAGGTCCGGGGGCCGCGGCGCGCCCGATTCGCGGGGGACCTGGTCGGCGTGGATCGCCCTGGGAGGCGCGGCCCTTGCTCTGGCGCTCGCGGGCCTGACCAAGATGCTAGGGCTGTTGGCGGCCCCCGGCGTGGCGCTGGCGCTCTTCGTCGTCACCGGGGGCACGTGGGGTCGGCGTGTCGCGCGGGTTGCCGTCCTGACGGGGCTGACCGTTCTCCTACTGTTGGTGCTCTACCCGCCTGCATGGAGCCATCCGAGGGCGGCCGTGCAGGCGTTGAT
Source organism: uncultured Anaerolineales bacterium (assembly GCA_964650935.1). Lineage (GTDB taxonomy): Bacteria > Chloroflexota > Anaerolineae > B4-G1 > SLSP01 > PWVB01. The sequence continues at coordinate 6,657 of CAZYYC010000237.1, forward strand.
CGCCGCGGTGACCTATCACGAGGGCATCGGCTTGCGACCTGTCTTCTTTGCCGGTCGGACGACCACCGA
>CAZYYC010000238.1:0-6689 GCA_964650935.1 uncultured Anaerolineales bacterium
GGGGTCGCGGTAGGACTCAGGCAGGCCGGGGACGACGAGGTATTTGTTGCCGAGGATGGCGTTGAACTCGACGGTCTTGGCGAGCTCGTCGCCGAGGAGGGTGTCGATGCCGGTGTGGCAGCCGGCGACGCCCAGGCCCAGATCGTCGAGCATGGTGCGGATGGCCTGGGCCTCGTAGCCGTAGTAGCCGGCGAAGTCGACGCCCTCGTAGCCCATGTCGGCGACGGCTTTGAGGGTGGTGGGGAAGTCGGCCTGGCAATCCTCGCGGACGGAGTAGAGCTGCAGGGCAATGGGTATACGGGACATTGGTGATCTCCTTGTCTGTGTTTGTTATCTAGTGAGTAACGAGTAACGAGTAACGAGTGATCCGGATGGCTAGGTGGTGAAGGCGTGGGGGTGGGTGCCGCGGCGGCGGGCCCAGTCGGCGACGCGCTGGGGGTCGCCGCCCCAGAGGCGCTCGGCGCCCCATTGGTTGGCCTGGGGTGTGCCGGTGCAGGTGATCTTGATGATCGGGAAGAGCGGCGTGGGGGCGATGCGCGGCAGGCCATGGATGAAGAGCTCCTCGCCCTGCCGGTCGAAGTCGAGGGGCTGGCCCGTGGTGAGCAGCTCGACCTTCTCCACCGGCGTGACGAGATCGGCCAGCCGCATGGTGGGGCGACCGTCCCAGAAGCGCATGATGAGGTAGAGCGCGTTCTCCTTGGTGGTCTGCCAGCCGCGGGTGATGAACTCGGTGACGTCGCCGCCGTCGCTGCCGTAGAGCGCCTCGCCGTGGACCTCAAGCCACTCGCCGATCTGCAGCGCGCGGGTGACGAACTCGGGGGGGAGCTGCCCGTCGGCCTGGGGGCCGACGTTGAGGAGCAGGTTGCCGCCCTTGCTCGCGCACTCGCAGAGCATGTCGAGCAGCTGGTCTGCGGGGCGCCAGCGCTCGCCGTGGGTGTAGCCCCAAAGGCGCCAGGTGGTCACCTGGCACGACTCCCAGAGCCGCTCCTCGGCCCGGATCTGGTGCTCGGGTGTGCCGAGGTCGCCGCTCTCCTTGCCGCCGAGGCGGTTGTTGATGAGGATGTCGGGCTGGAGCGCGCGCATGCGGGCCACGAGTTTCTCGGCGTCCAGGTCCTCAGCGGTGCGGGGCCAGATGCCGTCGAACCAGATCACGTCGATCTTGCCGTAGTTGGAGAGCAGCTCGTCGACCTGGGTGTGGACGTAGTCGCGCATGGCGGCCCAGGCCTCGGGGTCGCCCTGGGGGCCCTCGAACCAGGCGGGGATGCGCCAGTCCAGGAGCGAGTAGTAGAGGCCCACGCGCAGCCCGGCGGCGCGGAAGGCGGTGACGAAGTCGCCGACGAGGTCGCGCCGGGGCGCCTGGGCGGCACTCGAGTAGTCGGTGGTGGCGGTGTCCCAGAGGCAGTAGCCGTCGTGGTGGCGCGTGGTGAGGACGGCGTACTTGTAGCCGGCGCGCTTGGCGGTCTGTGCCCAGAGATCGGGATCATAGCGGGTGGGATTCCACGCGCAGGCGTTGCGCTCGTACTCGCGGGGGTCGAGGTGCTCGCGGAAGAGCACCTGTTCGCCGCGTCCATAGGCCGCGTAGGGGCCCCAGTGGAGGAAGAGACCGTAACGGCTCTCGGGGAACCAGCGCCATTTGTCGGGGATGGTCTGTGATCGGGTCATCTTGGGTCCTTTCATCGCCGCGTGAGTGTCATGGGTTCAAGTCTACGCCAACTCGGCAAAATGGCGAAACTGATGGCCCGAACGGGTGGGTTTGTCCGGGACTCCTTGATGGTGATCCAGGCGGGGAGTAGAATGGGGGTGGCGGGCGGCGGGGTCTGCCCGGAAAGGATGTGGGCCGGGGTGTCGCGAGTTGCGCGTTGGGCCATCGGGTGGGTGTGGCTGTTGGTGGCGGCGTGTGGTGCGCCGGTGACGCCGACCTCGCCTGCGACCGTGGTGGCCCTGACGCCGACGTGGACGGCTCCGGCTTCTCTTGCGCCGCCTGCATCCCTCTCGCCAACGCCGGCGGCGACGGCGACGCGGCAGCCCACGACGACCCCGACGGAGAGGCCGAACGAAGGAGGGCTAGCGATGGCATCGACACCCGCGATCACGATCACTGTAATCTACGACAATCACCCGGGCGACGTCCAGCTTCAGACGGCGTGGGGGTTTGCATGTCTGGTGGAAGGACTGGAGCAGACGATCCTGTTCGACACCGGCGGCGATGGGGCGCTGCTGCTGCGCAACATGGGCGCGCTGCGAATCGATGCCGGGCAGATCGACGTCGTGGTGTTGTCGCACGTGCATCAGGACCATACGGGTGGGTTGGCAGCCTTCCTGTCCGAGAACGCCGACGTGACGGTCTACCTGCCGGCGTCGTTCCCACAGGCACTCAAGGACGTTGTGCTCGCTTCGGGCGCGGAGGTGGTCGCGGTCGCCGGGCCGACCGGGGTCTGCGCAGGCGCGAGCGTGACGGGGGAGTTGGGCACCCAGCCCAAGGAGATGGGGCTCCTGGTCGAGGGGCCTGAGGGGGTGTTGGTCATCACGGGGTGTGCGCACCCGGGGATCGTGGACATCGTCGCCGAGGCGAGGGCGCCGACGGGCCTGCCGGTTGACCTTGTCCTGGGCGGGTTCCATCTGGGGAACGAGTCCGCGGCGCGCATCGGCGCTATCGTGGAGGCGCTGACGGCCCTGGGCGTGCGGCGGGTCGCGCCGGGTCACTGCACGGGCGACTTGGCGATCCGCCTCTTCGAACAAGCCTTCGGCGAGGATTTCATCCGCATCGGGGTCGGAAGTCGGGTCTCCGTAGGTCTTGAGGTCGGGCCGGCTGCGACGCCTAAGCCGCGGAGGTAGGGGATCGAGCGCCGAGCCTCAGCGTGCGCTGATTCTCGGCGGGCGGTTAGCCTCGGATGAGGGCGTCCACGCAGTCCACGATGGGCCACGCGCCGTTCGTGGTGTTGGAGATGACCGTGACCTCGACTTTGACTGCCGGGTGGACCTCCGAGCGGAACGACACGCCGGCGTCGCAGCCGGTGATGAACAGGACGTCTGACCCATCCGATTTCCGCTGAAGCCAGATGCCGTGTCCATAGTAGGTGCCTTCCCTGGACGTCTCCGCGCGCACGTAGGGCGCCGTGAACTCCCGCAGGGTCGGCTCTGACAGGATCCGGTATCCCCAGAGGGCGTCCCACAGCCGGCTGACATCGTCGGTCGTTGTATAGGCGCCGCCGTCGGACGCGCCGATGATGGGCAGGTCGAAGACGTTGGTGCGCCAGCCGGCGTCCTCCTCGACATAGCCGAGGGCCGTCCCTTCGGGAAGCTTGTTCATGGCGAAGTACCCGGAGCGGAGCATACCCGCCGGTCGGAAGACCTCGCGCTCGACGTAGTCCCGGTAGGCGCTCCCCGTCACCTCTTCGATGACGATGCCCAGCACGATGAAGCCGCCGTTGGAGTAGGAGAAGCGTGCGCCCGGCGCGAACTTCATCGGCTCGTCGGGAAAGACCGCCAAATAGTCGCGCGGCCCGCGTAGCTCAGACCAGGGCACGCCGACGGTAAAGCCGTCGAAGTCCGCGACTTTCTCCTCGTCATAGTAGTCGGGTATGCCCGATGTGTGGGTCAGGAGGTGGCGGATCGTGATCTCGGGCGCATGCTGCGGGAAGCCGAGGTCGACGACATCTGCGAGGCGTGTGTCGAGGGAGAGCCTTCCCGCTTCGATCAGCTTGCCGACCGCCAGCGCCGTGAAGAACTTCGTGCCGGACGCGATGCCGAACCTGGTATCCGGCCTGTTGGGGATGCGGTTGGCGCGGTCGGCAAAGCCCGCGGCGTGCTCGTAGACGATCTCGTTCGCGCACCGCAGGCGGATAACGCCGGAGAAGTCGTGGTCCGCGACCGCTGCCTCGAGGCGTTGCCTGATTTGGCCGATGTCCATGGTCTTGGGGTGGCCCATCTAGCCGACCAGGCGGGCTTGGAGCGCTTCCGCCTCGGCCCGTGTCGTCTCGCTCTCGGGGTCGCCGCGGCGGCGCGCGGCGAGGATCGCGTTCAGCCGGTGGTGCAGTTCGGGGGTCAGGGGATAGCGGCGCGCGGCGAGCAGGGCCAGGGCCAGGAGCACGATGGGCGTGCCGGCGAAGATCCCCCGGATGGCGGTGATGAAGGCGGCGGTCTGCGGTTGCTCGATCAGCCGGACGGTGCCGCCGGTGAGTTCCTCGACCGGGGGCAGGTAGCCCGCGAGGGAGAGGGTGTTGGAGACGAGGAAGATGGCGATGGCGGAGCTGAACTTGCGCACGAAGGTGATGAGCGCGGAGTAGGTGCCCTCGCGGCGTTCGCCGGTCGCCAGCTCGTCGACATCGGGAATGTCGGGGAAGATGGCGTAGATCATCACCACGATACCGCCCGTGCCGAATCCGACGATGGCCGAGAAAACGTAGACGGCCCAAGACGGGCCGGCTGGCGTGATGAGGCCGCTTGCCAGCATCGCCACGATCCAGACGGCGGCGCCGGCGATGTAGCCGGTGCGCTTGCTGGTGCGTTGGCTCAACCAACTGTAGAAGGGGAGCGAGGCCACCTGGGCGATCAGCAGGGTGCCGGTGACGAAGCTGACCTCGTCGCCACGGCCCAGGTGGTACTTGACGTAGTAGACCACGATGCTGCTGACCGCGTCCATGGCGACGAAGGCGAAGAGGTACATGAGCAGGGCGTAGACGAAGGTGCGGGTCTTGAAAGGCTGGATGTAGGTCTTGCGCCAGTTGAACGGCTGGGGCGGCGTCTGGAACTCCGGACGCTCGCGCGTGGTCGCTACGGTGGCGATGAAGGGCAGGGCGAAGAAGGCGCCGAAGATCAGGCCCATCGCGATGTAGCCGCTGCGCACGCTGTCGAAGGCCTTGACGATCTCGAGGGGCACCAGCGCCGCGGCGATGGAGCCGACGGTGGAGAAGAAGATGCGGGCCGAGCTCAGATTGGTGCGCTCGAAGTAGTCGAGGGTCAGCTCGGACTGCAGCGCGTTGTAGTTGAGCATGACGATGCTGACGACGGTGGAGTAGAAGAGATAGGAGATGACGACGAAGGCGAAGCGGGCGCTCTCCTGGGCGAAGCCGATGGGGTAGAAGAGGGCGAAGAATGAGAGGAAGACCAGGCCCGAGCAGCCTCGGGCGGGATGCCCGCCAGCAGGTAGGGGCGCCGCCGTCCCAGCCGGGTGCGGGTGCGGTCGGCGATGACGCCCTCGAAGGGATCGGTGAGGGCGTCGTAGACCTTGCTGATGAGGATGACCGTGCCTGCCAGGGCGGGCCGAATGCGCACGACGTCGGTGAGGAAGATGAGGTAGTAGAAGCTGATCAGGGTGCCGGCGCCGCCGCCGTAGATGTCGCCAAGGCCGTAGCCGATGCTCTGGAGGAGGGTGAGCTCCCGCTTGCTCTCAGGTGCTGTCGTCATAGGACTCCTTCGATCAACCGTCGTTCTGTGGGAGGGCGCGTCGTCAGTGGATGTGCCATCCGGGCAGCAGCGCCCGGTTGGCTTCGAGCAGCTCGTCGAACATCGCGCGGGCGCGGTCCGGCGGGATGCGGCAGAGCGGGTCGTGGAGCAGGGCCTGGAAGGCGATGTCCCTGTCCTTAAGCATGGCGGCATCGAGCGTGATCTGCTGCACGTCGACTACGCGGCGGAGCAGGCTGAGCAGGCCATCGGGCAGGCGCTCGGGGACCACCGGCGCGAGGTGATCGCGGCGGAACTGCGCGTTGGTCTCGACGATGGCGCCGTAGGGCAGATCGGGGATCTGACCCCGATTGGGGAGATTGACGTTGGTGTCGAGCGGCTCGATGCCCAGAAGGGCCAGCATCTGCTGCACGCCCTCCTCGCCGGAGTGGGTGAGGCGGCCCTCGTCCTGTTGGGGGGCGCCTGAGGCGATGCCGGGAGCGTCTTGCGGCGGTTGCCAGGTGCCGAGGCGGAAGCTGGAGGGGGTGAGGATGACGCCGTAGCGGTGGAGGTCGGCCTCGGAGGTGAGGTACCAGGGGACGAACTCGGCGAGGTGCCGGTCGCCCGCCGCGCCGAGGACGTCGAAGGTGCGCAGGAAGTCGAAGGCGATGAGGTGCTGGGACGAGAACCAGAGCCCGGTCGCCTTGGCCATCTCGGACCAGGCGGTACGGTCGTCCCAGAAGCCCTCCAGCTCCATCGCGTCGTAGAGCAGTGGGTAGAGGTCCTCGCCCTGCCACGTGGCGCGGGGCACGAAGGTGAAGTGGTTGACGCCGGCGACGTCGGTCTTGATCGCCTGGCGCGGCGGGCGGGGGACGTCGAGCCGCTCGTGCACCAGCCCGGCGAGCATCTCCTGGGTGCCGAAGACCTCGTGGCAGCAGCCGAAGGCCTTGATCTCGGGCTCAGCGGCGTAGAGGGCGGCGGTGCAGAGCGTCATCGGGTTGGTGTAGTTGATGACCCAGGCCTGGGGGCAGAGCTCCATGATTTGGTGGGCGTAGTCGGCGTAGATCGGCACGGTGCGCAGGGCGCGGCTGATGCCGCCGGGACCGGTTGTGTCGCCGACGGTCTGGAGGATGCCGTACTTGGCGGGGATGTCGATGTCGTTGGCGAACATCTGCATCGGCCCGGGCAGGATCGAGAGGAAGACGAAGTCGGCGTCCTGGAGCGCCTCCGCGGCGGTGCGGTAGGCGTGGACCTCGAAGGTGGTCCGGGCGTCGGGGTGGCTGTAGATGGCCTGGGCGCGCGCGACG
>CAZYYC010000239.1:0-6684 GCA_964650935.1 uncultured Anaerolineales bacterium
GACGGCGACGTGCGGACCGTGGTCGAAGTGGTCTTCGGCTATCGGAGTTCAAGGAGCTGCATCAACTACGCGGTGCCCAAGCGCGGCACGGAGATCGAGGTCTCCGTGCGGGTGCTCTGGCACGAGAAGGACCGTATGCTCAAGCTCTCCGTGCCGACGACGATGGACGGGGCGGAGGTATTGGGCCAGGTTGCCTATGGCATAGGGGACTTGCCCAAGAACGGCGACGAGGCCATCGCCCAGAAGTGGGTCGCCGTGGTGGAGGGCGACCGTGCGCTGACTTGCATCGATGATGGGATCTACGGGCTGGACTTCGCAGGGGGCGAGTTGCGCCTCTCACTTGTGCGCTCGCCCGCCTATGCCGGCTATCCGATCCTCGACAGGCCCATTGTGCCGCAAGACCGTTTCACGCCCCGTGTCGATCAGGGCGAGCGACTCTACCGCTTCTGGATCAACGTCGGCCTCAAAGAGGAGCGGCTGGCGGTCGTGGACCGTGAGGCGCTCGCCAGGAACGAGCTGCCCTTTGCCCTGTCCTTCTTCCCGCATGGCGGCGGTGTCGTGCCCCAGCCGGGTGTGGTGCTCTCGGACGCCGTTGTGCAGATGACGACCTTCAAGCGAGCTGAGGAGGGCAAGGGCTACATCATCCGCCTCTTTGAGCCGACCGGACAGGCAAGGGAGACGGTGCTCTCCGTGCCGCCGTTGGACCTTGAGGCGCGCGTGGCTCTTAACGCCTTTGAGGTGAAGACCCTGTTACTCGATGTGGAGACCGGTCAACTGAGGGAGACCGAGCTCCTGGCATAGCCGGTGTCCGCGAGGTATCTAAGGAGATAGCGTCCGATGAAAGCCATTGTTCTGATGTTCGATTCGCTCAACCGGCATTTCCTGCCGCCTTACGGCAATGACTGGGTTCATGCCCCCAACTTCGAGCGCCTGGCAGCCCGAACGGTGACCTTTGACCGCTCCTACGTCTGCTCGACGCCGTGTATGCCGGCGCGGCGCGATTTCCACACCGCGCGCCCCAACTTTCTCCACGCCCCATGGGTGCCGTTGGAGCCCTTCGATGACTCGGTGCCCGAGATCCTGAGTCGCCATGGCGTCTACACTCACCTCGTCAGCGATCACTATCACTACTGGGAGGACAACGGGCACTACTACAATACCCGCTACGACACGTGGGAGTTCCTGCGGGGGCAGGAGGGCGATCCTTGGATCGGCCTGGTGGGGGAACCCGACATCCCCGCGAACATCAACAAGAAGGGACGGCGTCAGGACTGGGTCAACCGCCCCCACATCGCTGCGGACGAGGACCTGCCGACGACTCGAACGGTACAGGCGGGCCTGGACTTCATCCATCGCAACGCTGCAGCGGATAATTGGCTGCTGCATATCGAAGCGTTCGACCCCCATGAGCCTTTCTTCGTCCCGCAGACCTACCTCGACCTCTATGACGATCCCTATGTGGGACCGGTCTTCGATTGGCCTGCCTATGCCGCCAGGACTGACGAGACTGACGAAGAGATCCGCCATCTGCAGGTGCAGTATGCGGCCTCCGTGAGCATGTGCGATGCCCGGCTCGGTGAGGTGTTGGATCTGATGGACGATCTGGATCTGTGGAAGGACACAATGCTCGTGGTCTGGACCGACCACGGACATATGCTGGGCGAGCACGACCTCTTCGCCAAGAACTACCAGCCGTGGTATGAGGAGCTCTCTCATACCCCACTCTTTGTCTGGGATCCTCGTTCCGCGCGGCAGGACGTGCGGTGTGATGCGCTGGTGCAACCGGCGCTCGATCTGGGGCCGACGCTTCTCGACTACTTTGGCGTGGCGCCTACGCCGGATATGCTGGGTCACTCGCTCAGCAAGACGCTGGAGCAGGACACGCCGGTGCGCGAGGCGGCGCTCTTCGGCAACTTCGGACATCACGTCAACGTCACGGATGGGCGGTATACTTACTACCGGGCGCCGGTGCCGGAGAACCGGCCTCTCTATGCCTATACGTTGCAGACGGCTCGGGAGCGACCCGCACTGATCGAGCGGGGCGTCGTCCCCGATGTGACGTTGGCGCCGCCCTTGAGCTTCTCGAAAGGGATGCCGGTGCTGCGCTTTGCCATCCCCGGTCCCACTAGCCCGGCGCAGTTCGGGACTCAGCTCTATGATATCCTGGAGGATCCCAAGCAAGCACACCCGCTGGAGGATGCGGAGGTTGAGCAGAAGATGATCGCTCACATGCTCAGGCTGATGCGAGCGTGTGATGCGCCGGTAGAACAATATCAACGACTGGGTCTGGACGCAAGAGAAGGAGTGTGAGCATGGGTTTTACGTGGGAGTTTCCGTACAAGGCACAGCGTATGCCGATCCTGGCACAGAACGTCGTGGCGACGTCGCAGCCGTTGGCTGCCGAGGCCGGACTCAATGCGCTGCGCAAAGGCGGCAATGCGGTGGATGCAGCGTTGGCGACGGCGATCACGTTGACGGTGGTGGAGCCGACGAGCAATGGGATCGGAAGCGACGCCTTCGCGATCGTCTGGGATGGGGAGCGGCTGCAGGGCTTGAACGCTTCGGGTCGCTCGCCCAAGGCCCTGACATCCGATAAGTTCGTGGGGATGGAGGCCATGCCGGCCCTCGGCTGGGATCCGGTGACGGTGCCCGGCGCCGTCAGTGCGTGGGTGGCTCTTTCCGAGCGTCTGGGGCGGCTGCCCTTTGAGGAGCTCTTCGTCGACGCCGTCCGCTATGCGCGGGATGGCTATCCGGTCTCGCCGATCACCGCCCGTGGTTGGGCCGGCGCCGCACAGCGCTACGCGGCGTTTCCCTCGTTTGTGGAGACCTTCTTGCCTGAGGGTCGTGCGCCCCGGGCAGGTGAACGCTTCTGCTCGCCGGATCACGCAAAGACGCTCGAGACCATTGCCGCGACGCGTGGCGAGGCCTTCTACCGCGGCGACCTCGCTGCGAGCATCGTTGACCACGCCCGGGCGACCGGGGGGCTCATGTCGATGGATGACCTCGCCGCGCACGAGGCTGAGTGGGTCACGCCGCTCTCCGTGGGCTATCGCGGATACCGCCTGCACGAGATCCCGCCGAACGGTCAGGGGCTGGCGGCGCTCATCGCGCTGGGCATCCTCGAGCATCTCAACATCGCCCAATACCCCGTGGACTCCGCCGAGTCTGTGCACCTACAGGCGGAGGCGATGAAGCTGGCGTGGGCCGAGGCCTACCGTCACATCGCCGATCCGGCGTGGATGGAGGTGTCCCCGGAGGCGCTGCTCGACGATGAGTTCCTGGCTGCGCGTGCGGAGACCGTGGATATGGCGCGCGCCGGGCATCCGAGCTCTGCCCTGCCCGTGGGCCCTGATACCGTCTACCTCACAGCCGCCGATGCCGAGGGCATGATGGTCTCCTATATCCAGTCCAACTACATGGGCTTCGGGTCGGGCATCGTGATCCCCGGCACCGGCATCTCGCTGCAGAACCGCGGGGCCTGTTTCCGCACCACGCCGGGCCATCCTAACCAGGTCGCGGGCGGCAAGCGCCCCTTCCATACGATCATCCCCGCCTTCGTGACACGCAAGGGCGAACCCGTCATGAGCTTCGGTGTGATGGGCGGCGCGATGCAGCCGCAGGGTCACGTGCAGATGATGGTCCGCATCTTCGATTATGACCAGAACCCGCAAGTGGCCTCCGATGGGCCGCGCTGGTTCGTCGACGAGGACCAGAGCCTCTCGCTGGAGGTCGGTGTTGATCCAAGCGTCGTGGACGACCTGCGCGCGCGCGGACACACGATCCTTGCCGAGCAGTCGCCCGGGCGTTTCGGCGGCGCGCAGCTCATCTATCGACTCGACAGCGGCTACTGCGCCGGCACTGACTGGCGCAAGGATGGACAGGCGGTGGGGTACTAGATGTTCACCTGGAAGGAGAACTGGGAGGAGACGCGAGAGCACTTTCTCGGGTGGTGGCAGCAGGATGATCTGATCCTCTGCGGCACGGCGCTGCCGCGCGCCACGCCGCGCGAGCCCGTGGACGATCCGGGTGAGGCACCGGATGTCACCCACTTCTACACGCAGCCCACGTGGAAGGCGCGCTGGAATCACCATACGCTGGCCCATCAGACCTTCCCCGCCGATGTCCTGCCGGTGGCTAACACCGACATCGGCCCCGGGTCGCTGGCGCTCTACCTTGGAGGTGAGGCCCGGCTGTCGTGGGACACCGTCTGGTACGATCCGCTGATCGATCCCGACGACCCTGAGGGACATCCCCCGCTGCGCTTTGATCCGGAGAGCCGCTGGTGGCGGATTCAGGAGGCGACGCTTCGCGCATGCGCCGAGCTTGCCGGGGACAGGTATGCCGTAGGCTGTCCCGATATCATCGAGAACATCGATATCGTGGCGGCGCTGCGCGATCCGCAGGCGCTCCTCGTCGACTTGATCGAACGCCCGGACTGGGTGCTGCAGAAGGTGGAGGAGGTGAACCAGGCCTTCTTCGAGGCCTACGACCGCGTCTATGAGATCATCAAGTTGGCGGATGGCAGCTCCGTCTTCGGCGCCTTCCGCCTGTGGGGCCCGGGCAGGGTGGCCAAGGTCCAGTGCGATACCTCGGCGATGTTCTCACCGGCGATGTTTGAGCGCTTCGTGGTGCCTGCTTTGACCGCGCAGTGTGCGTGGCTGGATCACTCGATGTTCCATCTCGACGGGCATCAGTGCATTCGCCACCTCGATCTGCTGCTGGCGATCGAAGAGCTCGACGCGATCGAGTGGACGCCCGATCCTCAGGTACCCACCGGCGGCAGTCCCGCGTGGTACCCGATGTACCGCAAGATCCTGGAGGCCGGTAAGTCGGTGCAGGCGATCCAGGTAAAGCCTGAGGAGGTGCTGCCGCTGCTCGATGCCGTCGGCGGCAAGGGCATGTACATCATGACGACCTTTGCCGACGAGGCACAAGCCGAGGCGCTGATCCGGGTCGTCGAACCGTACCGGTAGAGGCGGATGGGAGTTGTCAGTCGTCGGTTGTCAGTGGGGTGACGCCGGAGGCTTGCCTCTTCGCCCGTTCACCCTTCGGCTTTCGCTCACCCATCGATGTACCGATCTGTGTATTTGCTGATGTCTGGAGGTTGACTCAATGACACTCAACGTATGGCTGACGTCTTCTCTGGTGCGGCTCTTTCCGCAGACACCCGCCATGCGCGGGGAGCCCCTGCTGTTGCACGGGGCACGCAATGAGCAGTTGAGCTTCCAGGTCGCGCTGCGTCTGGAAGAAGAGGATCGCCAGGTCGTGCGACTTGCCGTCGATGGACCGCCCGGCTGGTCGATCCGTGTGCGGCGGGTCGGCTACGTCCCGGTGCGCCACCATAACACACCCATCGATGAGGATACCGCCGCACTCGACGAGATCCCAGGCTATGTGCCCGATCCGCTCTTCGATGAGCACGAGATGCTGCTGCCGCAGGGTGAAACCCAGGCCTTCTGGGTGACCGTGACCCCGGACAGCGATTTCTGTGCCGGCGACGCGGCACCGGGCACTTACGACCTCCAGATTCGCGCGATTCCGGAGGTGGGGGCGCCCATCAGCCGTGTCGCCACGGTCCGGCTCTACGATGTCGTCCTCGCGCCGCGGCAGGACTTTCGCATCACCCATTGGTTCTATACGGATGCTTTGATCGATTGGTACCGCACCGACCTCTTCGACGAGCGTTTCTGGCGCATCCTGCCGGCCTATGTGGGGAATGTGGTGGGACACGGTCAGGACACGCTTTACGTGCCGGTCTTCACCCCGCCCCTCGACGGCGTGAAACGGCCCAGCCAGCTGCTTGACGTACGGCGGACGGACGCCGGGACGTATGCCTTCGACTGGCGTGATGTCAAGCGCTACGTTGACGTCGCGCGAGCCGCCGGCATCATCCACTTCGAGTGGACTCACTTCTTTACGCAATGGGGGGCCAAGCACGCCATTCGCATCTACGAGCGGCAGGGACGAGACGAGCAGTTGCTCTGGTCGCCCGAGACCGCAGCCACCTCGGAGACCTACCGTGCGTTCCTGACGCAGTTCCTACCGGCGCTTCATCGTTTCCTGACGGTGGAGGGGCTCCTGGATCACGCCTTCTTCCACGTGTCTGATGAGCCCCACGGCGAGGAGCACCTCGCCCAATATCTGGCGAATCGTGCCCTGCTGCGCGAGCTGGCGCCGTGGATTCGCGTAATGGATGCGCTGAGTGAGATCGAGTTCGCGCGCGAGGGCGCGATGGACATGCCGATCCCCAGCATCCGCACGGCGCTGGACTTCCATGCCGAGGGAATCGAATCCTGGTGCTACTACTGCTGCGGGCCGCGTGGGCGCTACCTCAATCGCCTGTTGGATACGCCGCTGCCCAAGATCGCGATGCATGGCATGCTTTTCTATCGCTGGCCCTTCCAGGGCTTCCTGCATTGGGGCTACAACTACTGGTATGAGTCGCAGACGCGCAACCTGATCGACCCCTACACGGTCCAGGACGGCCTGGCGTGGCATCGTGGTTGGGCCTATGGCGACCCCTTCATGGTCTATCCCGGGCCGGCAGGCCCCGTGGATTCGCTGCGCTGGGAGGTCTTTGCCGAGAGCTTGCAGGACTACCGGCTGCTGCAGACGCTGGGTATCGCTCGCGACCACGAGCTGCTGGCGGAGCTGCGCAGCTTCGAGGACTTCCCGAAGGCTGCG
>CAZYYC010000240.1:0-6632 GCA_964650935.1 uncultured Anaerolineales bacterium
TGCGTACAGTAGCGACCGAAGAGCAGCTGCGCGGAGCCTCGGTCGAGTACCCACAGTGGATACTTGACCGCTACCTGCAGCTGCCGGACTCCGTGCCGGAGCGGGTCATCGCACTGGGCCGCTCATTGACGGCTGTTGAACCCACACCCTATGATCGCGCGCTCGCGATAGAGCAGTATCTGCGCGAGTTTCCCTACAATCTCGACGTGCCGGTCCCGGGACTGAGCACGGACATCGCCGACTACTTCCTTTTCGAGCTGCAGGAAGGATACTGCGACTACTACGCGACCTCCATGGTCGTCTTGGCGCGTGCCGCGGGACTGCCCGCGCGTATGGTCGTGGGATACGCCAGCGGCAGCTATGACGCGATGGAGGCCCGCTATGTTGTGACACGAGCCGACGCTCACGCGTGGGTCGAGGTCTACTTCCCCGGTTACGGGTGGATCGAGTTTGAGCCTACCGGCGGTCGCCCTCCGATCAGCCGCCCGGGCGAGGAAGAGCCCATCGTTTGGCCCGAGCGTTCAGGGCCGGTGGTGCCGCTGGTTCAAGAGCCTGAGTCCGGCTCGGTGAGTTGGGTGGTCCTGCAGTGGGCCCTACTCGGAGTTGGCGCGGTGGTTGCGGTGGTGGGTGTGACGACGGGCGTGGAGAGCGCTCGACTGTTGCTGGATCGACCCGAAGGTATGGCCCAGCGTCTGCACCGGCGCCTGCAGGTCTACGCTCGACGTCTGCGCGTGTCGGTGCACCAGGGTGATACGCCGCACGAACTTGCGGCAGCGCTCCAGCAACGCGTGGCCGCCATCGGCAAGGCGCGCGGTTTTACGGGGGAGGAGATCATCGAACCCGCTGCTGATGAGATTCAGGATCTCACAGAGCTCTACGTCGATGCCTGGTACCGGTCCGAGCCGGACCTCTCCAGCTCGCGACGGCGTGGTGCCATCCGGACCTGGTGGCGTCTGCGGTGGCGGCTGTTGCTGGCGTGGTTGTGGCGCAGGTCAGGACAGACGTGATGGCAGGGACGTCGGATGGGGAGTGACTTCTACCGTTTTGTCCTGGCGCTGGGCATTGGGGTGCTGATCGGCGTCCAACGTGAGTCAGCCTTTGACGAGTCCGAAGGCAAGCTCTTCGCCGGTGCTCGCACCTTTGCCCTCATAAGTCTGGCCGGTTTCGTCCTCGCGGCGGCGGGCGGAGACGCCGCATCAGCGATTCCCTTTGTCGGCGGGCTGGTGGTGTTGGGCGTGCTGCTCGCACTGGCCTATCATGCTGACCTTGAGATCGGTAAGCCCGGCATGACGACGGAGATGTCGGTGATCGTAACGTACGGCACCGGGGGCCTCTGTTACTGGGGATCGGTCTCTCTGGCTGCAGCGCTCGGTGTGGCGGTGACCGCCTTGTTGTCGATGAAGCACGAGTTCAGGACCTTCACGCACAGCATCACGCGTGAGGACATCTACGCTATGGTCAAGTTCGCTGTGATTAGCGTCATCGTCCTGCCGCTGCTACCCAATCAGACCTATGGTCCAGAACCCCTCAACGTGCTGAATCCCTACAACATCTGGCTCATGGTCGTCTTCATCAGCGGAATCAGCTTTCTGGGCTATGTGCTCATCAAGCTCGTGGGCACGCGTCGTGGCATTGGGTTGACGGGCCTCCTTGGGGGTATCGCCTCGAGTACGGCGGTGACGCTCAGCCTGGCTCGTCGCAGTAAGGTCAGTGAGGAGCTCTCGCGCCCCTTTGCCCTGGCGGTGCTCGTGGCGTGGGTGGTGATGTTCATCCGTATACTGGTTGTCGTGGCGGCGCTCTCCCCGTCACTAGCACAACGGCTGCTCCTGCCGATGGTCAGCGCCGCGGTGGTTGGGCTGCTCTACTGCGCTTACCTCTACTTCGTCCAGTGGTCGACTGAGCGAGACAGCGGCGAGTTCTCGAATCCCTTCGAGTTGGGGCCTGCTTTACGGTTCGGCGCGATTTACGCGGTGGTATTGGTCGTCTCTCGTGCGGCCCAAGTCTACCTCGGCGACCTCGGTGTCTACATCTCCAGCGTGCTGTCGGGTATCGCGGATGTCAACGCCATCACCCTATCCATCGTCGACCTGAGTCAGCAGGGCTTGACCTATGAGGTGGCGACGCGAGCCATTGTCCTAGCCGCCACGACGAACACGCTGGTCAAGGGGGGCTTTGCACTTGCGGTCGGATCCGCAGGCCTGCGACGCGCGCTGTGGCCCGGTATGGTATTGCTGCTGAGCAGTGGACTGATCACGGCGATCCTAGTCTAGGCGTGCCCAGGGCAGAGGATGCATAACGCCGCAGACCGATCGGTCTGCGGCGTTCCTGTTTGAGCGGGTGAGGGGGTTCGAACCCCTGACATTCAGCTTGGGAAGCTGACGTTCTACCACTGAACTACACCCGCATCATCCTCAGATGTCCGACATTATACCATACTGCCGTGATAACGCAAGCTTTGATCAGGGATAGACAAGGCCCGTTGCGGCTGACGCGGGCGCGGCACCGCCACCAGACAGACGCTCGGCCAGCCGCGTGTTGCGTCGCGCCACGCGATGGTTGCGCACGGCGATGGCGATAGCGCGACGGTCGCCCACGAGAACGACGAGGCCCCGAGCTCGCGTGACGGCTGTGTAGAGCAGGTTGCGCTGGAGCATGACGTAGTGCTGTGTGAGCACGGGAATGACTACAGCGGGAAACTCCGATCCCTGGGACTTGTGGATACTCACCGCGTAGGCGTGCACGAGCTCATCGAGTTGCGACGCTTCATACGCCGCCTCAGCTCCGTCGAAGGAGACAGTGATGCTCTGCTCCTCGGCATCGACGTGCGTCACCACGCCCATGTCCCCGTTGAAGACCTGGCGCTCATAGGCGTTACGCGTCTGCATCACGCGGTCGCCCAGACGGAAGGCGTGCGTCCCCTGGTGCAAGGTAGGCTTCGTGTCAGCGCGTGGGTTGAGCTTGGCCTGCAGCCGCTGGTTCAGGGCCGTCACACCACAGGCACCACGGTGCATCGGGCAGAGGACTTGCACGTCCCGCAGGGGGTCGAGGCCGAACTTCGCGGGAATGCGGCGTGCGACGATGTCGATCAGGAGGTCTGCCGCCAACTCGGGGTCGGACTGCCGAAAGAAGTAGAAGTCAGACGCCTCTTCACCGAAGCGCGGCAGCTCACCGCGGTTGATCCGATGGGCATTCACGACGATGGAGCTTTCCTCGGCTTGCCTGAAGATGGTCTGAAGGCGTGTGACCGGCAGCGTCCCGCTCTGGATCAGATCGCGCAGCACGTTGCCCGAGCCGACGGAAGGCAGCTGATCGACGTCGCCCACGAGCAGCAGGTGCGTACCTGCCTCCACGGCCTTCAGGAGATGGTTCATCAGCAGGATGTCGATCATCGACACCTCATCGATGACGACCAGATCGGTATCGAGTGGACGGTCACGGTCACGCAGGAAGGCGCCACTTGGCCCCGGGCTGAACTCCAGGAGCCGATGGATCGTCCTCGCCGGTAGGCCCGTGGTCTCGCTCAATCGTTTGGCGGCGCGACCCGTAGGCGCTGCGAGTAGCACACTCTTACCCTTCGCCTGCAGCAGACTGATGAGGCTGCCGAGAATCGTGCTCTTCCCCGTACCCGGACCGCCGGTGAGGATACTGACTCGTTCCGTGAGCGCTGTGCGGATGGCGGTGGCCTGCTCGGTCGTCAGCTGCAGCGAGCTCTGCCGACTCAGCCAATCAAAGGCGATCTCCCAGTCGACCTCTCTGAAGTTGGCCAGGCGATCACGAGGGCTGCTGAGCAGCTGGTTGATCCGACGGGCAACACCCGCCTCGGCGTAGTAGAACGGCGGAAGATAGAGCGCGGATGGTTCGGTGTCACCGTCGTCCGTGACAGCAATCACATCCTCGGTCTGGATCATCATCTTGAGGACCGTGGCGCACTTGGGGGCTGCGACCTCCAGCAGGTCTGAGGCCGCAGCGATCAGCGCTGTGGGGGCTGCGTAGCAGTGGCCCTCATCACTGAACGTCCCCAAGGCGTAACTCAGCCCGGCTTGGAGGCGATCAGGTGCGTCGAGCGGCATACCCAGTTGCTGGGCGATCCTGTCTGCTGTCTTGAACCCAATCCCGTGGATATCCCCGGCAAGACGGTAGGGACTCTCCTGAACGACGGTAGCTGCGGCTTCGCCATACTGCTTATAGATCTTGACGGCGAGACTGCTGCTTATGCCGTGGCTCTGGAGGAAGAGCATGATCTCCTTGATCTGTTTCTGCTCGTCCCAGGCCTCTGCGATGCGGGTGGCGCGCTTGGGCCCCACGCCGGGCACCTCTCTCAGGCGATCGATATCCTGCTCGATAATGTCCAGCGTCTCCAGGCCGAAGTAGCTGACGATGCGCGCGGCATTGACCGGCCCTACGCCTTTGACCAGGCCGCTACCAAGGTACTTGCGGATGCCTTCGATGGTCGCCGGCAGCTTGATGCTGTAGGACTGCACCTCAAACTGCCGTCCATAGCGAGGGTGGGTCACCCACGTGCCGTGCAGGCGTAGTGACTCGCCCACGTTAGCGCCCGCGAGTGCCCCCACTACCGTTACCTCATACGCTGTTCCCGCAGGGGTCAGCCGTGCGACGGTGTATCCGGTGTCCTCGTTGTGGTAGGTTAGGCGTTCGAGAGTCCCCTCAAGCGTCCTGAGATCACTCTTGGCTAGCATATCGTTCCTTGTCGGCATTGGATCCCGAGCGCACGCGGAGAGCGGCTAGCGAAGGCCCTTGCTCCCTGCGGCCCTCGCGCGATCCTGTCCTCGGAAGGCCTAAAAAACCTTGACGACTTCGTGAGTTCGTGTATAATCTGACTCGTAACGCGGGGTGGAGCAGCGGCAGCTCGTCGGGCTCATAACCCGAAGGTCGGTGGTTCGAATCCACCCCCCGCTACTTAACTGGCGAGGTAGCTCAATGGTAGAGCAGGGGACTCATAAGCCCTTGGTTGGCAGTTCGAATCTGCCCTTCGCCACACGTGAGACGGCCCGATAGGACGCATCGGGCCGTTTTTTGGTGGGTGTCGTCCATCGACTCACTCGTAGCGTAGCGCGTCGATGGGGTTAAGCCCCGCCGCCCGTTGTGCAGGGTAGATGCCGAAGAAGAGCCCGACGGCGGCGGAGAAGAGCGTCGCCAACATCACGGCACCGATCGTCATCACAGCCCGAAAACCCTCATCACGTAACACGTAGGAAATCGCTTGAGCTCCCGCTGCCCCTAGGGCGATGCCGATACCACCGCCGAACGTGGAAAGCATCACGGCCTCCGTGAGGAACTGCCACAGGATGTCACGGCGACGGGCGCCAACCGCCTTGCGTAAGCCGATCTCGCGCGTGCGCTCGGTGACCGAGACGAGCATGATGTTCATGATACCGATGCCGCCGACGAGCAGGCTGATCCCCGCGATGGCGCCTAGAAACACCGTCAATACGCCGGTGATCTGCTGGAACGTTCCGATGATGTCAGATTGGCTGATCGCGGTGAAATCATCGGGGTCGCCAGGGGCGATGCGGTGGCGGCGGCGCAGCACTTGTGAGACCTCCTCGATGGCTGCGCTCATGCGTTCCTCCGAGACGGCCTGCACGTAGATCATCGTCAGCCGCGGCTCGCCGGTATTGGTCCTCCGAGGAAAGATGCGGCTCAGCGCGGTACTCAGCGGGATCAGGACAACATCGTCCTCGTTCTGGAAGCTGCTCCCGCCGCGCTCTTCCAAGATGCCGATCACGCGAAAGGGTGAGCCGTTGATGCGGATGATCTCGCCGGTGGGATTAGGGGTGTCCGGGAAGAAGTATTGCGCGGTGGACGTGCCGAGCACTGCGACGCGATTACGGGCCTGTTCGTCCGCCGCGGTGATGAACTGGCCCGAACGCGTGGGCCAACTACGCACCAGGGCGTAGGCGGGCGTGATACCCTGGACTTGGACTGTCCGATCCCTGCCGGGCGTTGTGATGGTCGCGTTGCCCTGAACCATCGGCGCCACCCTGAGGACATCGGGCGCTTCGACCGGGTCGGCTATGGCCTCGGCGTCACGAAGCGTCAGGTAGGCCGGTCTCCGTAGTTCCTCTTGGAAGGAGCCCGGGATGATGAAGAAGAGATTGGTGCCGATGGCCTCAAATTGATCGGTGATGTAGGCCTGGACGCCCTCACCGACGGACATCAAGGTGATCACGGCTCCCACGCCGATGATGATGCCCAGCATCGTCAGAGTGGAGCGCAGCTTGTTGGTCGTGAGCGCTCTAAGCGCCAGACGGAGACCTTCGAGCCCTCTCATGCCGGCGGCTCCTGATCGGATAGGGCGTAAGCCTCAGCCTCGGCCCGTGCATCAATCTGCTCCTCGACCGTCTCCTCCTTCAGAATCTTTCCGTCGAAGATGTGGATCACACGCTGGGCATAGTGGCTGATGTGCGGGTCATGGGTCACCAGGAGAATGGTGATGCCCAATTCGGCATTCAGACGCTGGAGAATCGCCATGATCTCGCGACCCGACCTACTATCGAGATTACCGGTCGGTTCGTCAGCCAGGATGATGGAGGGCTCGTTCACCAAGGCGCGAGCGATGGCGACCCGCTGCTGCTGCCCGCCGGAGAGCTCGTTGGGTGTATGATCTAGGC
>CAZYYC010000241.1:0-6610 GCA_964650935.1 uncultured Anaerolineales bacterium
TCTACGCCGTGGTCATGGCAGGCGGCGGCGGCACGCGCCTCTGGCCTTTGAGCCGGCAACACCATCCCAAGCAAACCCTCAGCTTGCTCGGTCAGGGCTCTGAGACGCCGATGCGCACACTCTTC
The DNA here is from genome assembly GCA_964650935.1 of uncultured Anaerolineales bacterium. Lineage (GTDB taxonomy): Bacteria > Chloroflexota > Anaerolineae > B4-G1 > SLSP01 > PWVB01. The sequence continues at coordinate 126 of CAZYYC010000241.1, forward strand.
CAGGTCTCGGTCGACCGGCTTCTTCCGTTGTTGCCCCTTGAACGCGTCCTGATTGTCACCGCTGCCGATCAGGTTGCGATGCTGAAGGCGCAGTATCCGCAGTTGCCGCAGGAGAACTTCATCGTGGAGCCTCAGGGGCGGGGCACGGCCTCCTGTATCGGCCTGGCAGCGCTTCACATCCAACGTCTGGACCCGGAGGCGGTGATGGTTGTGGTCACGGCGGATCACCACGTTGAGGACGTCGCGGGCTTCCGCGACAGCATGCTCGCTGCGCGCGAGATGGCCCAGGCCGGCTACCTCGTGACGCTGGGCATCACGCCGGCCTATCCCTCGACGGGCTACGGTTACATCCGTCTCGGCGAGTCGTTGCGGTCGGTCGGGGCGTTTGAGATCCTGGCGGCGGCGGCCTTCACCGAGAAGCCCGACGCAGAACGTGCTCAGGCTTTCCTGGATGCGGGGACCTATGTGTGGAACAGCGGCATGTTCGTGTGGCGGGCCGATCGCATTCTGGAGGAGATGTCGCTGTGGATGCCGGCTCTCTACGGTACCCTGTCCGAACTCGATCAGGCGCTAGAGGTGGGCGACTATGAAGGGCGATTGGCGATGCTGTGGCCCTCTCTGGTTAAGGAGACCATCGACTACGGCATCATGGAGCGGTCTGAGCGCGTTGCGGTGATCCCTGTCGACATCGGCTGGTCGGACATCGGCACATGGTCTTCGGTGATGGACGTGCAAGCCGCCGATGATGACGGCAATGTGATGGTGGGGGATACGCTGGCGATCGACACGCAGGACACGATGGTCATGGCGTTCGGTGATCGATTGGTGGCGACCATCGGCTTGGAGGACATCATCGTCGTGGATACGCCGGATGCGGTGTTGATCACGCGGCGCGACGTGTCGGAGCGAGTGCGGGACGTCGTGGAGCGGCTGCGCGATGAGCACCGTCTTGATAAGCTGTAGCAGCGCATAGTCGATCTTGACAACCAGGGCACACTCCGTTATGATTCGCGTCGACGATGTCTGCACGGATAGTTGGGGGCGTGTGGCTGAATGGCCTGGAATTGTGATGCGCCCCGTTGTAGCTCATGGCGTGTCTGCATAGATAAGTGGGAAGGTGTATGACGGAACAATCCGGAATTGTGGCGTATTGTGTGAAGTGTCGGGAGAAACGGGAGATGATCGAGCCAACTCCCGTGTTTACTGCTAAGGGGCAGCCGGCGACAAAAGGGCACTGTGTGGTCTGCAAGACCAAGATGTTCCGCATGGGCGAGACCCCGATGCACGCCGGAATGGAGGCGCCGCCGAAGCCCGAGCCACCCAAGCCGACGGGGAAGTTGGTCATCGTGGAGTCGCCGACCAAGGCGCGCACGGTGGGACGTTTTCTGGGCAAGGGGTATACGGTCAAGGCGTCGGTGGGGCACGTGCGCGACCTGCTGCGCTCGAAGCTGTCGGTGGATGTGGACCACGACTTCACACCGCGCTATCGGGTGCCCAACGAGAAGCGCGACGTGGTCAAGGAGCTGTCGGCAGCTGCCGCCAAGGCGGCGGAGGTCTATCTGGCGACCGACCTCGATCGTGAGGGTGAGGCGATTGCATGGCACCTCTACGAGGTGCTGGGTCTGACCGAGGAGCAGACACGACGCGTCGTCTTTCACGAGATCACGAAGCCGGCGATTACCGAGGCGTTTGCCCGCCCGCGATCGATCAACATGGACCTGGTCGATGCCCAGCAGGCCCGCCGCATTCTGGACCGTCTGGTCGGTTACAAGCTCAGCCCGCTCCTGTGGCGCAAGGTGCGCAGCCGGCTCTCCGCCGGTCGCGTGCAGTCAGTAGCGCTGCGCCTGATCGTCGAGCGGGAGCGCGAGATCGAGGCCTTTGTTCCCGAGGAGTACTGGACCCTTGAGGCCGAGCTGGCCAAGCGCACGGAGTCGGGCCGTGTCACCTTCATTGCGCGCTTGGTGCGCATCCACGGTGAGGACGTCGAGCTGCGGGGTGAGGGCGAGGTCCGGCCGATCGTGAAGGCGCTCAAGCGGGCGGTGTTCACGGTCTCCAAGGTCAAGGAAGGAACGCGCACGCGCAAGCCGTCCGCTCCTTACACGACCAGCGCACTGCAGCAGGAGGCCTCGTCCAAGCTGCGCTTCTCGGCCCGCAAGACGATGCAGATCGCTCAGCAGCTCTACGAGGGGATCGATCTCGGCGACGGCGAGACCGAAGGGTTGATCACCTATATGCGCACGGATAGCACCAACGTCTCGGAGCAGGCGCAGGCCGAGGCGCGTGACTACGTCAGTCTCAACTACGGCCCCGAGTTCCTGCCGAGCGAGCCACCGGTTTACCGGACGCGGTCGAAAATGGCTCAGGAGGCCCACGAGGCGATCCGGCCCACGAGCGTGGGGCGCGCGCCCGAGGCCATCAAGGGCTATCTGAGCAAGGATCAGCACAAGCTTTACGATCTGATCTGGCGCCGCTTTGTCGCCAGCCAGATGGAACCGGCGGTCTACGACACGCTCAGTGTCGAGATCCTTGCCGGTGCTGAGGGGGCGAAGGAGAAGCCCTATCTCTTCCGGGCATCGGGCTCGACGTTGAGGTTCCCGGGCTTCCTGGTGGTCTACGAAGAGACGCGTTCGGAGGACGAGGTTGAGGAGAAGGCGCAGCAGATTCCGCCGCTGGAGGTCAAGGAGTTGCTGGATCTCGTGCGCCTCCTGCCGGAGCAGCACTTCACGCAGCCGCCGCCGCGATATAGCGATGCGACGCTCATCCGGGCGCTTGAGGAGTACGGCATTGGGCGGCCCTCGACCTATGCGAGTATCCTCACCACGCTTCGGCAGCGCAACTATGTGAGCCGCAAGCGCCGCCGGTTGGAGCCGACTGAGACGGGTCTCTTGGTCAACGATCTGCTGGTGGAGAACTTCCCGGATCTCATCAACGTCGATTTCACTGCGGAGCTGGAATCCGAACTGGACGAGGTCGCCACCGGGGATCGTGCATGGGTGTCCCTGATGAGTGAGTTCTACCGTCCCTTTGAGCAGGCGCTGAAGGCGGCGGATGCCGCGATTCCCAAGGTCGAGCAGGTGGAGTACGTGGGGCGCGAGTGTCCACAGTGCGCCGAGAAGGGCACCGACCCACAGGGGCAGTTGGTGATCAAGTGGGGGCGTTTCGGCAAGTTCATCGGGTGCTCGAACTTCCCATCGTGCCGCTACACCGAGCCATGGCTCGAGAAGATCGGTGTCAAGTGTCCGGACTGCGAGGACGGTGAAATCGTACTCCGGCGCACGAAGCGCGGACGGCCCTTCTACGGGTGCTCGAACTATCCGACATGTGAGTTTACGTCGTGGAAGCGTCCGCTTCGCCAACCTTGCCCGCTCTGTGGCGGTCTGCTGATGGTCGCGAAGAAGGATCAGGCGCGCTGTCGCGCGTGTGAGACGGTCTTCCCACTCGACCAGGTCGAGGTTGAGGAAGGCGATGAGGTGGAGACCGAAGCCGTGCCCTCGGGCGGCTGATCGGGCTAGGCTGGAGATCCTCGGACCGCGTGGTCGATTCGACCACGCGGTCTTTTTTATGATGTCGGCTTTGTTTACCCTTGTCGCTGAAGGGCCGTCGGCTACAATGTAGCCCAGATAACGTGGCCAAAGCAGAGGGAGGCGAGATGCGGAAGCACTGGCGTGTGATCGGGGCCGGCGTGTTGGTGGTGTTGATCGTGGTGGGCGTCTATGTGGTGGTGCGGCTGAGTCAAGGGGGCTATCTCCCCAGACGGGCGACCCTGACCGCCGAGCTGCCTCCGACGACGGTGCCTCTGGCGACGCTGCCGCCCGCAACGGCAACCGAGATCCCGCCGACCGAGGTGGTGCCTACGGAGGTCGTGGTGGAGGCAACGTCCACGCCGGCACCCGATGCGCAACCGACGGCGACGAGCGGACCTGCCGCGGCGCCGACCGAGGTGGTGCCGCCGCCCGAGTCCTTGTCGCTGCCTGAGGGGTTCGGTGCCTCGGTCTATGCCCAGGGTCTATCCGGGCCGCGGATGATGGCGGTGGGACCCGACGGGCAGCTCTACGTCGCCGAGCGGGGTGCCGGTCGCATCCTACGGTTGCCGGATCGTGACGCCAACGGGCTCGCCGACGGGGTGGAGGTCGTCGCCTCCGGGCTGTCGTCGCCGAGCAGTCTGGCCTTCTACGAGGATGGGTCGCTCTATGTGGGAGAGACCACGCGGGTGCTGCGGATCACGTTGAGCGGCGATCCGCCGGCTGCTGACGAGATTGAGGTGATTGTCGATGGCTTGCCCAGCGGCGGGCATAACACACGCACGGTCCTCTTCAGCCCCGACTGGGCGTGGCTCTATGTCTCGGTCGGCTCCTCCTGCAACGTGTGCATCGAGAGCGACCCGCGCCGGGCGGCGATTGTGCGCTACCGACCCGACGGCAGCGAGGAGACTACTTTCGCGGAGGGGCTGCGCAACGCCGTGGGCATCACCTTCCGCCCGGGGACCGACGAGCTGTGGGCGACGAACAACGGGCGGGACTGGCTCGGCGATGACCAGCCGCCGGAGACCATCTATCTGGTGCGCGAGGGCGACGATGCCGGCTTCCCGCGCTGTCACAGCGGGCGCATCATCGATCCCGATTACGGAAACGAGGGCGACTGCGAGGGCGTTGCCGACCCGGTCGTCGAGATGACGGCGCATTCGGCGCCGCTGGGGTTAGGCTTCTATACCGGCACGCAGTTCCCCGAGGCCTATCGCGGTGATCTCTACGTCGCCTTCCACGGATCGTGGAACCGCTCTGAGCCGACGGGGTACAGCGTGGTCCGTATCCCGCTCGACGGCGATAGCGCCGGCGCCGTCACGGACTTCGCCGTAGGTTGGCTGCGGGCCGATGGGTCGCAGTGGGGCAGGCCCGTGGACGTGGTGGCCGCGAGCGACGGCAGTATGCTCGTGTCGGATGACGGGGCAGGGCGCATCTACCGCATCTACTACGCGGGACCGTAGGGCATTGCGGCTGGACCTATCCGTCGCTCAAAACCAGGGGTAAGTACACCCGATAGGTCGCCGGTGAATGCTGTAGCACGAACAGCCCTCCATAGAAATCAGCGACATAGATGAGGTCGCCGGACACGGCCACGTTCCAGGATGATCCTGGCGTGTCATAGCCGGCGACCTCTCGCGGATCAGCCGGATCTGAGACATCGATGATGCGCAGCCCTGCCGTTCCAGCGGCTACATAGGCATAGCGCCCGCTGACGGCAACACCGGAAGCGGTCCCCGGCGTGTCACAGAAGCCGACCCGGATGGGATTCGTGGTGTCGGAGACATCGATGACCCAAAGGCCACCCGGCCCGGACGTGGTCGGCGATGCGGTCAGATAAGCGTACTCTCCATTCACCGCCACCGCATTGGGCGGGCTCGGCACGCTGCGGGAGCCCACTTCGCTCGGGTCGGTGGGGTCCGATACATCGACCATGAGGAGACGCGAGCGACTGGTGACGAGCGCCAGCGTCCCTGATAGGGAGACATCTAGGACATCATCCGATGTCGTGAACGAACCGACTTCGTCAGGCTGCGTCTTGTCGGAGACATCGATGATGCGCAGGCCTCCGGACATGGTAGCTACATAGGCATAGCTCCCGCTCACCGCCACCCTACGGCTGTACCCTGGTGGGGTGATGGCGCCAATCTCAATGGGCGTGGCAGGGTCAGTCACCTCTACGATGCGCAAACCGCCCGATGATCCATCGGCCACATAGGCGTGGTCTTCCTCGATGGCGACCCCATCGGCGTTACCCGGCGTGGCGATCGAGCTCGTCACTTTGGGTCGGCTCGTATCCGAGACGTCGATGAGCGACAAGCCCGATCCGCCTGCCACATAGGCCCGGCTTCCCCGCACTTTGACGTCCCTAGCGCCGCCCAGCACACCGAAGAAGCCGATCTCGCTCGGGGTCAGGGGATCTGCCACGTCGACGATATGCATACCGGTCTGCGCCCCGATGATATAGGCGGTGTCATTCAGCACCGCAAGGACGCCTGGGGCGCCCGGCAGACTCAGGGCGCCGACCTCGCTGGGGGTCGCTGGGTCGGTGATGTCGATGACGCGCAGGCCGTCTCCGCTGTAGGCCGTCACGTAGGCGTAAGTCCCTATGACGGCGATATTCTCTATGATGTCGGGGAAGTCGAGGTTACCCACGTCGGCCGGATTCGCCGGATCTGAGACGTCGATGATCGCCAACCGACTATGACCGTAGGTGCCGATGTAAACGCGGTCTCCCGACAAAGCCAGCCTATAGGCGCCGATGCCGGGTCCCAGGTCGTAGGCACCGGTCTCGACCGGGTTCGTCGGCTCGGAGATGTTGATGATGTACAGGCCACTCTCCACATCGGCGACGTAGGCGAACTCGCCGCTCACCACGACCTCTGCAACGGTACCGCCGGTGTCATAGTGGCCGGCGCTGCCGGGTGCAGCGGGGTCCGAGATGTCGATGATGCGGAGACCGCT
>CAZYYC010000242.1:0-4064 GCA_964650935.1 uncultured Anaerolineales bacterium
TGGATGCGTCGCGGCGACTCGCCGGCCTGGTAGGGCTGGACGCCGATGATGTGGGCGGGATCCTCGACGCGGGGGGCGGGGGCGGGCAGGGAGGCGAGCGGTGAGCGCGTCGGCAGCCCAAGGCGCTCGAGGGGGACGACGCGGGGGTAGATGATGACGTGCTCCGGTGGGTGGCGGTCCGTGGCCTGCGGGGCAAAGCCCAGGAGATCGCCCGTGCGCCAGACCAAGGGCCCAATGAGGTAGAAGCCGCGCTTGGCGGCGGAGAGCGTGTAGCTGAAGCGGCGCTCCTGGCGGGGCAGCAGCGTCAGGACCTGGCGGAAGTAGGGGGGCGTGGCCATCTCCACGGGGAGGGAATCGTGCATCTCGACCCAGGGCACGGGCAGCCGTCCGTTGTTGGCAATGTGCAGCTCGACGGGGATCGTCTCGCCCGGGAAGGCACGGTTGACCAGCCGGCGCTCCGCACGGAGCCGGCGGAGGCTGCGCAGCGCCCACAGTCGGCCCAGCAGCGCCGCCGCGGCGAGGAGGTAGACGAGATAGAAGTAGCTGTCGATGCGCAGGAAGGCGGCGAGCAGCAGGAGCCCGATCAGGAGCGGCAGGAGGTGTTGCACGTGGTCTCCTATCCGGACGTCCCATCGCTCAGGCTGAGCTCGACGCGTTCGAGGATCTCGGCCACGATCGCCGGCGCGCTGCGGCCCCGGAGCTGGCTCTCGGACTTGAGGATGAGGCGATGCGGCAGCGCGAGGGGGGCCAGTTGTTTGATATCGTCGGGCAGCACGTAGTCGCGACCACGGAGGAGGGCCCACGCCTGGGCCATCTTGTAGAGCGCGAGCGAGCCCCTGGGGCTGGCGCCCAGCGCCACATCGTGGTGCGTGCGGGTCGCGCTGACGACGCCGAGGATGTAGCGCTCGACGGTCTCGTCAATGTGCACGTCGGTGACGACGTCACGATAGCGGAGGAGGTCGGCGCCCTCCACCACCTGATCGAGCGTCTCGATGGGATGCCCTTTGCGCTGCCCGCGCAGGATGGCGATCTCGTCCGCGGGGGCCGGATAGCCGAGCGTCAGGCGCATCAGGAAGCGGTCGAGCTGGGCCTCGGGCAGGGGAAAGGTCCCCTCGTACTCAATCGGGTTCTGGGTCGCCAGGACGAGGAAGGGCGCCGGCAGCCGGCGCGTGACGCCCCCGGTCGTGACCTGGCCCTCCTGCATCGCCTCCAGGAGGGCTGCCTGGGTGCGGGGGGTCGCCCGGTTGATCTCGTCGGCCAACAGCAGGTTGACGAAGACCGGTCCGGCCTGGAAGGTGAACCCACCCTCCCTCTGGTTGTAGATCTCGACGCCGGTGATGTCGTTGGGCAGCAGATCGGGCGTGCACTGCAGACGCTTGAACTCCAGCCCCATACTGGCGGCGACGGCCCGCGCCAGCATGGTCTTGCCCGTGCCCGGCACGTCCTCGATCAGGACATGGCCCTCGCACAGCAGCGCCACCATCAGCAGCTCGACCTGAGCGTGCTTGCCCACGATCACGCGCTCGACATTGGTCACGATACGGTCGGCAAAGGCCTGCACCTCGCCGGCGGAGGCTGCCGGTTTATTCCGGGTGGCGCGATCCTCTGCCGTCACGCCTGTCGCTGTCGTTGGATCAGCCATCGATTCTGACCTCCCTCTGGGGTTTATGGGGTCACGACCTGTCGAAGTGCCGTGAGATCGCGGTTCTCAATCCACGCCAGGGCCTCAGGATCGCCGTCAAGGAGCGCTTGGCCCAGCCCCGAGTGGCGGAAGGTCTTGAGGTCCTCCTCATAGGGATGACCGATCCGGTGATCATCGGCGATGGCGCCATCCTGCAGGAGGATCACCCGGTTGGTCTCGCGCGCGACCGCCGGGTCGTGGGTGACGACGATGATGGTGGTTCCCAACCGCTGGTTGAGGTCCCGCAAGAGCTCAATGACCTCGGCCCCACTCTGGGAATCCAGGTTGCCGGTCGGTTCGTCCGCCAGGATGACGCTGGGCTCGTTGGCGAGGGCCCGAGCGACGGCGACGCGCTGGCGTTGGCCTCCCGAGAGCTGGTTGGGCAGGTGGTGACTGCGCGCCTCCAAGCTCACCAGCTCCAGCAGCGCGCGGGCGCGCCGGTGCCGTTCCGCGCGGCTGCGGACCTGGCCCATCATGGGGACCTCGACGTTCTCCAGCGCGTTGAGCGTGGGGATCAGGTTGTGGAGCTGGAAGATGAAGCCCACGGTGCGCGCTCTGAAGGTGTCGAGGTCCTTGATCGTGGACAGATCACGTCCGTCGATGCGCACCTCGCCCGCTGTCGGCAGATCGAGGGCGCCGAGCAGGTTGAGCAGGGTGGACTTACCCGACCCCGAGGGGCCCATGATCGTCACCAACTCACCCGCCGCGATGCGCAGCGAGATCCCATCCAGCGCGCGGACGCCCTCATCGTCGCCGTAGACCTTGACGAGGTCGCGGACCTCGACGGCAGGGGCTGCTGTAGGCTCTGTTGTCATACTGCCCTCCCATCTGTGAACCGGGAGCTACTCATATCTGAGGGCCTCGACCGGCTGGAGCCGCGTCGCGCGCCAGGCGGGGTAGACGCCGCCCACGATGCCCAGCAATACGGCGGTCCCTAGCGCTTGGGCGAAGAGCGCCGGATGGTATTCGAACTGCAGAAAGCTCTCGATCAGCGGCAGGCGGTTGAGCAGCAGCCCGAGCACGACGCCGGCGACGGTCCCGGCAACGCCGCCGAGCAGGCTCAGGAGGATCGACTCGCGGATGATCATCCCCAGGACGCGACGTTGACGCCATCCCAGCGCCCGCAGCACGCCGATCTCGCGCGTGCGTTCATAGACACTCATGACCATCGTGTTGGCCATGCCCAATCCGCCCACCAGCAGGGCCATGGCCGAGATGCCCCACGTCCCGGCCTGCAGGATCTGCATGTCGGTGAGCCCGTCGGCAAAGGCGCTCGACTGCGCCAGATCGACCTCGGGGAAGCGATCCTCGACAGCGGCGATCACCGCATCGGCCTCGTCCTGGTCGTGCAGCCAGAGTCCGATAAAGCTGACCTTGCGGGGTTGCCCGAAGAGTCGCTGGGCGTCCCGGAGCGTCATCACGGTTCCCCCGTCCTGGAAGGGAAGTCCGGTCTCATAGATGCCCACGATCTTGAAGGTGCTGTCGAAGATGCGCAGGGTCTGCCCGACGCGCAGCGAGAGGTTGGTCGCTGCCACACGGCCCAGCAGGATCTGGCGGTTGGTCGTGAGCGGTTCACCCTCGGTGACGCGGAACTCCCGGATCGCCAGGCCACGGGGCTGATAGCCGTAGACGATGAAGAAGGGTAGGTCGCCCATCTGCGTGTAGCCGGTGAGGAAGCCCTCGGCGGCTCTGACCTGGGGCATGGCGTCGATCAAGCGGACGACGCGCTCGTCGATCTTGCTCAGGTCGATCGAGGCATTGGCCTCGATGCCCACCAGATGCGCCCCGGCGCCGCCGGTCATGCCGCCGACCTGGGTGGCCAATCCGTCGCCCATGGCGCGCATCAGGGTGATCGACATCATCGCGATCCCGATGCCGACGATGGTCAGGAGGGTCCTGACGGGTTGGCGGAGTACGTTGCGGAGCGCGGAATTGCGCACGTGGCGCTGCGCGCGCTGCAGACCGCGGGTGCCCGCCGCGCCGCCCTCCACCCGCATGGCCTCGATCGGCGTGAGGCGTGAGGCCCGCCAGGCGGGCAGTGCGGCACCGAAGAGGCCTAAGCCGAGCGCGACCCCGATCCCCTGGAGCACCGGCTGCATGGTGAACGCGCGGGGCACGACCATCCGTCCGAGGGGGACCTGCTGGACACCCCAGGCAGCGGCGACGCCCACGGCCACGCCCAAGCCGCCGCCGAGCAGGCTCAAGACCGCCGACTCCATGACCACCATCACGAGCACCCGGCGCGGACGCCAACCGACCGCACGGAGGACGCCGAACTCGCGGGTGCGTTCGTAGACACTCATCAACATCGTGTTCATCACGCCGACGGCGCCGATCAGGAGCGCGATGAGCGAGATGCTCCAGGTGAAGGCGTCGACGTACT
>CAZYYC010000242.1:4164-6544 GCA_964650935.1 uncultured Anaerolineales bacterium
GCGCCGATCAGGAGCGCGATGAGCGAGATGCTCCAGGTGAAGGCGTCGACGTACTGCAGCATCTCCTGGTGGTCGGAGAAGGTCGCCGATGTCGTCGTGGTCAGGTGGCGGTGACGCTGTTCGATGCGCTCGCGCAGACGATCGACGTCGGTGCCGGGGCGGACCTTGACGAGGAAAGCGTTGACCTGCCGCGGCTTGCCGCTCAGGGCCTGGGCGTCGGCGAGGCGCACGACCGCCGCACCGTCCTCGAAGGCTTGACCCGTCTCATAGATGCCGACGACGCGATAAACGCTCTCGTAGAGCTGGAGGCTGTCGCCCACGCCCTTTTCGAGATCCTCGGCTGCGGCACGGCCCAGGATCAGGGGGCGCCGCCCGTCGACGGTGCGATCCGAGAGGGGCTCGCCCGCGACGATCCTGAAGCGGGCGATGGCAAACTCGTCGGGGTCGTAGCCGTAGACGATGAAGTAGGGTGAGGCGTCGGAACTGGCGAAGGTGTAGATCATCTTGGCGAGTGTGTCGACCCCGGATAACCCGGCTAAGGCGGTGTCCAGGTCCTCGTCGATGGCACTGAAGACGATGTCCAGGGCCTCATCCTGCATCACCAGGAGGTCGGCCCCGCTGCCGCCGCCGAGGGTGCGATAGGCGTCCCCAAAGCCCTCGGCGAGGGCGCCGAGCGCCACCACCGCAGCCACGCCGACCGCAATCCCGAAGAGGGTCAGCAGGGTGCGCGTCTTGCGCCCGAGGAGGTTCTTGAGGATCATGGGTCCGTGGTGATATCCACGAAGGCTGTCATCCCCCAGCGCAGCTGCGCATCGAGCTCGTCGAGCACCAGGATCGTCGTATAGGTGACGCCGCCGCCCGTGGTCGCAGCCATGGGCGCGATGCGGACCACTTCGCCTGTAAAGGTCCGGTCGGGGAGGGCGTCAAAGGTGATGACGGCGGTCCGGCCCACGACGACGCGACCTACGTCGATCTCGTCGAGATCGGTGATCTCGACCCGCAGCGTGGAGAGATCGCCGAGCGTGAGCAGCGGCAGGCCCGGCGTGGCGAGCTCACCGCGCCGCACGTAGAGCGCGCCGACCGTGCCGCTGAAGGGCGCGCGGACGACCGTATGCTCGAGCTGCACCTGAGCGGCGTCCAGGGCGGCTTCGGCCTGGGCGACGGCAGCCTCGGCGACCCCGATCTCGGTGGCTGAGGCGCCCGCGAGGAGCCGGTCCAACTGGGCTACGCTCAGGTCGACCTGGGCGTCGGCTGCCGAGATGCCGGCATTGGCGATGCGAAGCTCGGCGCGCCGGCTGGGCTCAATGGCGTCGCGCTGGGCCTCCGCGGCGGCGAGCCGGTGGCGGACGGCGTTGAGGGCGGCACGGGCGCGTTCCTCGTAGGTGCCCAGCAGCGGGCAGACCTCGTAGGTGGAGCCGTCCTCTCGGGTGACCTCGCGGCAGCGCATGGTCTCGTCGTGGTCCTGACGGGCGACCAGCTCTTCGGCCTGGGCGGCGGCGATCTGTGCCTCGGCCTCGGCGAGCTGCGCGTCGACCTGTTCGGGGCGCAGCGCATCGCGCTGGGCGATGGTCTGCGTCAGGGCGGCGCGTGCGGCCCGGATCTGGGCAGTGGCGACGGCGACGGCCTCATCCGCGGGCGCGGCGACGAGGCGGGCCAGCTCGCGTTCTGCCTGCAGCACGGCGGCCTCCGCCTGCCGGACGGCGGCCTCGGCATCCCGGCGGTCGAGCCGGATGAGCACCTGGCCCGCGTCGACATGGTCGCCGGTCTCGACGAGCACCTCCACGATCTGTCCGGCGCCGGTGGTGGTGAGATCGGCCCACGTCGCGGGGAGCAGCTTGCCGGTGACGGCGACGGCGGGTGTGAAGTCGTCGATCAGGGCCGGGTCGGGTTCGGTGGGGCCCTCTGATGCGCACGCCGTGAGCGTAAGCAGGATCAGCAGGGCGACGGCCACAGGGCGTGTCCTCATCAGGGCCTCCTTCATCGGCTTACAGGGTGCGATCGTCGGTCGTGTGTGTATTGTACAGGAAGTGCGCCGTCTGACGAAGGCACCTTGCTGAGCGAACGTTGATGCTTTGCGAGGGGCGGTGGTTTGACGGCGATACGTCGACGGCTGACTCCTTGACGCTTTGCGAGGGGGTGTTCCCGCCCAAGGGCGTTCGTCCCGAGGCTGCTCGGGCTGCGGCCTTGGGCGGTGGTCTGACGGCGGTACGTGGACGGCTGATCCCTTGATGCCTGTCGAGGGGGGCAACCGCTCAGGGCCCGCGGCCCGAGGCTGCTCGGGCTTGGCCCCTGAGCGGGATGCGTGGCGGGGGCGGCTCGTTGAGCGGGGGTGCGCGTCAGTTTTCCGCAAAGGGTGAGCGGCGCGGAGAGGTGTCGGGCT
>CAZYYC010000243.1:0-1280 GCA_964650935.1 uncultured Anaerolineales bacterium
GGGTAGCACGGAACAGCTCATCGGTTTGACTGTGATCACAGCGTTGGGCCTGCTAACCATCGGCTATCTGTACCTCGTACATCTCCGTGGACCGATGGAGTCCATTGACACACCTCAGCGCATAGTGGCCCAGCTAACGGCCTTCATGACCTATCTCACCGCCCAGGCAGCCGGTATCGTCATCTCGCTCCGGTGGTGACGAAGCCCCCGCGTCGCCTCAGGGGGAGCGGCTATGGTATAATCCGGATCGTGTTGAGCGGCATACGAGATTACCTGGAGCTGATCAAATTCGAGCACACCATCTTTGCCCTGCCCTTCGCCTATCTGGGAATGCTCTTGGCGGCAGAAGGGTGGCCGAGTGGGTGGCAGGTCCTCTGGATCACCGTCGCTATGGCTGCAGCCCGAACGGTTGCGATGGGCGTCAACCGGCTGGCCGATCGGGTGCTCGATGCACACAACCCCCGCACTGCGAATCGACCCTTGGTCACCGGGCGCATCAGCCCACACACTGCTTGGACCGGGACGATCATCGCTGCGCTCCTGCTCGCCTACGCCGCATGGCGCCTGGGGCCCATGCCCCTCAGGCTTCTGCCCATTGCCATGATCTTCCTCATCGGCTATGCCTTCACCAAGCGCTTCACCTGGCTCTCGCACTACATCCTCGGCTTCACCGACGGACTGGCGCCCGTCGGTGCCTGGGTGGCTGTACGCGGCTCCCTTTTCTCGTTCTCGGACCTGCCCGCCTGGTTGTTGTTGGGCGCGGTGACCTTCTGGATCGGGGGGTTCGACCTCATCTACGCCTGTCAAGACGTCGAGGTCGACCGGGCCTGTGGGCTTCACGCCATCCCGGCACGTTTTGGGGTACGCACCGCGCTCCGGCTCTCGGCGGGAAGCCATCTGCTGACCGTGGGCTTCCTCGCGGCGGTGGGCGCGGCGACCGAGCTGACGTGGCCCTATGCCGTGGGCCTCGTCGTCGTGAGCGCGCTGCTGATCGTGGAACACTTGCTCGTCTCTTCCAACGACATGTCGCACCTCAATACGGCCTTCTTTAACGTCAATAGCCTCATCAGCGTCACGCTCCTCATCGGGGCTGCAGTGGCGTTGATGCTGTCAATCCATTGAGCACGGACCCATCACAGAGAGAGGTACCCGATCATCGTGACGAAACCCGGCAACCGCAAACGCCTGAACGGCCTGACCTCGATCACACTCATCCGCCACGGCCACGTCCACAATCCTGATAACCTGATCTATGGCCGGCTACCCGGCTTCGGGCTCAG
>CAZYYC010000243.1:1380-6544 GCA_964650935.1 uncultured Anaerolineales bacterium
ACGTCCACAATCCTGATAACCTGATCTATGGCCGGCTACCCGGCTTCGGGCTCAGTGACGTGGGCCGCAACCAGGCCGCGGCCGCAGCTGAACACCTACGTAGCGCGAAGCTCGCTGCGCTCTTTGCCAGCCCCCAACAGCGGGCCGCGGAGACCGCTGAGTTCATCCGCCACCTGCATCCCCATCTCACCGTCAGGACGGCGCGCCTGATGGATGAAGTACGCTGCTACTTTGAGGGACGCCCAGCAGAGGAAGTCGAGGCGCGCGGCTGGGATCTCTACACCGGCGTCGAAGGTGACTTCGAGACCCCGGACATCATCGCCGCGCGTGGCACGCGGTTCATTGCCGAGACGCGAGCAACCCACGCCGGTTCACACATCGCCGTGGTCACCCATGGTGATGTCATCGCGTTCACCCTCCTCCACGCCATGGATGACACGGTTCACATCTCCCGGAAGCGCACGCTCGCACGCTATGGCATCACCGACACCTACCCGGCAACCGCCTCATTGACGACCCTCAGCTACAGCTCCGACGATCCGTGTGAGATCCCCACCGTCGAGTACGTCCGCCCTTACGGGGATGAGCTCACGCTGGATTCCGTGTCATAGACCGGCGGATCCATGGGCAACCCACCGACGCACCCACGTAGCAGGGCACTAGGCCTGATGGTCCTGCTCGCCCTCTTGCCGACCTCACTGTTGGGATGCCGGTCCCCCTCGGTGGACACAGTAGCGCTGCGGATTGCCGTCCTGCCCGTCATCGAGACGCTGCCGCTCTACATCGCCGAGGCCGAGGGCTACTTCGCCGGTGAGGACCTCGAGGTAGACCTGATCCCGGTCGGTTCCGCCGCAGAGCGAGACCAACTCCTCCAGGCAGGTCAGATCGACGGCATGATCACCGATCTGATCGCGCTGATCCTATACAACCAAGCGGGTCTACCTGTACAGGCCGTACGCTACGCGATGGTCCCCACACCGGACGCACCCCAGTTCCGCGTGGTGGCCTCCTCTCATAGTGGTATCACGACACCCGCGGGGCTGAAGGAGATCCCGGTGGGTATCTCCGAAGGCACCGTCATTGACTACGTGACCCGGCGCCTCCTGGAGGCCTCAGGGTTGGAACCGGGAGAGATTACCACCATCGCGGTCCCCAGAATGGCCGAGCGTATGGCCTTGCTGGACACCGGTGGACTCGCCGCGGCGACCCTGCCCGAGCCGCTGGGATCCTTGGCCTTGCTGCAAGGCGCCGTTCCCATCGTCGACGACACGACGCATCCCATCTGGAGTTGCAGTCTCTACGCCTTCCGTGGCGAGGTGCTCGAGCTCCAACCCGAGGCCGTGGCGAAGTTCGTCCGCGCGATCGACGGCGCGGTTGCCGCGATCCACGCCGATCCCGAACTCGGCGCTGCGCCGGCAGCCGAGCAGCAACTCGTGCCGACCGACCTCCTGGACACCTATCGCCTCCCGGATTTCCCGGCAGGCGCCGTCGCCACCGCGGCGCAGTTTGACGATGCCCTCTTGTGGCTGATGGAGACCGGCAGGGTGGACGCGCCAATCACCTACTCCGAGTGCATCACCGATGTCTACGTGCGGGAGTGATCCGGTCGAGGTCCAGCACACCGCCGTATCGAAGGTGACGCTCGCCTGCGACGGCGCCACCTTCGCCTACCCGGGCACGGGGCCCATCTTCGACGCTTTCACCTGGCACGTCTCGCACGGCGAGATCTGGGCAGTCCTCGGGCCCTCAGGATGCGGCAAGAGCACGCTGTTGCTCCTGCTAGCGGGCCTGTTGCGTCCTCAGAACGGGGGGGTCCTCGTCGATGGTCTGCCCCTCCAGCGCGCCCGACCCAGCACCGGTCTGATCCTGCAGGACTATGGGCTGCTTCCCTGGGCGACGGTGCGCGCCAACATCGAGCTCGGCCTACGCATCCGGCGCTTCTATGGGCCGGATGGGCGTCACGCCCCCCGTGGCCAGCGTCTACCGCAGGAGCACCTTCAGGAGCTCGTCCACCACTGGATAACACATCTGGATCTGCTGGACGTCGCCGACCGGTACCCTGCGGAGATCTCCGGAGGGCAGAGACAACGCGTCGCCATCGCCCGCGTGATGGTGATGTCACCTGATATTCTGTTGATGGATGAGCCCTTCTCAGCCCTGGACGCACCGACGCGCGAGGGTCTGCAGCAGCTGACGCTCGGCATCTGCTTGCAAGCCGGGATGACAGCGGTCCTGGTCACCCACAGTATCGAGGAGGCTGCCTATGTCGGGCAGAAGGTGCTGCTACTCGGAAAGCCCCCCCATCGAGACGCTACCATCATCACCCATAGTCACGAGATCGACGAGACCTATCGTTCGTCAGCGGCCTATCACGCTGCATGCACCGAACTGCGCCGACACATGAGCAGCGATCCGGCTACCAACGGATAGAGTCCTCGAGAGTGAACCACGATGGCATCACGATTTCGCAGCCTGGCAGCTAACCTTACAACGCTCCTGGCGTTGGCAGCCCTGTGGCATGCCGCGGCGCTCCTCATTGTCCGACCTGTCGTGCCTCCCCCTACGGACGTCCTGGTGGCGCTCCTCCAGGAAACGCCCCGAGCTCTCGGGCGACACTTCGCAGCCAGCTTCTGGCGCGTTAGCGCCGGCATTGGGTTGGCGGTCGCCACCGCCGCGCCCCTCGGGCTGGCGCTCGGGCAGAGCCGGCGTCTGAACCGGCTGCTCGCCCCCCTGGTGTACCTCCTCTATCCGGTACCGAAGGTCGTCCTCGTGCCCATCATCCTACTCGTGTTAGGCGTAGGCGAGGTGCCGAAGATCGTCATTATCGCGCTGATCCTCTTCTTCCAGATCCTCGTCCTGGTGCGCGATGCCGCGTCGTCCATCCGACCCGAGCTGCTGACGAGTGTCCGCAGCCTCGGCGCCGGGCGACGCGCCCTCTTCAGGTTCGTCTATATGCCTGCGACCTTGCCCGCCGTGCTGACCGCGATCCGTCAGTCCATCGGCACCGCCATCGCCGTGCTCTACATCGCAGAGCTCTTTGCCACCCAATACGGTCTCGGGTACTATATCTATGTGCAGGGTAGCACACTCTTCAACTACCCCCGGATGTATGCCGGGATCGTGGCGATGAGCCTGTTGGGATTTGGGCTCGCCGCGGTCGTCGACTTCCTCGAGCGGCGCCTCTGTCCATGGCGCCATCGCGCCGCCTGAGAACATCACTGACCGCCACATTGCCGGGAGAGCCTATGCCATTCAGCAGCCTGACCGATTTCGCACACCATCTGGAGCAACGCAACGAACTCGTACGTGTGAGTACGCCGATCTCACCGATCCTAGAGATCACCGAGATCGTGGATCGCATCAGTAAGGGCCCGTCGGCACGCAACAAGGCGCTGCTGTTCGAGCAGGTCGAGGGCAGCTCGATGCCGCTGCTGATCAACATGTTCGGCAGCGAGCGACGCATGGCGTGGGCGCTTGGTGTGGAGCATCTTGACGACCTGAATGACAAACTGGCCCGCCTGATCGATCTGCGCCCGCCCAGCGGCCTGGGCGACGCGCTGAGCCGTGGCAGCTCACTTCTGCAAGCACTGCGCGACGCGGGGATCAGACCGCGCCGCGAGGCGTTCTCCCGACGCCGTCCGGCACCGGTGCAGACCATCGTCGATACCACGTCGCCCTCGCTCGACGACCTCCCCATCCTGACCTGCTGGCCCAACGATGGGGGGCCCTACATCACCCTCCCCCAGGTCGTCACGCGTGACCCGGTTCGCGGAACGCGCAACGTGGGTATGTACCGGCTGCAGAAGCTCGATGCGCGTACCCTGCTGATGCACTGGCAACGTCACAAAGGCGGAGCCGAGCACGAGCGCGTGGCCCGGGAGGTAGAGCAGCCCACCATACCTGCAGCCATTGTGCTAGGGGGTGACCCGGCCTGCGTCTGGGCTGCCTCGGCCCCGCTTCCGCCCGATATCGACGAATACTGGCTCGCAGGCTGGTTGCGGGGACGCGCCGTGCCCTTCGTCAACTGCGTCTCCCAGCCGCTCGAAGTGCCTGCTAACGCCGACATCGTCATCGAGGGCTACGTCGACCCCAACACCCATCGACCTGAGGGGCCATTCGGCGACCATACGGGCTACTACACACCGGTGGAGCCCTTCCCCCTCTTCCACGTCACCGCCATCACCCGCCGCAACAGCCCCGTCTATCCCGCCACCGTCGTCGGCGTGCCGCCGATGGAGGACTACTGGATGGGCAAAGCCACCGAACGCCTCTTCCTACCGTTGGTGCGGCTCTTTCTGCCCGAGGTCGTCGACCTCGCGATGCCTGCAGCCGGCATATTCCACAATTTGGTCCTTGTGAGCATCAGAAAACGCTTCCCGGGCCACGCACGGAAGGTGATCCACGGGCTCTGGGGCCTCGCACTCCTCAGCCTCGCCAAGTCCATCGTCGTCGTCGATGACTGGGTCGACGTTCACAACCCAACACAATCCGCCTGGCAGGCGTTGGGCAACGTCGACTGGTCGCGCGACATCGTCGTCACCGAGGGTCCGGTCGATCAGCTCGACCACGCCGCGCCGCAGTCGTCCTTTGGTGGCAAGATCGGCATTGATGCCACGGCCAAGCTACCCGAAGAGGGACACTCAAGAGGGTGGCCTGACGTTGTCAGCATGGACTCGGCGACCAAGGCGCGGATCGACGCCCTCTGGCAAGAGCTGGGGCTATGACAGAAGCCCAGCCGGTGTCCGGATCCCCGCGGTTGCTCGTTACAGCCTTCATCGGGGGCATGGTCTCACTGGCGCTGGAACTGGCCGCAGCCCGGCTGCTCGCGCCGGCGTTCGGCACCACGGAGATCGTTTGGACCGCCGTCATCGGTCTCATTCTGCTCTACCTGTCGGTGGGTTACGCCCTGGGTGGTCGTTGGGCAGACCGCGACCCACGCCCCGAGACGCTCTTCACGATCCTCGTCGCGTCCGGTCTGTCGATCGCCATCATCCCGTTGGCATCACGCCCCCTCCTGGCAGTCGCCGCGCGCGGTATGCAGCTCTGGAACTTGGGACTGCTCGCCGGCCCCTTCTTCGTGATCCTGGTACTCTTCGTCGTCCCGGTCACGCTGTTGGCCTGCGTCTCCCCCTTCGCTATCCGACTGAGTGTGAGCGACGTCGCC
>CAZYYC010000244.1:0-6519 GCA_964650935.1 uncultured Anaerolineales bacterium
CGTCAGGCTCGAAAGGGGGTGCCACCCAGAGATCCAGGGGGTCGACGGGTTGGACGTCGTAGTGCGCGTAGAGGAGTGCGGTCGCAGCCTCTTCACCCGCGTGCAACCAGTCGCCATAGACAGCGGGTTGTCCGTCCGTGTTCAGTACCTGGACGTTCTCGATGCCCAAGCGCTTCATCTCATCGGCGATCCATTCCGCCGCGCGGCGGACCTCGGCGCGATAGGCGGGATCGGCGCCGATAGACGGGATGCGTAGCAGTTCTTTGTACTGCTCTAGGAAAGCCTCAGTATGCGCGTGAGCGTAGTCGATGCTTGCTTCGAGAGGTTTGTTGCTCATTGACTCCTCCATGTGGGGGTGTAAGTGATTGGATGCGATTCTCAGACGCCAGAAGAGCAGGGCAGCCATCAGATGGATGCTGCCGGCGACGTAGAACATCGTCCGAATGCTCGTCGCCTCGCTCAGCAGCGTCCCGAGCAGCGGCCCGGCGAAGATGGCGAAGCTGGCCAGCATCGTATTGACCGCTACGAAGCTGGGTCGGCGGTCAGGCGGGCAGACGGCTAACAGGAGATCGAAGAAGGAGAGGTTGACGCCGGTGATGAAGAAGCCCTGGACCACGGCGACGACAGGCAGCCAGAGCTGGTTGGGGACGAAGGCGGTCAGCACCGGGTAGAGGGCCGTCCCGGCGGCACAGATGAGCAGGGGATTTCGGTGTCCCTTGCGGGTGATGACCCGGCTCCACACGGCATAGCCCACGATCAGCGCGAGCTGGTTTGCCGTTGCCTGCCAACCGATCCAGACGTCGGAGGCCTGGAGTTGTCGAATCCAGTAGACGCTGTAGAGAGCCGTGGGCATATTGAGCCCGATCCTGAAGACGGAGGTTGTCAGCTCGTAGCGGATGAAGGCCGGCAGCTGCAGGCTCTGCCAGAAGGCGCGTGCCTGTTGCCCGAACGACCGTGCCTGTAGCTCTGTGGCGGCGGGTGGTTCGGCACGTCCGGCGATGCGGAGCTTGCCCCAGTAGACCATACCTGCTGAACCACCAAGGAACGAGATGAAGAAGACGGTTTGGTAGCTGAAGGGGAAGGGCAGCCGATCCAATATCTGCCCGAAGATCGCTACCGCGCCGGCGGTTACGATGCTCAGGATGATCCAGCGCATGCCGTTGACCTTGGCGCGCCGGCGTGCGGGAATCACCTCCGCGATGACCGACATCCACGAGGACTCCAAGAGCGCATTGGCGATGGCCTTGACCGACCAAATCGCGATGATCACGATGATGAGGTGCTCGGGACGTATGAAGAAGGGGAGGATCGCCACGACGAGGACCGAGCCGCGGTGGAAGATGCGCACCAGATTGGTGAAGCGGACAAGATTCCCCTGGCGCTGCACGAGCTGTCCGGCGGGGATTGAGACCATCACCATCACGATGGCGGGCAGCGAGGTAAGCAGGCTGACCTGTAGTTCGGAGGCCCCCAAGCGGACGAGGA
This sequence comes from uncultured Anaerolineales bacterium, assembly GCA_964650935.1. Lineage (GTDB taxonomy): Bacteria > Chloroflexota > Anaerolineae > B4-G1 > SLSP01 > PWVB01. The sequence goes on from CAZYYC010000244.1 coordinate 1,486, forward strand.
AGATCGAGATGAAGCTGAAGACGCCGCCCATCATCAGCCCCTGCAGGGCGGTATCGAGCGTGAAGTAGAAGATATTGCGGTTCTCAAGCGAGAGCCGCTGCGGGTGGAGCCACTGCGTTAGCGTCGGCAGGACCGGCAAGCTAACCGGGCGGCGCAGGGTACGTGATCTTATGGAGCGCACGACTTGATCATAACACCGAGTAAGGATCCCACAAGAGAGAAGGGGGCGACGTAAACGAAGGCCCCCGTCGATTCCTGCGTTGCTGCAGGAACCGGCGGGGACCGACGATGCTGAGTTGGTGGGTCGTGCAGGATTCGAACCTGCGGCCCTGGGCTTAAAAGGCCCCTGCTCTGCCGGACTGAGCTAACGACCCAGGCAGTGGGGAGTATAGCACGCAGGATTGGGTTGTCAAACGGTGGACAGCAGAAGACCCTTGAGGCTTCCGAAACCCCAAGGGCCTGACCCGCGCGACCGTTAGCCCGCAGCCGTCAGGGCGTAGTATCGTGGGTCGCCGGGTAGGGTCAACCGACCATCTGTAACGTGCTCGACGAAAAAGAGGTGGCTGGGACATCGGCAGTCGGAGGCGCCGAAGCGCGGGACAACGATAGCGGTAGGCGTGCCGTTGCTGAGCGCTCGCGCCCAGGCGCACTCAAGACGCTCGTCGCGTGCCACCCAGACGCCGATGGGATCGGTTAGGGCGCGCAGGTAGTCGATGTGCCAGCGTCGCGCCGTTGTGCCCCGCAAATGCCGGCTTACCCGTGCCCGTAGGCCTCCGGACCCCCAGGCGCTGCCTACGTACAGGTAACTTCCCGCTGGGAAGTGCCACGATCCCAGTGCCCCGATCGTGCACGACGTGGGGGCGGCGAGGGTGAGGACAATGCCGTAGGTGCCGCCGGTGGAGGGTAATATAGCGGACGAGAGGATGTCTAGTGGCGGAGGTGACGCTGCCAGATTCGGCTCCCGAGCCATGTCAGGATGAGGCCCAGGGCCAGGACGAAGCTCCCCGCCGCATCCATCATGTAGATCGCGTGCTGACTGTCGAGTTCCCACAGCTGCACGCCTTCCTGTGCGGTCGGAAGGGCAAGCGCGAGCAGGCCCAGGAGGATGAACAACACCCCCGCGGCATTGACTGCGATGACGAGCCAATTGCCACGAGAGGGGGGCATCAACTCTCGTCGGGCGGCGGAACGGGCAGGTCCTCGACGGCGGTGCTCATCCACTTCTCGCCGGTCTCGATGAGCATGACGGGGATGTCCTCACGAATGGGATACTTCCGTCCGCAGTCCTGGCAGACGAGCCAGCATGCCTCGCGGACGAGATCCAACACGCCCGGGTCCTCCTTGTCCTTGCGTCGGGTCTCGCCACTCACGCAATAGGGACAGCGCAGAATATCCAGCAGTTCGGCGTCAACCATGTGTCCTCCTGGGACGGTAGGTGTCACGTTCAAGACGGCTGAAAGTATACCACGCGTGGTGACTCGGGCAAACACACACGCTTGACGTGCTCGCGAGCTCAAAGAGAATGCTGGGACCTAGGGTGTGAGATAAGGAGGATCGTGATGGGAATTCTGGATCAGTTCAAGATGGAGGGACGCGTCGCTATCATCACCGGCGCCAGCAGGGGGTTGGGCAAGATGATGGCGCTTACCTTGGCCGAAGCGGGCACACGTGTGGTGGTCGTCAGCCGCGATCTGGAGGCGGTCAGCGCCGTCGCAGCGGAGATCGAGTCCATTTACGGGACGCCGTGTCGTGCCGTCGCCTGCGACGTGACCGATCAGGATCAGGTCCGCCGGCTTGTAAGGACCACGGTCGATGCCTTCGGCAAGGTCGATGTGCTGATCAACAATGCGGGCATCAACATCCGGGGGGCCATCGAGGACCTGAGCCTGGAGGAGTTCCGCCGCGTGCAGGAGACCAACGTGACAGGGCCCTGGCTGCTCTGCCGGGAAGTTGCACCCCACATGAAGGCGCAGCGCTACGGTCGTGTGATCAACGTGGGCTCGATGCTGTCGCTCATCTCCATTCCGGAGCGCACGCCCTACGCCTCAAGCAAGGGAGCCGTCCTGCAGCTCACGCGGACCCTGGCACTGGAGTGGGCACCCTACGGGATCACGGTCAACGCTCTGCTCCCGGGGCCCTTCGGCACAGAGATGAACCGTCCACTGCTGGATGACCCGGCGGCCTATCAGGCCTTTGTCTCGCAGATCCCCTTGGGGCGCTGGGGCGAGCTGGAGGAGATCGGCGGGGTCACGCTCTTCCTCGCCAGCGATGCCTCAAGCTTCGTCACAGGGGCCGGCATTCTCATCGACGGCGGCTGGACCGCGCGCTAGCTTACCTTACTCCTCGCTGGTCTCCGGCTCGCGATTCAGCATCGACCAGAAGGAGACATAGGGGCGATCCATGTTGTCACGCCAATTCCGTGGCCCAGGGTCACAGAACTCGAAAAGGGCACGCGTCAGGGGCAAGTCCAGGCCGGCCTGCTCGGCGGCGTTCAGGAAGTAGGGGAGCTCAGCGAATTTGAGATCGTTGGCGTCACCCTTGCCGTCGGCGATCTGGCGGCATACCCGGGACAGCTCTGCGCGCCAGCCTGTGGCGCCGCCGACCGCCTGCTCGATCGTCTGCGGATCGATGCCCTGTCGTGTGGCATAGCTGACGACTTCCAACCAAGCGGCCTGGACCAGGCCCATAGCCAGTTGATTGGCGCCCTTGAGGATCTGTCCCGTTCCGCTATCGCCACCCAGGGTCAGATGATCAGGATCTGCCAGGGCCTCAAGCAGCGGTTTGGCGCGCTCAAACGCACCGACCTCGCCGCCGGCAAAGACGTACACCGGCCCGCGGGGGTCGCCGCTGACCGGCGCGTCCAACAGGGCAGCGCCCTTCGCGGCGAGAGCTGCGGCGACCCGGCGCGTGAGCCCGACCTCGGTGGTGCCCAGGTCGACGATAACCTGCCCGGGTCTGCTGTTGGGGATGATGGACTGCTCGGCGACCGTGCCAAAGACCGCCGAACTCCGGAGACTGGTGAAGACCACGTCACAGTCACGAACGACCTGGTCGGTGCAGTCAGCTGCTATCGCACCTTGGTTCGCCAACGCAGTCCGTTTTTGGGCGACAAGGTCATAGACCTCCAGTCGCCAACCGGCCTGTAACAGTCGACCGGCGAAGTGCGAGCCCATCCAGCCGAGGCCGATGAAGCCGATCAGGGTGTTGGTAGATACGGTTGAGGGGGTGCTCACTGATCACCTCCTGAGTGCATATGGATCGTCGGATATTCGTTTCGGCTGCGAGTGTACCCTCCATCCCGGATCTTGACCAGGCGTCGAATGTGTGCGGATCAGTCGTTGCCCCCGACGATCTTGAAAACGCGCTCGGTCGCGGGGCGTGCCCAGGGATTGGGCGGTTCGGCGGGGCCGAAGGCGGGCTGTTGCCCGTAGTTGGGCAGTCCCTGGGGCGTGACGACGATAACCGGTGGTTGGGTAGGGTAGGCCTGACGTGGGGCCTGTTCTCGTTCCTGACGTCGCGTCTCCTCGCGCCGCCAGATGAGAACGCCGAGTGCCAACGTCGGCAGCATCGCCAGGATGCCGCAGCTGAGCCCGATGAGCAGCGCCAGCGAATCGTGGCTCAACCGTTGGGTCACGAGGACGGCCATCGTGATGGCGAAGAGCGCGCCGATCAGGCCGAGGAACCGGGCCAGGCGCTGCCCGAGCGGCAGGCGTGATTCGATAGGTGTGGCATAGTCTTCAGTGTATCTGCGTCGCATAGGTTGTGTCCTTTCGTGACGATTGACGATGGACGGGTGATCCTCCGGTGAAGTGATGTGTGCGCATCTGTGTCAGCTCTACCGTGAAGGCCTCAATCGTCACTCGTTACTCACGGTTAGCGCCGGCATCGCGCGCCGCGGCGCTAACTGTGCTATCTGTCCGCGGATCTCGCGCTCACGGATTTCGGCCGCCTGGAAGCGGATCGGTTGGTCGCCGCCGGAGACGGCGAGGAAGTCGCCACGCCCGTGAAGGAGGTGGGCCTCGGTGCCGCCACGCCCGCCGGCGACCAGGGCATCCTGAGCCGACGCGACCCGTCCGATGAGCCGGAGGGGGAAGTTGGCACGCATCAGGCTGCCGAGGATCGCGGCAGAGGGATGTTGGGTTGCGGCGATGAGGTGAATGCCGGCCTCGCGACCGCGCTGCGCCAGGCGGGTCAGCGTGTCGGTCAGCCCCTCACCTCCGGTCATCATCAGGTCGGCGAGCTCGTCGATGAAGACGACGATACGCGGCGTGTCGGTGCTGGGGTCGTCGGGGAGCTCACCACGCCGATCGCGGATCTCCATTGTGCGCAGGAGCGAGCGGAGCGCTTCGCCTGCCTCGATCGAGTCAGTGATCAATGGTCGCGCAAGGTGCGGGGCGGCGGCGAGCGCGCGGAAGGTCCGGCCCTTGGGGTCGATGCAGAGGAGGCGCAACTCCCTCTCTGAGTTGGTGAGACAGAGTGAGGTGGCCATCGAGCGCAGTAGAACGGACTTCCCGGAGCCGGTCGTGCCGGCGACGAGAACGTGGGCGACGTCGGGTGCGGAGAGGCGGGCGAGTAGGGGCACACCGGAATCGGTGAGGCCCAGCAGCGCCGTGGCGGATGGGACCGGAAGCACCTCGTCCAGCAGCGTCATCAGCTCGACGGGTTTGGGATCGGGATTGGCAAAGGAGAGCACGACGCCGTCCTCATTGCGGTCGACATTCAGCGTTGAGACGCGCATAGCGAGCGCCAGGTCATCGGCGAGGCGCTTGATGGCGGAGAAGCGGGTATGCGGCGCGGGGTTGAGGAAGAAGCGAATGAGGCGTGGGCCGACGGTGCCGCCGGTGATGCGTCCCGGCGCGCGATGGGCGGCTAGGACGGCTTCGACGCGGTCGGCTTGATACTCGAGATAGGGTCTCACTTGCTTCGACATCGGCTACTCTCCCATCATCGTCGTCAGGTCCCTCGAGATAGAACATACGTTCTACTATCATTATAGTGATACTCGAATAGGTTGTCAAGATGCAGTTGCTTCGG
>CAZYYC010000245.1:0-6466 GCA_964650935.1 uncultured Anaerolineales bacterium
ATTCTCCACCGGCAACATCGCATAGGCCGCTCGACCGCCCTCGACCTCCTGATACATGTCCTCAAAGGTCCGACATGGCAGCGTCTCGACCTCGTCGCCGAAATACTGGCGTATCGCCTCCTCCGAGTAGGCACCGGCTACGCCCTGGAAGGCCACGCGCGTCATCACGCTTCCCTCACCAGATCGGGTCTCAACCGCTGAGCCTCGCCCAGATAGATGTGGCGGATCTGCGCCGGAGCCCGCTCGGTGTTCCAGTGCAGGAGCACGCGAATGCACCGTGGCAAGCTGCCGGCAACGCGCATCTCCTGCGTACACAGAAGCGGAACCGTCACCCATCCCAGCTCTCGAGCCGCCACCGCCGGATAGACGGCGTCCAGGTCGGCGGTAGCGGTAAAGATCACGCTGGCGATCTCCTCCGCCTTCATCCCGTTCTCCGCAACGATCGTCTCGAGCAGCGTCCGCGTGGCCTCGAGAATCGCCTCTGATGAGTTCTCTTCCACGGTGATCGCCCCTCGGACACCGCGACATGTCACCACCATCGATCTCCTCCTTCCGGGTACAAAAAAACGTGGAGCCGGTCGGCTCCACGTTTTGGGTTTCTGTTTGAGGATTCTGCTAACCTACGTCATCCTCCCGGAAACGCAAAAGGACCGACCCTTGCGGGGGCGGCTAAAATAGCAGGTATAGATGTAGGTTTGCACAGGCTCTCGGCTGTTCATTTCGCTCTTAACCATAATCTCCACTTGGGAATATCATAGTCACTTCGCGTAACTTGTCAAGCGGTGCCTTGGCGACAATCTCCTCCACCTCGTCAATGAGGGCCATTAACCGGTCGTACTGCGCCTGCTGGGCCGCGCCGGCTGTCTCCTCGCCATCACGGCTCGGGTAGAGAATGTCCTCTACCTTGTCCGCGAAGCCCTCCGGTGCCAGGTCGAAGTCTGCCACAAACTCCAGGTTGTTGCCATCACCGGGATAGTAGGTCTCGTTCAGCGCAAAGAGGATCTGGATCAGATCGTGAACCAGCTTGGAGGTCAGTCCCGCGAGGAAGACGACATCACCCCGCTCGACCTTGTGCCGGTAGTGATAGTCGTGACGCCAGTAACGAATCGACTTGAGATGCCGCTCCAGGATCGCGAGCTTCATCTTCGGCGGATAGACATCCAGCTTCGTCCGCCATCCCGAGAGGATGCCGTCGGGGTCGTCAATGACCATCTGATTATAGACATCGGTCAGCAGATAGTAACCCCAGATCGTCCATACGATGTCGTCGGGCTGCCCCTGCCCGTCGATCCACGCCTCCAGCGTCTCATCGATAGGGCCGGTGGTGCGTACCCAACAACCATCGATCGTGACACCCTTCTCAGCCCACCGGTCGATCGCTGCCTGAACGCGGGCGTAGGCCTCTTCGAAAGCCTCAGGCGGTTCGAGCTTACGCTCGCAGAAGAGCCGGAAATCCAGATCCGAACTACCGTCAAAGGTGCCCTTGCCGTAGGATCCGCCGATGGAGACGGCGCGCTTGCCCTCGCCCAAGACACGGCAGAGAGGCAACAATTCGGCGATGACAGGTTGTAGTTCGTCGGGGTAGTCAGCCACGATGTGGTCCTCCTTCGGGAATGAGATCAGCCTGCCAAGTGCTGTAGCGCGTCCAGCGCGGCGGATAGGGCATCCCCCATCGTGCGCAGCATCTTCTCTCGAGTATCCAGCGCCTGACTCACCATCGCCTGGTGGATATCCCAGACCGATCGGTCGATCTGATCGTTCTCGTCGACCGGCAGGCAGACGGTGGTGTCGCAGTCGAAAGCCACGCGCGTGTAAGCACGCAACCGCAGTCGCTCGACCAACTCAGGATCCATCAGGTCCAACTCATCACCCGCGAGCACGGTGATCTGCGTGCTGGGCATCGTGAAGGTCCGCACTTCCAGCGTGCTGATGTCGCCGACAAACGACTCGGCCTTCGCCGCGAGATCCTTCGTGAATCGCTCGATTGCGTGTCTCAGGTCACTTTCACCCATACCTTATCCTCCCTCATCCGCACATCTGCACCGCGCCGATGTGCGCCTACCATAGTCCTGAGGTCGCCCCACGTCAAGCGACCGTCGGCTCAGCACGCCAGGAGGGCAGCCCACTCACGGGTAGGTCACCCAGTTCCTCCAGGAGATCCCTCACATAGCGGTAGACGGCAGGGATCAACAGGATCTGACCGCCAGGCACCGATGCCTTCAACGCCAGCTCCAGGGCCCCCGTCACGGCAACGGTGATCAAGCGCAGCAGCGCAAGACGCGATGCAAGCGCCAGTCGTACCGCATCCAGGTGAAGATCCATCTGCTGCTCCGTCACGCGCTCGATCCACGTCGTCTGATAGTCCCCACCCCAATCCACGGTGGTCAGGGCAATCCGCTCACCACCTATCTGCGTTTCGATCCAGGCCCAATGATAGACCAACCGGCGGAGCTGCACCAGCAGCTTCCGGGCCTCTTCCATCCGCTCGACCTGCTGGAACATTTGACGATGGGAAAGAGCCGCTGCCTCTCCACTCGACATCGACATAGCGACACTCGCGATACCGTCGCGTCCCCAGCCGGTCTGCAGGGCGGTGACTTCGGCGAGCAACGCAGCCTCGTGTGCGCCCACCCGTGCATCAAAGGCCGGCACCAAACTCAATGCCGTCAGACGGGGCTCGATCAGATCCAGTGCTCCATCACGCCGCGCGACGGCTACCCGTTGACCACGCAACATCGACCGGGCCTCCCGCGCCGCGCGCCTTCCCTGAACCTCTGCGGGATGCGCCACCGTCCAGATCAGACCGTCGAAGCCACCTTCACGGGCCGCCTGAGGCGCCTCAGCCACTGCAGACGCGGCATACACCTCGCCGTGCGATGGCCTCGGCCCCATCCGCGGCGTGTGCAGATCCCACACGCCCAACGGATCTTGGTCGTCGGGTAGGGAGAGGCCGGCACAACTGAGCGTCGGGGCCATCATCAAGGACCGATCTTGAGGCTCTCCAGGAGTCGAGTCGCCAACTCCGCCATCGTCGCGAGGAACCTCGCCCGACTCTGCTGCGCCTCCTCGACCATCGACTTATGAACCTCCCACAGATCCGCATCGACCTCACCGTCATACCGCTCGGGCACATAGACCTTCAGGTCGCCGTTGAACGCCACCCGCGTCAGAGCGCGCAGCGTCGCATCAATCTCCTCGCGTGCCTCAAGGGCCGCGGCGACACGTGCAATATCCCTCGTCGAGTAGGTTCTCACGTCCAGGGTGATGATGTCCTCGGCAGCACGCCCCAGCGACGTAGCCAGCTGATCGGTGAAGGCCCGCAACGACTCGCGAAGTCGCTCGAACTGATCCGCCAGCCCAAAGGCGACAGCGGCATCCGCTCCCGAGATGTCTCCCATTTCGCCGGCCCTGGGCATGAGCCGCGCCTCGGTCCACGGCGGCGCGACCTCGGCCTCGTGCGTGGGTGGCGCGGCATCCACGACACCCGAGAAGCGCACGCCTGCGTCGTCAGCACCTCGTCCGCCTCGGGGCCCCGCCGACGTCACCGTTTCGAAGACACGTGACGTCTTCGGTGACGTTCGTGGGGACTCACCACCCTCCGTCCGGTCAAATGGAATACGCGCAGCCGGATCACCGAGCACGATGTAGCCTCGCGCGTCGTTGTTCGCCGTCCAACGATGGACGAGTTCATAGTCGTCCATGTGGTCGGCATCCCACTGCAGTTCATCAAGATCAGCGCTGAGATCCGAGCTCAGGTCCGCGTAGCGCATATTGAAGCTCGCGTCCGAGGCCAACCCGATAGGATCACCGTTCATCAACATGCGCATAGCAGTGATGAAGGACTGGTTCGCCGGTCGACCTGAGGGGGAGATGAAGGAGTATCCCCAGGCGCGCTCCACGTGACCGAAGACGGCCAAAGCCCCACGCTTGAGCATCTGCTGCGGCAGGGCTGCCGTGAAGCCGCGCTCGGCGATCTGCTCGCGCACTTTGAAGGCCTGCACCGCGAACTGGTCCAGTTGCGGCGTGCCGGCACCGTAGCAGGCGAACATAAACGCCACCATCCCCAGCATGCTAGCCCCCTCAGCCACATCCTCGCCCGCGAAGTAATGTTCGCGCTTGATCTCCCGGCCCAGCCCGGGCCAATCCTGACAGAGCAGAGCCCCCTGATACGTCTCTTGCGCCGGATGCCCGGCGGGGAACTCCAGACCGTGTCCGGCAGTGAAGAGCAGCGCCGGCATCTCCGAGGCCTCGCCGCCCAACAGACGCCCAAGCTGCTCACGCGTCGCCAAGCCGTCGCCGACGTAAGGGGCGGAGAGCTCCCAGTCATAGGCCAAGGCCAACTCGTGCGCCGGCGCCGTGACACCGAGGTTCTCGATCAACGGGCGCACAAGGTACTGCGCGCTCAATTTCGTCGCCCTATCGCCCGCGTTGACCGGGGCGAAGAAAGCGGCCCGCCTGGGCAGCGTCACATCCCCCGTATCCGCTGCCACGACGTGACGTGCGTAGGCTGCATAGGCCTCGATGTCGGTCCCGAAGTCCAACCGACCGACGCCGCGCATCACGTCGAGCTGGTACTGGAAACTGTAGGGGATCTCCTCCGGTGTGCCGATCAGGAGAACGTAGAACGGCATCTCGCGAGGGTCAACCAGCCCGGGGCTCACACCGAGGCGCTCGCAGAGCTGATCCTTACGCTCGCCGGGACGATAAGCGTCCCCGCCCTCGTAGAGGCGGAAGAGGTCGCCCGCCTGCTCGCGGCGGAGATCCAACAGGGGCTGAAGCGCCTCCTTGATCTCCTCTCGCACGCGGGGATGCATATCCGCCGGGAACATCACCGCCCAGCCGACCTCCTCCACCCGCGTCGGGTCCCCGCCTCCCGGCTTGACCGGAAACGGGGCCTGCATGCGAGCTTTGAAGCCGAGTTCCTCAAGGGACGCGGCGGCATCTGCCTCTCGCAGAGCCGATTCCGCGTCGCTGACGCGCGTCAGCCGACTCTCCAGTTGGGTCAGGATAGCCAGACGCCGTTGTCGCTCGACGAACTCACGGTAATCCTCAGGGGATGGAGCACCACGGATAAGTCGTGCCAGCTTGTGGGCCGACATCGGCGCCTGCCCGTAGTCACCGGTAACTGCATTGATACCGTTGAAGATCAACGGCTCCTCAAACATCAACCTAACCTCATCGGACATTCGCCTACTCCTAGTCTCACCAACGGGCCACCCTCATCACGTAAGGGGCTACCCGATGGCGTCGAGGGACGTGCTCCTATCAGTCACGCACGACCTAAGCCGGCGAAGCGGCAGCGAGGCGCACAGCAGGATCGCCGACCACAATGTAGCCTCGTGCGTCATTATTGGCTGCCCACAGCTCAGCCAGGCGGTAGATATCCTCAGCAGAAGGCGGCTCCGCCAACCGGTCGTAGAGAAAGGTCAGTTCGGTCGCCAACGCCGCGTGCCGCATATTCATGAAGTCCATCGCAGAGCCCACCGGGTGACCATCGAGCAACCGATCGATCACACTGGCAAAGACCTCAACGTGCTCACGCTTGCGACCGTCCATCGACTCGGGGCGCCCGGGGATGTCAGCTAGAAAGGAGAGGCCCCAAGCGCGCTCGATATGGCCGATCACCGCCAGCGCCCCACGATCCTTTAGCGCCAGCATCGCTTTGGGCAACGCGGCGACAAAAGGCGCCGGCGCGATCGGAGCCGCGTGTGCTTTGAACGCGTGCCGATGGTACTCGTCCACCTGCGGTGTTCCCGCGCCAAAGCAAGCAAACAGGAAGATAATCATCCCCCTCAGGTTGATCGTGGTCTGAGGCACGTCTGCCGTCTGAGGCACGTCTGCCGCCGACACGTAGCACCTTCGCGGCAACTCCCCGTGCCGGCCGCTCCAATCCTGGCAGACCAGCGCGCCCTGAAGCTCGCGCTGGCGCGGGTCATCGGGCGAGAACTCCAGGCCATGGGTCGCGGCAAACAGCAGCGCGGGGGGCGTCGGCAAGCCAAGGATCTTCAGCAAGTTGTTCTTGGTGGCCTTCTGCGGGTCAATGTGGAGGACTTGCCAGGGTGATCCCACCGTCCGGGCTCTGAAGTGCTGAGCCAGAGGCGCCACCAGATGCCGAGCACTCAGCGAGGTCGCCACATCACCTGAGTTCTCCGGTCCGAAGAAGACCACCTGCGTCCCGGGGGTCGCGTGGCTCGTACCCTGCGAAGGCGCAGGCGACGGCGCGCCGGCTTCCTCGACCGATGCGACATTCAGCGCATAGCTGCGGTACGCCGCCAGATCTTCGCCGAAATCCAGTCGACCTACAGCGTACTGGACATCGAGCTGGTACTGGAACTCAAACGGGATCTCCTCGGGACTGCCCACGAGCAGCACATAGTAGGGCACGCTCGTCGTCCTGGGATCAGCCGGGTTGGCCGCATCCGCATTGCGCGGAGGACGCCGCAGAAACGTACTCGCCGTATCACCG
>CAZYYC010000246.1:0-6454 GCA_964650935.1 uncultured Anaerolineales bacterium
GACCAGTAAAGACCGCCTCCGCGAGCAACCACCACCCTATCCCAACTCCGACAGCCCAATGCCCGATACCTGAACGCACCCAAGCACCTCATCCGAATGAGCTCAGATGTCACACGCCAAGACCCCATCGTCGACCACTGCTTCCAGCTCACTCGTTACTCGTTACTCGTTACTCGTCACCCGTTACGCCGCGCTCACCGCAGTCCGTAGCCATCACAGCACGATCAAGAAACGGAGGAACCGCCCATGTACTGGTCCGAAGTCGTCGCCAGCCTCTACCCCTGGGATCTGCTCGATGAGGGGCTCGACCCCATCCTCGATGTGCTCGAGCGCGACACGCTCACCAACAGCACCTACCTGGTCGCGCTGATGCACGATGAGAAACGCCCGCTCACCGACTTCTACTACCCGCACAACCCGCGCCGCAAGGTCTACTGGACCGAGGACTCGCGGGCCTACTGGACGCCGGACCCCGACGCCTACCGCGACGTCCGCATCCAACCCCGCGTCAGCGACCGCCCCGAGATCCGGGAGCGTGACTGGCTGCAGGAGCTGATCGACGGCTCGCGGCGCCGGGGGATGACCGTGGGCGCCGAGCTCTCCCACACCTGGGTCGACAAGGAGCGGACGGCGGGAGAGCTGTCGGACGTGGTCCAGCGGACCATCCACGGCACGCCCATCCCCGGGCGCATCTGCCCCAACCACCCCGATATCCGAGCCTACGGCATCGCCCTCTACCTGGATCTGGCGACCCATTACGACATCGACTTCATCCAGACCTGCCTGGTCGGTTTCCACCCTGGCGCGCACCAGCCCTGGGGCGCCTCCAGCGCCGGCGAGGCCATGCGCCTGGTGGGCATCGCCACGGGCGGCTGCTTCTGCGAGCACTGCCAGGCCGCGGCAGAGACGGAGGGCTTGGATTGGGGAGCGATGGTCGATCGCCTGCGCTGGCTCGCCGACGGCTTCGACGTCTACAACCACCGGCAAGCCTTCGAGCTGCGCCTGCTGCGCGAGAGCAGCACCACCGCGACCGCCCTCCTGGCGGAGATTCCCGAGCTCTACGCCTTCCTCCGGTTCCGCACCGACGCGCTCACCGGCTTCTTCCGCGAGATATCCGATGCCGTGCACGGGGCACGACCGGGCATCGACCTGCGCCTGAACCACTTCGCCGCCTACCCCGAGCTGATGGGGCTCGACCTGAAAGCCGTCGCCGGCGTCATGGACTCGGTGCGCAGCTCCGACTACGCCGAGCAATCGGGCGACCCGGAGCGCATGGCCTTCAAGCGCGCCTACCTGCACAGCATCCGCCGGGCCATCGGCCTCGACACCTACTTCCTCTCAGCCATCTCACCAAGGCCCAAGGCCACACCCGAGCTGGTCAAGCAGGGCATCCTCATCTCCGCCCAGTGCGGCGCCGACGCCCTCACCATCGGACACTACGACGGCAGCTGGCCCAACTGCCTCCGCGCCATCCGCGAAGGCATCGAGGAAGCCGGCATCATCATCGACCGCGACGCAGGCAAACGGAGCTAGATCGGCAGCTGTGCCACACTCGCCTAAAGGCTCCCCCGTTTTGGTTGACACTACGCAGGCCATAGCTGCTGACAATACGCTTGTTCGTGGGCCGGCGGCGTCGCTCGGCGCGAAATGCCTCGCCCCTACGAAGCGCCGCCCGTCGCACCGCTGTTCAGGTGATGTCGGCGCTCAACCTCATCCGAAACCAGGCGATGAAATCCCCCGCTGTGCCTATGATCAGGGGAAGGGGTGCTGTTTGAGGATTCCCAACCAGGTGCTCGCGGTCAAATGAGACCAGGTAATCCACGTTGAGGCTGAGCGCTTCGGCGAGCACCTGTGCGTCAGGACGGTACGCCACGACGGCAGACGCGGCCTCGAGCGCTGCGGCGTCTGCCTCTTGGCCGACCTGAATGCGCGATCGGTCGAGCAGTAGCGCAAAATAGGGTTTGCTGCTTGGCGACTTGCGCTCGAGCACGGCCTCCACCTCTCGCAGCACCCAAGGCCCGATCCACAGCTCAACTGCGCCCGCCTCTCCCAGTTTCAGGATCAGACGCGCGCCGCCTATCTCCGAATGGACGGCGGAGAAGAGCGCGCTGGCGTCCAGAAAGACTTTGGCGCTAGCCACCGCGACGCTCGCGCTCCTCACGCAGCGCGCTGAGCATGCCCTCCAGCGTCTCGCCGTCCTCGGTCCACGTCTCGGCGATCTTGTCGGCTAGCGCGTCGATCTCCGACTTGCGCGGGCTGAGGACCAAAACGCCGCCTAGATCGATCAGCGTCAAGGTGTCCCCAGGCGCCATCCCGTACGATTCGCGCAGGGGCTTGGGGATGGTGATGATCCCCCTCTGGGCCATCTGTACGTCGATACTTGTCATCTCTCGCCTCCTAATAGACGTTCTCTCCGCCTTTCTGACAATCAGTATATCAGAACTAGGTGAAAAACCTAGCCGGCATTGTGAACCCGAGCGGGGACGACCGCTTGTCGGCGGCACCCTCTGCCTCTGACTACTGCAGCTTCTCCGCAACCCGTCAATACCCCCACTCCGCATGCGCCAACGGCGCGGCGTTCAGCTGGTCCCGCAGCAGCCGCCATTGCGGCAGATGCCGGTCCATCAGGGCAACGAAGGCGTCGTTGTGCGTGCGCTCGATCAGGTGGGCCATCTCGTGGACGACGATGTACTCGAGGCAGGCGGGCGGCTTCTTGATGAGCTCCAGGTTCAGCCAAATGCGGCGGGCATCGGGCGTGCAGCTGCCCCACTTGGTCTTCATGCGCCTTACGCCCCAGGCCGCCACATTGACGCCCATGACCTCTTCCCAACGGGCGATCAGCGGGGGAATGGCCTCCTTGAGCTGCGCGCGATACCAATCGAGCACGACCTGCTCCCGCTTGTCACGGTCGCTCCCCGGTCGGACGTAGAGGTCGAGCGTGGTGGCGTTGCGCACCACGACGCGGGGCGGGGCCTCCTCCCGGATCACGTTGAGCAGGTAGCGGTGCCCCCGAACGTAGTGGCTCTCGCCGGTGACGAACTCGCGGGCCGATTGGCGCTCCTGCGCCTGGAAGGCGGCGCGCTGACGCTTGATCCACGCCAGGCGCGAGATGACCGCCAGCCGCACCGCCTCGTCGTCGAGCTGCAGCGGCGTGGCGACACGGACGTGTCCATCGGGCGGGTAGACGCCGACGTGCAGGTTCTTGATCGCCTTGCGCACCACGTCGACCTTCAGGTCACCGACGGTGATTGTGTGACGCTCAGTACTCAATCTGGTGCTCCACCACGTCCAGGATCTTCTTCGCCAGGTCGTCATCGTCGACGTGGCGCCGGATGGCGTAGAGCACCTCTTTCTCTTTGAGGTGGTGACCACGCCATCCGTCCTTCTTCGTCCTGCGGATCTCGCGGTCGACCGCCAGGGCAAGCGCCTCATCCTGGCCCAGGTTGTCGTAGAGCGCGCGCCGCGCCGGACTGTCGACGCCCTTGGGGTAGGTGAAGCCGGTCCCGGGCTCCTTCACCTTCTTCGCAAGCTCGGTGATCTTCGCCAGGTAGGCCTCATAGGCGATGGCCTTCGCGCGCCGCTCGGCGATCAACTGATCCAGCAGATCGGACATCCGATCGTAGTACTTGGGGTTGAGCGGCTGCTCATCGATGATCAGCTTGCGAACGTTGTTCTCAATTGTCTCGGCGACCGCCTCCTGGCTCTCGCGGATACCCTCCGGCAGCGCATCGATCGCGCCGACGCCGCGTTCCACGATCAGCTCCACCAGGGTCATATCGTCGAAGGTGGAGAGAACCTCGCTCTCCTCAGCGCGGATGTAGGTGTCGATCAGATGACGCATCGCGGGTTCGTAGGCTTTCAGGTCGATGTAGTCGCCGCTCGCCAGCTTGACCTCGGCACGCACCTTCTCGTAGTGCGCCACCTCGGCCTTGATCGCCGCCGCCTCGGCAGGGCTCAGACCGGCCTCGTCCATCTCGTTAGCGAGGTTCGCGTAAGCGCGCACCAGCGAGGCCACCGCCTTGTAGAGCGTGACCCGCTTGCGCTCGTTGTCCTTGACGGCGTCCGGATCTGACGTGTCCATGGCGCAGAAGTAGGCCAGATAGGCCTCCGTGCTCTTCGACGGGGCGACCGGCTCGCAGAGCACCTTCACCGCCTCACGGGTCTCCACCAGCCGCTCGCGGGCCTTCTCCAGACGATCGCTCAGCAAGCCGTCCACGTCCTCCCTATCATAGCCGTCGAAGGCCTCGGAGGTATAGTCGTGGATCGACTTCTCCAAGCTCTTGAACAGATCGCGATAATCGATGATGGTGCCGTACTCCTTGTCCTCCCCGTCGAGCCGGTTCACGCGACAGATCGCCTGGAAGAGCCCGTGGTCGCGCATCGGCTTGTCGATGTAGAGGTAGGTCGCCGGCGGCGCATCGAAGCCCGTCAGCAGCTTGTCGACGACGATGAGCAGCTTCATCTGCCCCGGCTCCTCGATGAACTTCGTCTTCACCTCGGTCTCGAACTCCTCGACGCGGTACATCGCCTGTTCCTCGTCCTGGTTGAACCAGTCCGCCAGCATCTTGCGGTAGATCCGGTACTGGCGCAGCGGCTCCGTATAGCCGTCGCCCGTCTCCTCCAGCTTGATGTCGCCTGGGGAGGGCTTATAGGACGTCACGATGGCGCAGCGTTTGAGGCCCGCCTGCACAAAGAGCTCATAGTACTTGCACGCGTTGTAGATGCTGTCCGAGACCAACAGCGCGTTGCCGTGCCCGCTCTGCAGCCGGTCGCGCGTCTCCATATCCAGCATGATATCGCCGACGATCTTCTCCAGGCGCGATTTGGAGCTCAAGACCCGCTGCATCGTGCCCCACCGCTTCTTCAGCTCCGCCAGCGCCACGTCGGTCAGCCCCTTCGTCTTGGCGGCAAACCACTGGTCGATCTTGGCCTGAGAGGTGAGGGTCTGGTCGACATCCCGCGCCTCATAGCGCAGATCGAGCACCACGCCATCGCGGACCGCCTCGTCGTACTTGTAGGTATGGATGTAGGGGCCGAAGACCTCGAGGCTGGTCGACTTGTCCCGCTTCAGCAGCGGCGTGCCCGTGAAGCCGATGAACATCGCCTCCGGCAGGATGGCCTTCATCGCCCGGTGCAGCTTGCCCGACTGGGTCCGGTGACACTCGTCCACATAGACGAAGAGCTCGCCCTTGGGCGCGAAGCCGGGCGGCAGGTTACGCCGCACATCCTCGATGTAGCGGTCGATATCGCCCTCCTCGTGGGCGCCGAACTTGTGGATCAGTGAGCAGATCAGCCAGGGCTTCGGGCTGTTGAGGTGGGCGATCAGGTCGCGCCCGCTCTTGGTTCGGGCAATCTCCTCGTCGACGCCCAGGAAGATCTTCTCGATCTGCTCGTCGAGCTCGGTCCGGTCGGTGATGATCAGCACGCGCGGGTCGGTCACGTGCTCGCGAATCCACTTGGCGAGCCACACCATGACCAGGCTCTTGCCGCTGCCCTGCGTGTGCCAGATGATCCCGCCCCGTCGTTCCCGCACCCGGGCCTGGGCGGCCTTGACGCCGAAGTACTGGTTGGGCCGGCAGACCTTCTTGGTGCCGGCGTCGTAGACCAGGAAGTCGTGGACGATCTCCAGGAGACGCGCCTTGGAGCAGAGGTGGACCAGCGCACGATCCAACGGGTTCGCGATCGTGCCGGGGTCATCCTCCTCCTTCCAGGTCAGGTAGTAGGTCTCGGGCGTCTCGATGACGCCGTAGCGCAGCCCCTCGGTGTCGTTGCCCGCCATCACGAGCTGGATCGTGGCGAAGAAGGGCTCGATGAAGGCCTTGGTCTGGTTGGCGAGGTTCTGGCGGATGCCCTGGGCGACGGAGACGACGGACCGCTTGAGCTCCAGCACGCCGAGCGCGATGCCGTTCACGTAGAGCACGACGTCGGGCCGTTTGATATGCTCGCCGACGATCGTGACCTCCTCCGCCACGGCGAAGTGGTTGTCCTCGGGGTGAGCGAAGTCGATCAGGTGCACGGTCTGCGTGACCGCGCCGACGTCGGGTTTGACCTTCACGCCGTAGCGGAGCAGAGCGTAAACCGCGCGATTGCGGTCGTAGAGGCTCTTGGACTGATCGTCGGCGGCGCGCCGCAGCTCGTAGAGGGCGCGGTCGATCAGATCCGGCCCATAGCCCCGGCGCGTGAGGACCCGGCGGAGCAGCGCCTCCTCGATGTTGCTGTTGCCCTGGCGCTCCTCCCAATCGCCGAGGTAGTCGTAGTGGAGGGAATCGCGGAGGAGCCGGATGACGCGGTTTTGGGTCTTGCGTTCGAGTTGACCTACAGTGCTCATATCAATCTCGTCCTCCCGGTGAGCAGCTCCTGCATCATGCCCTGCTTGAGGGCCTGGGTCTTGTCGCGACGGCGGATCAGGGCGTCGATCTCGGGCTCGTCGCGGTACTCGAAGCGCTCGCTTCCC
>CAZYYC010000247.1:0-6435 GCA_964650935.1 uncultured Anaerolineales bacterium
ATATGCCCCTTGACGCCGCCATTCACCCCTTGAGCACCGACGGCGCCTACTACGGCGTCTGGTTCCCGCATCACGCGGACGGCATTCCCGATTATCTCGCCGGGATGGCGGTGCCCGACGACGCGCCCGCCCCGGAGGGCACGGTCAAGCGGCAGGTTCCCGGGTCGCGCTTTGCCGTCTTCGAATGCACCATCGATGAGATCGGTGCCACCTACGGCTACATCTACGGAACCTGGCTTCCCGCCTCGCCTTACGAGTTCACGCCCGGCGGCGCCGACTTCGAGTACTACCCACCTGAGGATGTGACCGACGCCTCGCCGGCGGTCTGGATCCCCATCCGCCACAAGGCCGGACACGAAGATGACGACGATTGAGAGGACGACAACCCCCTGGAGCTATGCCGCTGCCGTGGCGGCGGGCGACTTCGTCTTTCTCGGCCTCCACCGCGGGAGTGGCGCTGACTTTGCGGCGCAGCTCGACGCCACGATGCGCTCCCTTACCGAGACGCTCGCCGGCTACGACCTGACGCCGGCCCACCTGGTCAAGGTCAACGTCTGGCTCAAGCACATCGAGGACCTGCCCGAGATGGAGAAGCGCTTCTGCGACTACTTCGCCGCCGACGCCTATCCGGCGCGTATGACCGCGACCACCGAGTTCATCGACGCCGATTGCCTCCTGATGATCGACGGCATCGCCTACCGGGGCGACTAGGACGGCACGGCGATCGCATCTGCCCTGCCGGGAAGCTAGGCGCCCCGTTGCGCCGTGCGGGTGCAGGCGGCCTTCGCCCCCGCCGAGGTGCGCGGGGCTCATCCGGCTTCCCGGCAGGTGATCCCCATCGGGTCGGCCTCCTGGCGGAACTGAGCTACAATACCAGCCTATCTGACATCGAACCCCAGGAGGGCCCATGACACCGAGCAACAAGGATACGTCGATCCTGAGGGCCTTGGCCTCTCAGGTCGCCGAGATCGCCGCGCTGCCCATCCAGCAGGAAACGATCGCGCTGTGGAAGGCCCTCAACGGGCTCCGCCCCGTCCGCCCGATGGTACTGATCGACCAGATTCCCTGGCACGAGATGAACGTCGATGACGAGCTCACCCTGCAGACCGAGGACCCCTTCTGCCGGGGACTCGAGACCCACCTGCGCCGGACCCTCTACGCTTGGCGCCACATGCGCGTCGACATGGTCGTCGACCCATGGATCGACATCCCCAAGACGATCCGCGGCGCCGACCTCGGTATCCGCCCGATGGAAGATCGCTCGGTGCTCGACCCCGAGAACGACGTCGTGGGGCACTACTACATCGACCAACTCAAGACCGAGGAGGATCTCGACAAGATCCGCATGCCCCAGGTCGCCCTTGACGAGGCAGCCACCGCCCGGTCGGAGGAGCTCGCCCACGAACTCTTCGACGGCCTCCTCGAAGTGCGCATGCAGGGGATGCACCCGGGCTTCGCCCCGTGGGACCGCATCGTGGAGTGGCACGGCGTCGAGCCGTCGCTCTTCGACCTCGTGGACCGCCCCGACTTTATCCACAAGCTGATGGAGCGTGTCACTCAGGCCTACCTCAAGATGCTCGATCAGCTCGAGGCCCAGGGGCTGCTCGGACAGCCGCAATCATTGATCCACTGCACCGGAGCCTACACCGACGAGCTCCCTGCACCCGGCTTCGATCCCGCGCGCCCGCACGCCAAGGATCTCTGGACCATGGGCATGGCGCAGATCTTCGTCTCGGTCTCCCCCGCGATGCACCAGGCCTTCGAGCTGGACTACGCCAACCGCTGGTACGAGCGCTTCGGCCTCGTCTACTACGGCTGCTGCGAGCCCCTCGACACCAAGATGCACATCGTCCGCGAGATCCCCAACCTGCGCAAGATCTCGATGAGCCCCTGGGTCAGCGTCGACCGCGGCGCCGAGCGCATCGGGCGCGACTTCGTCTTCTCCCGCAAACCCAGCCCCGCCTTCCTTGCCTGGGACACGCTCGACGACGATGCGGTTCGCGCGGATCTGGAGACGACACGCGACGCCTGTGCCCGCCACGCCACCCCCCTGGAGTTCATCCTCAAGGATATCAGCACCGTGCGCTATCAGCCCCAACGCCTCTGGCGTTGGGCCGAGATCGCGATGGACGTCGCTCAGGGATAGACCCAGACCCGGGAGGCGCCGGGTATGAGTCCACAACACTGCAATCTACAAGGAGAACCGACCTATGCCGACTATGACATCGCGTGAGCGTCTCTTGACGGTCCTCGACAACGGCACGCCCGACCACCTACCCTGCCAGGTCCACGGCTGGATGGATTACTACCTCGCGACCTACCTCGAGGGCCGCGACCAATACGAGGCCTATGCCTCCTTCCCGGGGATGGACTGGGTGATCTACGAGGGACCCCGCTTCGTCTACAGCGACGAGGCCCTGGCGCAGTGGCAGATCGAGCGCCGCGCACTCGGACCGCAGATCACGCAGGAGATCATCACCACCCCCGAGGGCACGCTCTCGCAGACCATCGAGCGCAACGAGTTCACCTCGTGGACGACCGAGTACATCATCAAGAACGAGCGCGACTTCGCGCTCTGGGAGGTCTACGTCCCGGTGCCCATCGCCGTCGACTGGAGCCCCATCCTCGCCGCCAAGGAGCGCATCGGCGACAAGGGCATCGTCCGCGGCGGCTTCTTCGGCTTCGGACAGGGGAGCCCCTGGCAGGACCTGTGCACCCTCATCGGCACCGAGAAGGCGATCTACGCCGCGATCGACAGCCCGGGCTGGATGCACGCCGCCCTGGACGCCCTCCTGCAGAAGAAGCTCAGCGTCATCCGCGCCGCGGGCAAGATCGAACTCGATCTCGTCGAGACCGGCGGCGGGGCCGGTTCGTCGACCGTCATCAGCCCCAAGCTGCACCGCAAGTTCTGCCTGCCCTACGACAGGGTTCAGATCGCGGCCCTCCACGAGGCGGGCACCAAGGTCGTCTACCACCTCTGCGGCGGGCTGATGCCGTTGCTGGAGATCGTCGCCGAGAACGGCACCGATGGCCTCGAGACCATGACGCCGCCCTCGATGGGCGCGGACACCGACCTTGCCGAGGCCAACCGGCGCGTGGGCGACCGCCTCTTCTTCATCGGCGGCTTCGACCAGAACGCGGGCTTCGAGAAGGGCACACCCGAGACGGCGGCACGCCTCGTCCGCGCCTGTCACGAGGCGTGTCCCGACGGCGGCTACATCTGCTGCCCTTCCGACCACTTCTTCTTCGGTGACCCGGCGAACATTCAGGCTTTTGCCGACGAAGCCAACCGCTGCACCTATTAGGCGGCACCGAACCACAGAAAGGTAAGGCCCTTCGATGACTATGAACATGCTCTCAGCGCTGCCCCGATTGCGCGACCGCAGGGCAGGTCGCGTCTCGTCGTGGGATCACGACGGCGGGAACTACGACCGCTGGATCATCGCACCCGGCGAGACCGCCGTGCTGGCTGATATCCGCGGCCCCGCCCAGATCACCCACATCTGGATGACCCAGGATCGTCATTACCGTGAGTGCCTGCTGCGCATCACCTACGACAACGCTGCCTACCCCAGCGTCGTCGTGCCCCTGGGCGACTTCTTCGGCCTGGGGCACAGCCTCGTCAACTCTTACCAGTCGCTCCTCTTCAGCGCCTCGACCGAGTACCCCTATCAGTTCGAGAAGCCCGTCTCCCTGAACGGCTACGTGCCCATGCCCTTCGCGGAACGTGCGGTCGTCGAGCTGGTCAACGAGAGCGACGAACCCCACCGTCAGTACTTCTACATCGACTACGAGACGCTCGACCCCTTCCCCGAGGATATGGGCTACTTCCACGCCGAGTTCCGGCGTACCAACCCCTTCGGCGGATGGGCCCACGAGATCCCGGTCAACAGCCCCGAGACCTTCGTCGCCAACACCGAGCGGCTGGCCTGGGACAACAACTACGTCATCCTGGAGACCCGCGGACGAGGGCACTACATCGGCTGCAACCTCTCGATCACGAACTTCACCGACATCTGGTGGGGCGAGGGCGACGATATGATCTGGGTCGACGGCTACAAGTGGCCCCCGGATCTCCACGGCACCGGAACGGAGGACTACTTCGGCCAGGCGTGGGGGATGCAGGAGGTCGCCTTCCTGCGCCAGGGCTCATCGATCTTCGAGGGGGGAACTCTGGGCGCCGCGCGCACCGATCTCTGGCGCGGCATCGGCGGCTACCACACCAGCTACGTCTTCCACGTCGAGAACCCGGTCTACTTCGCCGAGGAGATCAAGGTGACCATCGAACACGGTCACGCCAACCACCAGGCGAACGAGATGAGCAGTGTGGCCTACTGGTATGCCGAGAAGCCGACGCCCGTCGTCGCGGTGCCGCCCACCCAACAGCGCCTGCCCGTGCTGCGCGACCAACAGGGGCACTGGATCCACGATCCGGCGCGCGCCTGTCCGGGCCAACCCGTGCGCCTCAGTGACGAGATGCGCGTGATGAAGGCCCGCTGGGCGGAACGTCACCGGTAGACATCGCGACCAAGGAGCGCGGCATGATCACGAAAACGCTGCGTCTGTGGAGGGTCGTCCTGGCGATCTCGATCGGTATCGTTGGTGGCACCGGAGCACAGGCGGCAGCGGACGTCGAGGTCACGCCCCAACAGACGCAGGGCGATGAACGGGTCTTTCTGCCGCTGATTCTGGCGCCGCAGACCCCCGTCGCTTGGCGGCTGACGCCCTTTGATGCCAACGCCCAGGATGTCGTCGGGCCCTCGAGTTGGGCCACCAACTACGGGAAGACGCCGGAGATCATCGTGGCGTCGGGCGGCGTAACGCTGGACGTGTTGGCGCAGGACTATGACGCGACCACACCGAACAGCGCCGTCCTGCTCCACATCGAGCCCGGCCCCACGGGCTACCAGGTCACTCAAGCGCTCACCCATCTGCCGATGCTGGACCGGGTGATGGGACTGGCGATCGATGGCACCGGCCATCGCTACTATGCCACAGCCGTCGACGAGCGCGCCGTTGTCAACGCCGACTATCCGCCGCTGAACACCTACCGGAGCAATATCGTCCGCGTGGTCAAAGTGGATCCGGCGGGCACCGTCGTCTACAACATCGATGTGGACATCGCCCGGCACGCCTTCAACCCCAACGCGGAGATGATCATCAACCCGATGACCTTCGGTTCTGCACGTCTGGCGGTGGGGGGCGGGGAGATAGCGCTGGTTCACGCCATCAACACGGCGCCCGACTGGAACATCGGCGGAGCGCGCCATCAGAAGGCGCTCTCCACCCGGCTCGATGCGGCCACCGGCGCCGTTGTGCGCACCTCATCCATCTGGGTGAGCCACTCCTTTGATCATCGCCTGCTCTACGACGGCGAGGGCATCATCGAGCACCATCTCGGTGACGCCTACCCGCGCACCCTGGTCCTGGGCCGCGACCACATGAGCTACCCGCTCTTCCACATCAAGGGCGTATTGGGGGAGAACAACACGCGCACCCGATTGGGCAACCTAGCCCTGATCGAGCACGATCCGACCTATCGTTACCTCGCGCTGTTCGCAACGGAGAGCAGCGCTGCCACCGGCAGCACCATCAACGGGCCGCGTAACCTGGCCATCGTGAGGGTAAGGGGCACCGACAACGGCCTGGATCCGGCCCTGCCGGACACCCTGACCGTCATCTCAAACGGCGTGGAGCGCACTAACAGGCTGCGCTGGCTGACCCACTACACGGACGCAGCGCAGCTCCACGCGGAGCGCCCCAAGCTGGTCGCTCTGGGCAACGATCGCTACATCGTTCTATGGGAGAGATGGCGCCGCACGGGGACCACCGCCGAGACCTTTGAGGGCGTCTACGCGATGCTGATCGACGACCAGGGCACCACGCTTCAACCGGCGACCCTCATCACCGACCAGCACCATCTCCACCGGGGTGACGACGCCTTTTTGCTCGACGGACGCGCCGCCTGGATGACCGGGAATGCAGCGCAGGGGCGCCTCATGCTCCACTTCGTGGACGCGGCCCTCGCCTACGAGCAGGTCGCGGTGCACTAGGTCGTGGGTTCGCCGACCTCAACAGCTCGCCATCCGCGTCAACACCACCGCATCCCTGTTACCCGCCTCGTAGAGACGCCCCGGTGGGGCGTCTCGCGGCGCGGCAAGTCACCCCATCCGTCGCGCCTTACGCCGCAGACGTGGCACCGCCACGTCTCTACTACGACCGAGTAAGGCGGTGCGGGAAGCGCGCGTTTGAAGGCTGGTAGCCCCGTCCTCGGGGCGTCGGACGCAGTCGCCAGGCTGCCGGCGCACGGCGCCTTCGCTGGAAGCCAATCTGACCTGCCGGCAAGCCACATGCGATGGCCCTGGTCCGGGAACCCCTCGCCCACCTCATCAGCTCACTATTGGCGTGAGCACTCGCCGCCTACACCCACTCCCG
>CAZYYC010000248.1:0-6413 GCA_964650935.1 uncultured Anaerolineales bacterium
CGGGCGGCTGCCTCGCTCTTTGACTGTCTGGACCTGCTCCACAGCGCGACCGATGGCGGGATCGATATCTATGACCAGCCCAAGATCCGCAACATGGGGGCTTTCATCTATCGCGCTCACATCCACGAGGATACCTATGTGAACTTCGCCGATGCCTCGGCGGTGACTTACCCCTCGGGGTCGCTGGTCACGCGCTATGGAAGGGCAGTGGGCGACCCGGAGATGACGGCGTTCGGGGCGTGGCTGATGGGCCAGACGGACGATCGTGGGCTCGCTGAGGGAAGCCTGGGTCGCATTTTGCCGGCTCTGTTCGACATCCCCGATCCCTTGGGCGTGGCGCCGGCCCAGCCCCTGCCGCGCGATGTGTGGTTCGATGGTATCCAGGTGATGGTGGCACGCGAGGCGGACGGGTCGGCCGAGGGGCTCTTCGTCGCCGCCAAGGCGGGACACAACGCCGAGAGCCATAACCACAACGACGTGGGGAACGTGATCGTCTACGTCGACGGTAAGCCGGTGATCGTGGATGCCGGGGTGGAGACCTACCGACGTCAGACCTTCAGCCCGCAACGTTACGAGATCTGGACGATGCAGTCGGCGTATCACACGCTGTTGCCGACCTTCGGGGAGGGCGTGCAGCAGTCACCGGGCCGGGCGTATGCCGCGCGGGATGTGAGCTATGTCGCAGATGACCACCGGGCACGGCTATCGCTCGATCTGGCGGGCGCCTACCCGACCGAAGCAGGCATGGAGCGGTGGCAGCGTACCGTGACGCTCGTGAGGGGAGAGGAGCTGGTGATTGAGGATGCCTTCGAGCTGCGAGCCACGCCCTCATCCGTGATGTTGGGGCTTCTCACCCCCTGTGATGTTGACCTGGCGTCAGGTTCGGTGACGTTCAGATCGACAGCTTTCGGTCCGCAGGCCAACCGGACGAGCGGTGCAGCCGTCCTGACCTATGCGTTGGGCATCTTTCAGGTCACCGTGGAGCGGATCGACATCGATGACGCGCGGCTCGGAGGCGTGTGGGGCGACCACCTCCATCGCGTCTGCTTCGTCGCGGTGTCACCGCCGCAGACGGGGACATGGACCTGGCGGGTGGCTGCGTCGTCGGGTGAGTCCATCTGAAGGGCGCTGCCTCTAGGCGGCGTCCTCGCGATCACAGCAGACTGCCGGCTCACGGTCGGGATCGGTCAGTGCGCAGGATCCCAGCTGCCCATGGATGGCGGTTGCCAGCTCCAGGAGCGTGTAGACCTCGGGTCGGGCAATGCGATAGAAGACGTTCCAACCGTCTTTGCGGTAGCAGACCAACCCGGCCTCGCGCAACACGGTGAGTTGCTGGGAGACGTAGGCTTGGCGGAGCTTGAGCTCTTGTTCCAGCTCGCAGACGCAGCGCTCACCGTCGCGCAAGGCTTCGAGGATCGCCAAGCGCTTGGGGTGGGCCAGCGCCTTGAAGAGGGGCGCCAATTCCGAGGGCTCAACCGTGATATCCAGTTCCGTCATCTGTTCTAGAAAGTCGGTCACGAGTCGCTCACTTCCTCCAGCGAGAAGTTGAACGGGTCGGTGGCGAGCAGGGCGTCGGGCAGCGTCTCCACATAGGCGCGGATTTCGTCGCGCACGCGGCGGTAGTGGGCCATCGCCACCTCCTCGGTCGGCGCGTCCTCGGCCAACTTGGGAGGGTCGTCGAAGCCGTGATGCACGACCTTGGCCTTGCCGGGGAACACCGGGCAGTGCTCGTGTGCGTGACCGCACACGGTCACCACATAGTCGAAGGGGATGTGCATCAGGTCGCGCACGTTCTTGCTGGTGTGGTCGGTGATATCGACACCCACCTCGGCCATCGCCCGGATAGCTCGGGGGTCGACACGCTTCGTCTCGATGCCGGCGGACCAGACGTCAATGGCGTCGCCCTTGAGGTGGCGCGTCCACCCCTCAGCCATTTGGCTCCGGCAGGAGTTCCCGGTACATAGAAAAAGGACCTTCAGCCTGTCCGACATACGCACCTCCGCTTCCCCTCAGGGTTCCCACGCTAAGTATTCACATTTGCGAATCATTTTACCCTATCGTTTCGCCGAGACAAGGCTGGGGATGCGTCGGGGCGATTGCCTATCAGCGTGGCCTTGTCAGCGGTCGTGGACTGTCTATGATGGGAGAGCGTGCTGCCGGCGGAGGGGTGTAGCGTGCGCAGTGTGAGGACCGATACCTATGGAGCGTGTAACGATGCATATTGATCTGAGCGATCTATGGCGGTTTCAGCCCGACCCGGCGGGAACGGGTGAGGCGCGTGGATATGAGACACCGGCGTACGATCACCGGCTGTGGCGGGAAGTGCGCGTCCCGGCGGACTTCGAGTCGTGCCATCCGGCACTGGATACTTACGAAGGGGCCGGGTGGTACCGGCGCTGGGTGACCGTCCCCACGGCGTGGCGCGGGCGGCGCGTCGTGCTGCGGTGTGGGGGCATGAACGCGCATGCTACGGTGTGGGTCAACGGCGTCGAGGTGGGGGCCTATGGAGAGCCTTTCCTGCCCTTCAGCTTCGAGGTGCAGGACGCGCTCGCGTATGGTGCTGAATCGTTGATCGTTGTCCGCGTCGACAACGAACGTCGACTTGGCGAGGTGCCGGGCAGGCAGCGCGGATGGCGCAACTATGGAGGGCTCCTGCGCGAGGTGACGCTCGAGGCCACCGATCCATGCTACCTGGATGAGGTCCGAACGACGGCTGTGCCGGGTGCCCAAGGCGGCATGCTGACCCTCTCAGCCACGGTTACCAACGATCGAGAACGTGGCGTCCAAGCACAGCTGCGCGTGGTCGTGAGCGATGACGGCAGCGAGGTGTTGGCCCGACTGGAGAGTGACCGGCAGCTGGTGGCGGTGGGCGAACGCGTCGCGTTCGCCCTTGAAGGCGAGGTGCCGGGGATTCGGGTGTGGTCGCCGGGGGATCCGGCTCTGGTGACGGCCGAGATCGCGTTGGTGGTCCGTGACGAGGTGGTCGACACGCGCACGCTGAGGGTGGGTTTTCGCACGGTCGAGGTAGGTGAGGGTCGACTTCTTCTGAACGGAGAACCGGTCTTCCTCACGGGGTTCAACCGCCATGAGGACGCCCCGGAGCGCCACATGTGTACGGACTTAGCGACGGCGCGCCGCGATCTTGAGGCGATGAAGGATGCAGGCGCGAACTTCGTGCGACTCTGTCACTATCCCCATCATCCGGGTGAACTGGAGCTCTGCGATGAGCTGGGACTGCTGGTGATGGATGAGATTCCGCTCTACTGGTGGAACGGTCTGGAGGAGGGGGAGGTCGCCTCGGCGGCGAAGTTGGAGGCCGCTGAGCGGCAGCTCACGGCCCTGATCCGGCGCGACCGCAACCACCCGTCCGTCATCTTCTGGTCGGTGAGCAACGAGACCCACGAGGAACGTCCCGAGGTAGCAGCGGGCAACGCGACGCTCGTCGAGCTGGCCCGGATGCTCGATCCGACGCGCCTCGCGGTGCACGTCAGCGATCACTGGCGCGAGCATCCGGCCTTCGAGGCCGATGACGTCGTCTGCGTCAACAGCTACCCAAGTATGGGGCCGCTTGCCGCCGACGTTCATCCCGACGAAACCTATGACCTGGCGCAGTCGACGGCTTACTGGCGGGAGGAGTTGCGGGTCCTGCACACGCTGTACCCGGATAAGCCAATCCTCGTGACGGAGTTCGGCCACCCGTCGTTTCACGGCGTCAGCGACAGCGCCTTCGGCGGCGAGCTGCAGGCCGATGTCCTTGAAGCCGAGTTCGCCGGCATGGACGCGCCCTACGTCTGCGGGGCCACGATCTGGTGTTGGGCCGACCACGCGTGGCCCCCTGCCACGTTCGCCTTCTGTGGACATCTGGCGATCAGCCCCTTTGGGGTTCTGACGCGCGATCGGCGGCGTAAGCCGGCTTTCCATAGGGCGCGACAGCTCTTCCGAACCCGACTGGGGATCGTCGAATCGCCGCGCCGTCCGCTGAAGGCGGAGGCGTCAGGCTGGGGGGTCACGATGCTCCGTCCGCATATGGACGACATCCCGCAGATCCCCTTCCCCGAGGGCTTTCGTGCCCGGACGATGCGCTCCGATGACGGGGGGCTGTGGGCCGACATCTGGCGTGATGCCGAGGAGTATGGTCCGATTCAGCCCGAGCTCTTCCAGAGCGAGTTCGGTGATGACGCGGCTGCGCTGGGATGGCGCGGCTTCATCATCGAGGATCGGCGGGGCATCGCCGTCGCCACAATCACCGCCTGGTACAATCGACGGTTCAGGGGCGAGGACTATGGGCAGATCCATTGGGTGGCGGTCCGGCGTGAGGCTTGGGGACGTGGCCTCGGCAAGGCGATGATGACGCATGCGCTCAATGCGATGGCGCAGTGGCACCAGCGGGCCTTCTTGGGCACGCAGACCAACCGTCTCGCTGCGATCAAGGTCTACCTTGACTTCGGCTTCGTGCCGGATCTGGAACCGGAGGGTGCGCGTGAGGCGTGGCGCGAGGTCCAGGTGCAGTTGGCACATCCCGTGCTCGCGGCGCTTGACCTGGCGTCAGATATGGGCCGGAAGGTGTGAACGTCTCCATCTGATGCTGCGGCGGTTGCGGCTCGGACCATGTGGAGTACGCTAGGTGAAGTCACGTACAACATCATGCTACGTTGGAGGAACCATGGTTAAGATCACCTTTATGGGTGCAGGAAGCACCGTTTTTGCCAAGAATGTGCTGGGCGACAGTATGCTCAGCGAACCGCTGCGCGATGCGCACATTGCGCTCTATGACATCGACGGCGACCGGCTGCGCGAGTCGAAGCTGATGCTCGACGTGCTCAATCGCAACATCAACGACGACCGCGCGACGATCACGACGCACCTGGGCATCCCGGAGCGTAAGGCGGCGCTGAAAGGCGCCGATTACGTCGTTAACGCGATCCAAGTGGGCGGCTACGAGCCCGCCACCGTGATCGACTTCGAGGTGCCCAAGCGCTTCGGGCTGGAGCAGACGATCGGCGACACGCTGGGCATCGGCGGCATCTTCCGGGGGCTGCGCACGATCCCGGTCTGCCTCGACTTCGCACGGGATATGGAGGAGGTCTGCCCCGACGCCTGGTTCCTCAACTACGTTAACCCGATGGCGATGATCACGGGGGCGATGCTGCGTGGGTCGGGGATCAAGACGGTGGGCCTCTGTCACTCGGTGCAGGCGTGTGCTCATCACTTGCTCGGGCACTTGGGCATGCTCGAGGAGGTCGAGGCGCTGCAGTGGAAGATCGCCGGGATCAACCATCAGGGTTGGCTGCTGGAGATCACTGACGGGGGGAAGGACCTCTATCCGGAGATCAAGCGGCGCGCCAAGATGCTCAACGAGGCTGCCTTGAACGGCACCGGCGAGAAGCATTGGGACATGGTCCGCTTCGCGATGATGGACATCTTCGGCTACTACGTCACCGAGTCGTCGGAGCACAGCGCAGAGTATATGCCCTACTGGATCAAGCGACTGGCCCCGGAGCTGGTCGAGCAGTTCAACATCCCGATCGATGAGTATCCGCGGCGCTGCATTCGCCAGATCGCCGATTGGCAGGAGCGCAGCAAGGAGTTGGTGGCGAACCCGGATCTCACGCACAGCCGCACGCACGAGTACGGGTCGTACATCATGGAGGCGATGGAGACCGACGTGCCCTTCCGCATCGGCGGCAACGTGATGAACACCGGGCTGATCACCAATCTGCCCTCGAAGGCGGTGGTGGAGGTGGCCTGTCTGGTCGACCGCAACGGGGTGCAGGGCACCTACGTCGGCGACCTGCCCGAGCAGCTGGCGGCGCTCAACCGCACCAACATCAACGTGCAGCTGCTGACGATCGAGGCGGCCTTCACGGGCAAGCGGGACACGGTCTACCACGCGGCGATGCTCGATCCACACACGAGCTCGGAGCTGACGCTGGATCAGATCCGCGAGCTCTGCGACGCGCTGATCGAGGCGCATGGGATGGAGGGGATGTATGCGTGACGCGTGACGCGTGACGGGTGATCCGGAGGGGCGGCAGTCCCTTCGCAAGGTTGCCCGGACCTTGCGAAGGGTTCTGCGCCGCGATGGTTGCGCTGAAGCGGCGATGAGTGACCGGAGGCTGGCCCGATTGGGCCGACCTCCGGTCTTTCTATGCCATCGCGATTGGCGTACGGCTAGTCGGCATCCCAGCTATAGAAGCAGACCCACCAGAAGTCCTCGTTGTCCTTACCGAGGAAGTCTCGAAGATCGGCTTCATCCCCCTCCAAGTCCACGTAGTTGGTGTTCAGGGTCCACCAACCGGGTACCTGGAAGAGGAACCCGGCGTCGTCGCAGTCCGCCTCTTCGAACTTGGTGACCGGCTTGAAGACGATGTGGACCGATGTTTCAGTAGTCATTGGGACGTAGCCGCATTGCT
>CAZYYC010000249.1:0-6389 GCA_964650935.1 uncultured Anaerolineales bacterium
ATCATCACGCGCGGCCCGTGAACCCGCGACGCTGCCGCCCTCCGGGGAGTTGGATCTCCGCTCCCTGGAGGGGGCTCCCCCTCCTCATCGCTGCCGCCCTGCTGGGCTGCGCCGCCCGTCCACACCCTCCCACCCCGGCGTCTGTCGCCGACCTGCTCGTCGAGGCCGATGCCGACGCCCTCGCCGGTCACCACACCGCCGCCGAGTCCCACTACCGGCTCGCGCTCGAGCTGGCCCCCGACGATCCCGAGATACCCCTCGCCCTTGCCGAGCTCTATCGCCGCTGGCAGCATCCGGAGGAAGCCGTGGCCGCGCTCGACCTGGCCCGGCAGCGTGGGGCAGCCGAGGATGAGGTCGCTGCGCGCCATCTGTCACTCCTGCTGGACGCCCGCGCGTGGGACGAGGCGACGGCCCTCGCCGAGGAGCTGCTGACCCTTGATCCCACCGCGACCGTGGCGCTGGACGCGCTGACCAAGGCGCACCTGGAACGCGGCACGTGCGCCGATGCCCTGACCACCGCCCGGCGTGCGGTCGCAGCGGGGAGTGCGTACACGGAGACGGTCACGACCCTGGCCCTGCTCTCCGGCGCCTATGCGGAGCTCACGGATCTCGCACCCTCCCTGGCCCTCGACCCCGCCGCCTGCGGAAACGCGTGCGACCGAACGCTCGGCCTGCGCCTGGTCCGCGACCAGCGCTGGGGACTTGCCGCCTGCCTTCTGGAGCAGGCCGTCACAGCCGCGCCCGAGGATGCCGAGGTCCGGATCTGGTACGGAGAGGCCCTCGCCCGCACGGGACGCGCTCAGGCAGCCTACGCCCAGCTGCGGAAGGGGGTGGAGATCGATCCCGAGCTGCCCCAGGGCTGGCTCCTCCTGGGCACGCTGCTGCTCTCGACGGGCGACCTGCAGCAGGCCCGCATCGCACTACTCAACGCCCACCGCCTTGATCCCGACAGCCCCGCCCCCTGCCTCGCGATCGCGGAGCTCAAGGCACAGACAGGGCTCTACAGGGAGGTGGATACCTGGGCTGAGGCGGCGCTGGAACGCGCCGTGGATGATGTCGCGATCGCCAAAGCGGTAGCCCGCTTCTACCTGGTCCGCGGCATCGGAGAGAGGTCCGTCGGCGAGCGTGCCGGCGAGCTGGCCCTACGCCTGGCGCCCGACGATGGTGAAGCGCTCACCCTCCTCGGCTGGGGCCGACTGGCACGGGGGCAAGTCGCGCCGGCTCTCGAGGCGCTCGACCGGGCTGTCGCCGCCGAGCCCGCCCGCGCCGAGGCCCATTACTGGCGGGCCCGCGCCCTCCTCGCCCTCGGCGCCACCGCCCGAGCCGACGCCGCTTTCACCCGCGCCGCCGACCTCGGCTATCGGCCCTGACCTCGCGCCGGACTACGGTTCCCCTGCGGCCCGCACCTCGCCCAGCACCATCGCGTCCCCACCGTCCGCCGTCGTCAGCCGTACGCCTTCGGCATCGTAGAGACCGACCCGGATCTCGTACGCCCCTGCCGCCGGCACGACTAGGGACCGTGGGTCGATGACGACCTCGCCCACGGCCCAGCCCGTGGTCGGGCGCGTCCACCCTGCAGGTTCACCGTCGTCCTGCGCTACCACCGTCCCCTCGCGATCGACCAGGTGCACGAAGACCCGATAGGAGGTCTCCATCTCGCGGAGCGCCTCCCAGGCCAGCTCAAACCGCACTGCGTCACCCGGCGCGACCATCTCAGGCAGATCGAGCACCCCCGCCAGTCGGGCCACCCCGCCGAGCTGCACGTCCACCGGCGTGAACCCTGCCGGCACCGCCCACCGACGCTCCGGCGCGGTCACGTCGAGTGCTTGGCGGTCCAGGATGCAACCATCCAGTCTCACGCTCAGCGTCACCTCGCCCGACGTCAGCGACCCGGGCAGACGCAGCGAATGGCGGCCCGTCCACCGGTCGCCTGCCGTCCAGCGCGATGTGGGCCACCAGGGGACCGGTGCTAGGCCCTCCCAGGTACGCACCACCGTCCCGTCCGCATCCTCCAGCGCGAAGGTGAGCGCCGCATCGGCCTCGGGCCTCCTCACCGCTTCCCAAACCGTCGTGACCTCGACCAGGTCACCCGGTGCCGCTGCGCGGCGGCTGGGCGTCGCCTGCCACAGCCCCACGTCGCCGCAGAGCTCCGGCGCTGCCTCACCACGAACCCCCAGCGCCACGGGCTCCGCCGGCTGAGCCGGTGCGCGGATCTCGATCTCGCCCAGCGCCAGGGCCGGAGCCACCGGGTTGCCGCCGGCCCCCAACACCGAGGCCGGGATCGCCGTCGCGCGATCGAAGAGGCTCAGCACAACCTCAAAGCGGCCCGGAGCCAGTCCAACCGGCAGCTCCAGGTCGAAATCCATCCGCGCGTAAGCGTCCGCAGGCCACGCGTGCAGCGGCGGGGGCGTGCGCGCCCAACGCGCCGGCCTCAGTCCCACGGGCCAACGCGACCCGTCCGCCGCGATCAGCGTCAGTCCCACGTGCCACGCCGCCGGACCCGGGTCGAGCGCCCGCCAATAGAGCGTCATCTCCGGCACCCCGTCGCCGCGCACCGCTGCCGGCAGCCCCTCCCATCCGAGCAGCAGCGCCCGATGGCCGAAGTTCACCGCCTCCCCCGCCCCGCGCAGCGTCCCGTCGTCGGCCAACCGCGTCGCCCGCCACAGCACCTCGCCCCCATCGATCACGACCAGCTTCGCCGCCACGATGAGCATGACCACCGCCGGCGCCACCGCCCCACCCCTCGTCTCGCCCGGCGCGGCAGCCCCCTCATCCGCAGCGCCGTCGACGCGCGGTCTCGACACAACGCTGCACGCCACCAGCACCGCGCCGCTCAGCAGCGCCGCGGCATTGCCCACCCAGCGCACCGGCGTCTCCCCAAAGGCCACCTCAATCAGGTGCTCCCCCGCCGGTACGTCAAAGGTCAGCAGGCCGCTCGGCGCCTCCGGCGTAACCGGGACCGCCTCACCGTCGATCGTCACCCGCCAGCCCGGATAGTAGAACGCCAGGTAACGCGCGCGAAAGGCCTCAGGTGCCCTCAGCCGGAGCTCCGCGTGCTGGGCCCCATACGTGGCCTCGAGCACCTGCGCCCCCGCCGGCAGGCTCGTCAGGTCCAGCCGTTCCACCGGCACGCCGGCTTGGTAGAAGGCGTCGAGCTCCACCTCGGGGAACTCCACCACCCACATCGGCAGGTACTCCCCCTTCGCCGTCGTGCCCAACGTATCGGTCAGCCGCTCCCACCGGATCATCGTCGCGACGCTCGGCTCGCTCGGCGCGCCGCAGTGCGCCGGGTAGAGCCATCCCAGGCTCCCCAGCATCAACACCGCCGACAGCCCCGCTGCGACGAGCCCGCCCCGCACGGCAGGTCGCCCTACCGCCACCGGCAGCGCCTCGCTCAGCCCCTGCCATCCGGCGCCCGCGAGGAGCGCCAGACAGAAAGCTGCCGGGCCCAACGCCCGCCACGGGAACTGCACGTACTCGAGCAGCGGCACCGCGTCCCAGATCGGACGCGTGACCGGCAGCGTCAGCAGCCCCGCACCGATAGCGACCGCCCAAAGGGTCGCCACCTGCCACCTGCGTCGTGCCGGCGTGCGTCGCCACCCCACCAGGGAGGCAAGCGCGACCAGGACGGGCACCAGGCCGAGCGCCTTTTCAGGCCAATCGTTGAGCAGGCGCGGATCGGCCCGCCGCGGCAGCGCCAGCAGATGGTGCAGCGAGAGGAAATTGTAGTGGTAGTCGAAGACCCACGTCCCCAACAACCGTCCCGTCTGGATGAACGGGCGCTCCAGGAGCGCCGGCAGCCAGAAAAAGGCCGTGATCCCCAACCCCAGCACCCCCCCCAGCGCGCCTCGTCCCACGACGTCCCAGCGCCGCGCTACCCCACCCGGCACCAGGGCCCACAGCGCGAAGAGCGGGGCGAAGAGGAACGCAAACAGATGATGGCTCAGGATCAGCGCCGCGAAGGCCAGCGACCCCAGCACCAGGTAGCGCCGCTCGCGGGTCAGCGACCAGCGGTGCAGGCCCAGCAGCACCAGCGGCGGAAAGGCCCAGGCGAACGACTCCCACAGGCTCCCGCGGCTGAAGACGTCATAGGCCTGGAAGGGAGCATAGGCATAGGCGATCCCCGCGACCAGTCCCGCCATCCACGCCCGCCGCCGGGGCCGGATCCCTTCGCCCTCCCTCCCGAAGATGTCCGCCGCCGCCCAGAACATCCCCAGACTCCCCAACACCACGCCCAGCGCGAAGATGCTGTTCAGCGCCACAGGCCACGCGGCGCCCAGACGGTGGAGCAGCGCGACCAGCGCCGGGGGAAAGGGCGACGCGAAGAGATAGAGGGGAAAACCGAATCCGTGGGCCATGTCGGGCGCCCAGCGGCTGTAGAGGATGCCGTCGTCCCACAGGCGCTCGATCTGCACGGCCCGCCAGAGGTGGAAGGCGTTATCGTAGCCGCAGGTGAGCTGCGTCGAGATCAGCGGCTGCAGCACCGGCACCAGCGCCACGGCCAGGACGAGCAGCGCCAGGCCCGCTGAGGGGCGTGCCCTGCCTCTAGTCGACGTTGAGCGTCGCCAAGAGGTAGCCATCATCGCCCCCCGAGGTCATCAATCGTCCCTCACCGGGCGTGTAGAGGCCGACGACCAGCCGGTAGCGTCCTGCGGGCGCCGCCCGCGGCAGCGTGACCTTCCGGCTCTCGGTCACGACCTCGCCTTCGGCCCATCCCGTGGTCGGACGCGTCCAGGCGACCGGCTCGCCGTCGCTCTGGTCCACAATCTCTCCCGCCTCGTTGAGCAGGTGCAGGAAGACGCGGTAGGCCGTCGCCATCTCCTGCTCGGCGCGCCAGGCCAACGTCACCTCCAGCGGCCTCCCTGTGGCCATCCTGCCCGACGGGAGAGCGACGCCGACCAACGCCACCGCATCACCAAAACGCACCTCAATCGCATCCAGCCCCTCCGGCACCGTCCACGCCCGCTCGGGCGCCACGATCTCCAGCGGGACCGATGCCAACGCCTCACACCCCGGCAGCGAGACCGCCAGTCGAGCCGTCTGGCTGCTCAAGCCCACAGGCAGCCGTACCACGTGCCGCCCCACCCAGCGCTCGCCGACCGACCACGCCTCTGAGGGCCACCACGCCGCCACGGGCGGCAGCTCCCACGTCTGCAGCACTTCGCCATCGTCGCCCACGAGCGCCATGACGGCCACCACGTTCTCCTCTGACGCCGCCACAACCTCCCAGAGCCAACGTACCGCCACCACGTCACCGGGCGCCGCGGCCTGCCGGTCGGCGCTCGCCGCCAGCAGCTTCATCGGACCGCACGCTGCCGGCGCGCACGCGGCCCGCGTCCCCAACGCCGCCGGCCCCACGGGCGCGGACGGCACGACCAACTGAACCGTGCCGAGCACCCAATCCGAGCCCGCCGGTCGTCCCTCGGCGTCCAGGACCGAGACCGGGCGTCGCGTGCCGGCCTCGATGACGGCGATCACCACCTCATAGCGGCCCGGCGGCGCGCCGGTAAGCGCCCTCACCAGGTGCGGATCGTAGGCGTAGGCGCCGGGCGACCACCCGCTGGTCGGGACCGGTCGCTCATAGCCGCGGGGCCGCTCCGTCCCCGCCGGGCTCCATACCTGTCCGTCCTCGCCGCGAAGCAGGACCACCGTCAAGTAGTCCGCAGCGGGGACCTCACGCGCCATCCACACCAGATCGACGGCGAACTCCTCATCTGCCGGCATCGACGTCGCCGGGAACGTCGTCCCTATGAGCGTCAATCCGCCCGAGAAGTCCACCTTTACCCGCTGAGCGACATCGGGCACGCCGTTGCCCTGGAGCCGAGACCGCAGGATTGGACTGGGGGCACGATCCATCGCCCCCAGGCGCACCACGAGGGCCGCCATCGCCAGGCTGAACATCAATAGCGTGCGCGCGCCACGCCGTTCGTCACCCGGCCCAAGCGGCGCGCGGCGTTGCGGCTCTGCCGCACTCACCCGCGCCTCGTGTCGGGTCACCAGGGCCCGAATCAGCCAGCGCAGGCTCAACGCGATCACCAACACCCCGCCCAGGATCGACAGGATCATGCCCCAGCGGCGTATCGCCGTCATCCCAAACCGAACCGTGACGACGTGCTCGCCCGACGGGACGACAAAGGTCATCAGCCCCGTCTTCTCCTCCGGCGTGACCTCCACCTCGGCACCGTCGATCCTGACCTCCCACCCGGGGAAGTAGAGGCCCAACCAGCGCGCGCGGAAGGTGAAGGGCGAGCGGATCGCCAGTGCCGCTGCCTGCGCCCGATACTCTGCCCGCAGCACCACCGCGTCGGGGGGCAACGACGCGCGGTCGAGCCGCTCGGGAAGCGTGCCGGCAATGAAGGCCTCCGCCAGGCGTCGATCCGTCGGATGCT
>CAZYYC010000250.1:0-6382 GCA_964650935.1 uncultured Anaerolineales bacterium
AGTCTAGCACACACGCCGGAGCAAGGCCGATGGGGTGTGTTGGAGCGACGGACGGTCTCGGTTGCGACCAGGTTGGAGCGGGGTTGGTCGCGCTGGGTGAGCAGGTCCGCCTTCTCAGTGGACGCGGCACCGTTTCCGAGTAAGATGCAGGCAGACATTAACGCTAAGGGACGATACAAGGAGATCGAGTGCGGGACGTGGGCGAGGACACCTGCGAGAACCTACTGAGGCAGCTCGAGGCCGAGCGGCAGCGCAGTGAGGCGCTGGCACGTGAGCTGGCACAGTTCACCGACAAGAACCCCCAGCCCATCCTACGGATTGCAGCCGACGGCACCGTCCTCTACGCTAATGCGGGCAGCCGACCCCTGCTCGAAAGTTGGAACATCGACGTCGGGGAGCGGATTCCGTCGCGCTGGCAGGAACGCGTGAGCGAGGCGCTACGGATGGACAAGCACGGCACCGCTGAGATCCACTGCGATCAGCGCATCTACGCCGTGACCATCGCACCCGCCTCAGCAGGCCACGCCAATCTCTTCGGCCTGGACATCACCGACCTGAGGCGCGTGCAGCGGGCTCTGAGGGAATACGCGATTCGGCTGCGTGCCCTCCATCAGATCGACCAGGCCATCCTCTCGGCCCAGTCGGTCGAGGCCATTGCCGAAGCCACGCTCACGCGCCTGCCTGAGATGATCAACTGCGCCTGGGCGAGCGTCCTCCTCTTCGACTTCGACGCCAAGGAAGTGGCGCTCCTCTCCGCCTATTCGGCCTATGACGATGCAGCCGACCTGGCAGGATGGCGGGCGCCGATGACCGACTGGTGGACCCGCTTGATCACGCGGCTTGAGCGAGGCCACAGCATCGTCACCGAGCGCCCTGAGGTCACCCCTGGTGCCACAACACCTCCCGAGGCGACAGACTTCGTAGATCCCGACCTGCCCTGGCACACGGCCTTCAGCGCGTTTCCCGGACCGGGCGCACAAGCCCTCCTCCAACAGCCCCTACGTGTCAAGGGCGACCTGCTGGGGGTCCTCACCCTGGGTCTGAGAGAGAGTGAGGACGGAGGGGCGCACCCCATCGCCTTGGCGAGCGAACTCGGCGATCAGCTTGCCATCGCGATTCAGCAGGCTCGCCTTCACGAGCAGGTGCAGGCCCACGCTGAGGATCTTGAGCGACGCGTGGCCTGGCGAACGGCTGCGCTGCGGATCAGCGAGGCACGTTTTCGGGCCATCTTCGAGGATGCACCGCTGGGCATCGCCCTGCTCGATCGCGACGGGCGAATCCTCCAGAGCAACACGGCGCTGGCGACCATCCTCCACAGAGATAGCTCGGCACTGCGCGAGACGCCGCTCATCAGCCATATGAGCCCGAAGGATGCCGCAAGCGGCAGCGTGATGTACGAGGACCTGATCGGGGGTGCGACCGATGGCTACCACGCCGAAGTCCGCTTCCGGCGCTCGGACGGTCAGGACGTCTGGTGTAATCTCACCGTCTCACTGGTGCGCGACCTGTCGCAGGAGCCCCAGCTCGCCATCGGCATGGTCGATGACATCAGCGATCGCCGTGAGGCCCAGGCTGCCATGGTGCAGAACGAAAAGCTGGCGCTGACCGGCCAGCTTGCCGCCTCGCTGGCCCACGAGATCAACAATCCCCTGCAGACGGTGATCGGCTGCCTTGGCCTGGCCGATGAGAGCCTCCAGGACTTTGAGTCCGGCGCAGACACCGTCCGCACATCGGTCAACCTCTACCTGCAGATGGCCTCGGACGAGCTCAAGCGCGCCGCCGGCATCGTGGGTCGGCTGCGCGACCTCAACCGCCGCGCCAGACCCGAGGAAAAGGAATCCCAGGATCCCCGGCAGTTAGTCGCCCACACGTTGGCGATCACAGACAAGCAGTGCCGGGATCGGGGCATTGAGGTCAGGATCAATGTGGATGACGATGTCCCGGAGGTCACCGTCGTGCCCGATCGCATCCACCAGGTCTTTCTCAACCTGATCCTCAACGCGATCGATGCCATGCCGCAGGGCGGTGAGCTCAACGTCCACGTGACGCAGACCCCTGAGCCGCAGGGCGTGGCGATCATCTTTCGGGATACCGGTGGGGGGATCCCCGCCGAGATGCAAGCCCGCCTCTTCGACCCCTTCCACACCTCCAAGCCCGAAGGATTGGGACTGGGCCTTTTCATCAGCCGTACCATTGTGCAGGACCACGGCGGTGACATCAGGGTCGACAGCGCACCCGGCGAGGGCACAACCTTCACGATCTGGCTGCCCATCTAGTCGACCGCATTCGCCGCCAAACCCTCGACCAACTCTGCCAACCCACCTCAGAGCCGAACCAACGCACCCCGTCCCTCAGCTTGAGGACGCTGGGCTATGATAGCTATGGAACATTGGCGTACTGTATGAGGTCCACCGGCGGCGCAGAGCGTCCGCCTAGGGACGGAAGGGAAAACCCATGCCAAAACTAAAGACACACAAGTCCACATCGAAGCGCTTCCGCCGCACCAAGGGCGGCAAGGGGAAGCTTATGCGCACGCGCGCAGGGCAGGGCCACTTTCGCCGCAATCGGCGCAAGAGTAGGAAACGCCGCTTCTATCAGATGAAGGTGGTCAAGAACAAGGGGATCCGCGACCGCGTGCGTCGTCTGATGCCCAGCGAGGGCACCGCGGAGACCGGAGAGGCTCTGTCGGAGGAGTAGATCAACGAGGACAACCCGCTGAGTGAGGTGGAAAACTTCAACTGCCCAAGGGAACATATCGTCAAGTGAGGAGACCGCAATGGAAAGCTACACATACGTGATCGTGGGAGGCGGCCTTGCCGGCGGAAAGGCTGTCGAGGGAATTCGTGAAGTGGATGGTAAGGGCGAGATCGCGCTCGTGACACAGGAGGCGCACCGCCCCTATCAGCGCCCGCCGCTGTCGAAGGGTGTACTGACGGGCGAACGCCCCGAGAAGGTCGTCTATCTCGACTCAGAGACCGACTTTGCCGAGCGCCACGCGACCTTGATCACCGGCGTGCGCGCGACGGCTGTCGACCGCGAGGCTCGCACCGTGAGCCTGTCGGACGGACGTGTGTTGGCCTACGAGACGTTGCTGCTGGCGACCGGCGGACGTGCACGACGACTGCCTCTGCCGCGCGTTGATCTCAACGGCATCTTCACACTGCGCACGATCGAGGACGCGCGCGCGATCCGCGAGATGGCGGGCCCGGGTAAGCAGGCCCTCGTCCTGGGGGGGAGCTTCATCGGTGCGGAGGTGGCTGCGGCCCTCACCACGCTGGGTGCCGAGGTCACCATGGCCTTCCCGGAGGAGAGGCTGTTGGAGCGCATTGTGCCCCGGGATATGAGCGCCTGGCTGCACCAGATCTACGCCGCCAAGGGTATCCGCATTCTGCCGGGGATCACGCCCCAGCGCTTCATCGGTGAGCGCCTCGTCACCCAGGTCGAACTGAGCAACGGCGCCCAGCCACGCTGCGACATGGCGGTGATGGGCGTCGGCATCGAGCTCAACACCGAGCTCGCGCAGCACGCCGGGCTGGAGACACGCGAGGGGGACAACGCCGTCGTCGTTAACGAAGCGCTGCGAACCCGTGATCCGCACATCTATGCCGCGGGCGACATTGCCGCGTGGCCCGACCCGATCTACGGAAAGCAGCTGCGCGTCGAGCACTGGGATGTGGCACGCGCGCAGGGCCTGCAGGCCGGGCGCAATATGGCCGGAGCAGGCGAGGCCTACGCTGTGCTTCCCTACTTCTTCTCAGATCTCTTCGAGCTGAGCTTTGAAGTCTGGGGGAACCTGGACGCATGGGATCACACGGTTCGCCGCGGGCGCCTCGAGACGCGCAGCTTTGCCAACTATTACTTCCACGAGGGCCGCCTTGTCGGTGTCCTGGCGATGGGCCGCCCGGACGACGAGCGCAATCCGATGCAGGCACTCGTGAAGGCCCAGCCGAAGCTCGCTGAGGTTGCCGATAGCCTGGAGGATGAGGCTTTCGACCTGAACGATCTCACCGGGTAAGAGGCGAAGATGGGAGGACATACTATGAAGATCGATCCGATACCCTCGGGGAGCGTCGAGGTCCCGGAGATTCCGGTAGCGGCACGCGTCGAACTGCCCGCACACAAGAGCGCCGTGATCATCGTCGACATGCAGAACGACTTCGTCAAACCCAATGGAAGCCTCTTGGTGCCGGCAGCTCTGGAGACCGTGCCGTCCATCCAGTCGCTCGTCGCGATGGCGCATCTGCATCGAGCGCACGTCGTCTACACGCAGGATACCGCAGCCGAAGACGACCCGGAGTTTGACATCTGGCCCCAGCACTGCGTGCCCGGCACCTGGGGTTGGGAGATCATCGAGGAGTTGGCGCCCCATCGCGAGGATACCGTCTTCCGCAAGAACCGCTACGACGGCTTCTACGGCACGGCGCTGGATCACTATCTGACGCGCCTGTGGGGAATCGAGCACCTCGTCATTGTGGGGACCGTCTCCAGCATCTGCGTGCTGCACACGGCTGCCTCCGCAGGCCTGCGGTGGTTCCACGTAGTGATGCCCGCCGACGGCATCTCATCGCTGACCCCCTTCGATCAGGCACTGACCTTGCGCCAGGTCTCGAGCCTCTACAACGGCACGATTGTGCCGACCACTAACGACATCCACTTCACAGTGATGGATGAGAAGGGATAACCAAGTATGAAGAACACCTATACCTATACAGCGCGCAGCGTCGAGCACCCGGAGAAGGTGGTCACCCTGACGCTGCACGATGACAAGATGACTGTCGGCGTTGGTGCGCCCTTGGAGCAGATCGAGGCCGCTGTCGCCACGGTAACCGACGAGGAGGAGACGACTGCCGAGGATGTCCAGCTGTGGCTGAAGCCGTTGGCCATCGCCCTGATCGAACGACGCACCGGGCCTTTCAGCGTCGCCGATGTGAACGCGGGCCTCGACGGCGATGTGCTCAAGGTCCTGGGATGGGTGCGCGTCGGCGGACTGCGTTGCACGCCGATCACGTTGGTCGAAGGACGGGTTGACAACCCGGTCGCGGCCCAGGCCTTTGTCGATGAGGTCGCGCGCCGCAAAGAGGAACTGGCGCAACCGACCATCTTCCTCGACTACTGGTTCACCTGGGTCGGCATCGTCGCCTCGCTGCTGATGCTCTTCGTCTACTGGCGGCACCGCGCGGGGACAGTCCGCGAAGTGACTGACGCTTAGTCACGGAGAACACGAGGGGCGTGAGTAAGCTCAAAGCGCTGCAAGCGCAACTGATCCGCCTTCAGGATGAGGCCACGCGCGGCGACAACCTTGTCGCCAGACTCTGGCGTGCGCCGGTCGTGGAGATCGTCCGGCGCACGCTCGACCGGTATGGTGAGACGCGCGCCTCCCAAGCAGCAGCCGGGCTGGCCTACTACATTCTCTTCTCGCTCTTTCCGCTGCTCCTGGTTCTGGTGACCGTGGCTACCTACCTCTGGAATCTGAGAAGCGAAGTCGCCTTTCGGGAGGCGGTCAACTTCATCGCACAGGCGATCCCGGTCTCGCGCGACCTCATCGCCGACAACCTGGGCACCGCGCTCGAGCTGCGCGGGCCGATCGGCCTCATCGGGCTGGTAGGCACCATCTGGTCAGCTTCAGGCGCCTTCGCCACGCTCACGCGCAACGTCAATCTGGCGTGGTCCGAGGCAGAGGCCCCGAGTTTCTTCAGGCAGCGGCTGACCGCCTTGGCGATGGTAGGGGCACTGATCTTGCTGCTGCTGCTTTCAGTGGCAGCAAGCACCGCGGGGCGCCTGCTACCGGCCCCTGTACTGCAGGATTCCAACCTCCGGACCGCCACCAACCTGCTCTGGTCGGGCGTCACCACGCGGTTGATACCCCTCCTGCTGAGCGCGCTACTTTTCGTGGCCCTC
Source organism: uncultured Anaerolineales bacterium (assembly GCA_964650935.1). GTDB lineage: Bacteria > Chloroflexota > Anaerolineae > B4-G1 > SLSP01 > PWVB01. Next base: position 5,899 of record CAZYYC010000250.1, read on the forward strand.
TACCGCTGGGTCCCAACCGAAGCGGTGAGTTGGCGCGCTGCACTCTGGGGGGGCGGGCTAACGGGCGTCGCCTGGGAGATCGCAAAAGAAGTCTTCGCCTGGTTCGTCAGCAGCGGGCTGACGAACTACAAGCTCGTCTATGGGTCGCTAGGTGGCGTCATCGCGCTCCTCTTCTGGATCTACATCGGCGCCTCGCTGGCGCTCTTCGGGGCTCACTTGACCTCATCCATCGACCGGCAGCGCCTCACACCCAAAGCTATGGCGGACACGGCGTGACTTCGCGACGCCAGAGACACGACTACGCCCCCTAAGGAGGCCACACGATGACGCCTTCAGAACAGAGCACGGCCTACGGCATGCTGTACACCGACCAATACCAGCTTACGATGGCCCAGCTTTATTTCCGCGCCGGGCTCCACGAGCGTGAGGCGCAGTTTGACCACTTCTTCCGCAGCACGCCCGACTACGGCTCACACCAGGCGGG
>CAZYYC010000251.1:0-6369 GCA_964650935.1 uncultured Anaerolineales bacterium
GCCTCGCGGAGCACGGCGGGCACCGAGCGCCAGCCGAGCTGCTTGCACGCCGCCACCCGCATATGTCCCGCCACCACCCGGTAGAGCCCTTCATCTGTCTGAGTGACGACGACGGGCTGGATCAACCCCTCGGACCTGATCCGCTCAGCCAGGATGTCGATCTCCCCCTCGTTGGCGCGAAGGTAGGCCTTGTCCTCTTCACCGAAGACGATCTCGCTCAGCGGCAGGTCGATCGTCGCCTTGGGAAGCTCGGCCTCGCCGAAACGCGCGGACGCCTGAACGCCCTTGCGGAATGAATAGATGTAGGGGATGGCGAAGTCGACCTGTGCATCCTCCTGGAAGCCCTGGAAGATCAGTTTGGTGATCTGATAGGTGATACGGGGCCGGTCGGTGGCACTGGTCATGTAACGCAGCCGCATGTAGATGCCGTAGTCGTACATGTCCGCCCGCACATAGGGCTCCTGACCGGTCTTGCCGATGATCTCCCCGGTGACCTCGCGCGCAGCGGAGAGCAGAATATCCTCGGCGATGTCCCAGTTCGTATCATAGGTGATGCGGATCACGACCTCGTCGAGGATATAGGCCGCGTCCTGTCGCGCGGTGTAGTTGATGACGACGTTGCTGAAGAGCATAGCGTTGGGAATCAGGATCGGGCGTCCGACGGCCTCCTCGCTGCCGACGGCTCCACCAACCTGGTTGAGCTCCGTATACATCGGGCTCAGGTTGACGACATCGCCGACCAGGCCCAGGGAGGGCAGTTGGATGCGATCGCCCACACGGAAGGGCCGCTTGACCGAGATCATAATCCACGCCGCCATCCCACTGACCGGCGCCTGCAGGGACCACCCCAACAGCAAGCCACTGAACGCACCCAACGCCGTCCCAACCGTCTGAAGCTGTCCGAACAGGGCCAGCAGCACCGCCAGGACCGCCACGCCGGCGACCAGCCGTAGCACGCCCGAGAGCATCGTGACCTCGCCTGCCGCTCCCCGCTTGGCCTTCACACTCATCTTGACGGTCACCACGCCCACCTGATAACCGGCGAGGATCGCGAAGAGGATCATCAGGCCCCGGCTCAACGTGCTACCGCCCGGCATCGTCAGTAGACCGATGCCCTGCGCCTCCAACAGCGCGAAGAGACCCGTCAGCATTCCCAAAACCGCGAGGCGCACCACGTTCGGCTTGACGCGCATAGCATCTCTCCTGTCCGGCAGCAACCGGGTAAGTTGTTTCAGCCATATATCATAACCGATCTTCGGAACCGCGCATGCCCTGGAACTTCCTGAGGGCCATCGGCGTCATAGGTAGTGAGAGGCACACAAACTCGTGAGAGCGATAGTTCTCACAGCGATGGCCGGCTCGAACATCTCGCAGATAAGCATAGGAGGATACAATGAGGAAGCTTCAATGGCCCCACGTGGCCCTAACCGTGGTTGCTCTAGCCCTTGCCGTGAGCAGCTGTAGCTCACTGGCCCCGTCGACGACCCTCGCATCCCGCGAGGCGGCTCCGCTGGCGGGCGGTGGTATGGTGGTCAGCGGACAAGTGCAGCAGGGCGTGGTCGTCTCCGCGACCGGCACGGCCAGCGCGGATCCCGAGATCGCTCAGGTGACCTTCGGCGTCGAGCTGCAGGGACAGGATCCCGATGCTCTGGTGTCGGAGGCGGCGGAGAAGATGGATGCGGCGCTGGCTGCCGCGACGGCGTTCGGCATCGCCGAGGATAAGACACGCACCCTGAACTACAGCCTATGGGTCGAGACCGTGCACGATCGCGACACAGGTCGGCCCACCGGGGACATCCTCTACCATCTGTCACACCAGGTTCAGGTCACAACCGACAGGATCGGATCGGTCGGCGAGCTGCTGGCAGGCGTGGTCAACGCCGGGGTGAATGCCGTCGGCGGCGTTAACTTCAGCGTCGAGGATCAGGCTGCCCTGGTCACCGAGGCGCGCGATGCGGCTCTGGCCGATGCACGAGCACGGGCAGCCCACATCGCCGAGCAGATGGACGTCTCCCTCGGCAAGCTCGTGCTGGTGACCGAGGTCGGCGGTGACTACCCGGTCTATGCAGAGCGCGCGATCGGTGGCGGCGCGGTGGCGATGGATATGGCCGCCCCCAACGTCACGCCGGGCTCCTTCTCGGTCTCGGTGAGCGTGCAGGTCGTCTACGAGATCCGCTAAGCAACGAGTCTCGCATGAGGGCCTACGGCAGGAGCCGTAGGCCCTTTTTTTTGTCGGGCGTAGGGACAGGGCTACAATGGAGCAACAAAGAGACCAAGGAGGTCCCCTGTGAAAGTCACCCATGTGGAGATCAAAGTAGCGCACCAAACGCCGAACCCCACCCCCATCTGCGACGCCTTACAATGCCTGCCGGGTGCCGGGTCGGTCCGCGTCGTGCTCCACACCGACGCCGCCCATCACGGACAGGCAATCACCGGCACCGGCGAGATCGGCTTTGGACGCATCGCGGGCGCCCCGGACGCGCTCGCGGCTCTCATCGACCACGAGCTCGCGCCGTTGGTTGTGGGCACCAATCCCGCCGCCGTGGTGGCGACGCACGAGGCGATGCAACGCGAGACCGAGTACCATGGCACGTTCGGCCTCGCCACTTTCGGCATGGCCGCGATCGACACCGCGCTGTGGGACTGCCAGGGACAGGCCCTGGGGGTGCCCTGCTGGCAGCTGTGGGGCGGGGCGCAGAAGCGTATCCCGGCCTATGCGATGGTCGGCTGGCTCAACTACGACCTCGGGCGCCTGCGGGAGATCGCAGCCCAGGCTGCGGCCCAGGGCTTCCGCGGCGTCAAGATCAAAGTCGGCGCCCCGACGCTCAAGGAGGACATTGCCCGTGTTGAGGCCGTGCGCGGCGTGATCGGCGACGAGGTGGATCTGATGGTGGACGCCAACCAATCGCTGACGACCACTGAGGCGATACGGCGCGGGCGCGCCTTCCAGGAGCTCGGCTGTCTGTGGTGGGAGGAACCCCTGCCGGCCGACGACGTCGACGGCTACGCCGCGCTCGTCAGTGCACTCGACATCCCCATCGCGACGGGTGAGAACCTCTACTCCCGCTACGACTTCGCGCGCTTTCTGCGCCGTGACGCGGTCGACATCATCCAGCCCGATCTACGCCGGGCCGGCGGGCCTACGGCGATGCTCCAGATCGGCAAGCTGGCCCACGCCTTCCGCTGCCCCTACGCCTCGCACGGCGGCGGGCCCGTGCAGCTCAACGTCATGGCGAGCCTGCCCAACGCGATCTATCTCGAGACCGGGCTGCTGCACCCCGACGCACCCTTTGAACTCGAGGATGGCTGCGCGCCGGTGCCGCAGGGCCCGGGCTTCAGCTGGTAATGGATCTAACCGACGGATCGCGGATTTGAAGGCCGCACGACCGACCAAAGTGCCAAGCACAATCATCGCAGTTGCCGCTAGGTTACAAGGCCCGGGGCGAGCTCGCCCCGGGCCTTGTAACGCACCCGAGTCCGCTAGGGCATCGTCCCGATTGCGCCGGTGCGCAAGCCGGAGGCTTACGCTACAGAGAGAAACGTACCCTTACCAGCGGGGAGCGAAGTCCAGAACGAGCTCGTCATCACCCCGCCGGATGGCGCACGGCGGCGGCGTTGAGCTCTCCGGCACGGCATACCGGCAGTAGGGATTGTCATAGCGCCAGGGCACTCGGAGCGGGACCTCCTCACCTGCGATCACCAGCGGATCGCGCCGGCCGAATCGGACCTCCCCCTGCGAGGGCGACACGTAGCGCACCGCCGGCCCCTCACACCCGATCTCGCTCGATGCGATGGCCTCGACGAAGGCCTCAAAGCTGCCCCAGTCCGCCTGCCGACCCATCTCCACCACCCAGAGCGTATCAGCGCCCTCAGCACGCAGCTCCCGGTCGTCGATCCAGCGAACGCCGTCTAAGCCGCGAGCGTAGAGCGCGAGGTAGCCCGCGTCCTTGCGCGCGATCACCCAGGCGCCCCGCTCCACCACCTCATCAAAGGCAGCGCGCGGGAAGTAGGCATGCGAGAAGGGGAACGCGTCGTCCGGAGGCAGATGGTAGAGGCAGATCAACACGTTCTCATGCTGCACGGCGCGCGGCAGGATGCCGTTGCCGGCCCAGTAGTTGGGCCGCGACATCTCATCGTCGGACCCGGGGTGGTTGGTGAAGACGACGGCGTCGATGCCCAACGTCGCCTGCCAGATGTGCTGCTGATAGCCCGGCTTGGCGGGGCGGTAGTCTTGCGCACAGCTCAAGAGGTAGTCCGGCGTGCGGTAAGTCTGGATGTGGACCTCGGTCATCGCGTGGCAGTCGATGTCGCGGTCGACGACCTCACCAAACTCCTGCTCCTGCCAATTGAGGACCTGATCATAGCGCGCCTGATAGTCCTCATAGAGCATGATCTCGCGTAGACGGCGCGTCTCCTGCGCGAGATCGTAGATGGTCGGGTGGGTGTAGTCCTGGACGGACCAGTAGAGGTGTCCGTCCTCGAGGCTATCATAGGCGAGCCCGCAGCCCGGGACATCCTCCATATTGAGGCTGTGCTGCTCGCGGAAGAGCATGGGCGCGTCGAGATCGGCAGCGATATCCGCCAGGATCTGCGGGCAGCGGTAGGTGCTGGTTGCCAGCGGTACGGTGCCCAGGCTCGCGTGGTTGAAGAGCCCCATCCCAAACATTAGCTTCGCGGTGGAGGCAGAGCCCTCGCCGCGCGCGCCCAGGATGAAGCGGGGATAGCTGCGACCGTGGGTCGAGCCGAAGACGCCCCGGTAGGTGTGCAGTGCCATCTCGTAGAGCAACACGTCGATCTGTAGCTTGGCCTGACGCCGGACCTCGGCATCCTCCGCGAAGTCGTGCAGGTTGACCAGGGCGAGGAGGTCCTCCTCGAAGTAGCAGTTGGAGAGCCATTCGCTGTAGCCGAACCGGACCCGGAAGTCGAACCAGCGGCGGATCAGGTGCAGCGCGTGGTCGATGTGGTAGATCCCGTCCTTCCCGCTGTTGGAGAAGGTGCGATCCCTGAAGCGCTGGCCCGCCAGCAGCTCATCGGCGTGAAAGATGATCTGGTGGTTCTCGGTATGGTAACAGCGGTGGTTGTCGCCCCGGGGCTCATCCCACCAGTATTTGAAGTCCAGTAGGCACCGCTCGATCTCGGCGGTCAGGTCCGGCGCGAGATGTGGGCTCGTGTCATAGAGATAGAGCATGCGCAACAGACCGGCGGCGGCAAAGTCGCAGCAATCGTCGCGCGAGTCCACATAGGCGATGCCCTCGCGGATCGGGGTCTCGTCCACGGGCAAGTCCAGCTCCAGCCGCGCGATCTGGCTGAAGAAGGCCAGTCTGCTGCCGAACCCGGTCCGCTTCTGCTGTGATTCCGCCACACAATACGCCAGGTACTGCCGGCGCCGCTCCTCGAAGGTCCCACGCGGCGTGGGCCAGTAGTCGTCCGGTATCATCTCAGCCTCGTTTCACATCAGCCAGGTCGGGCAGCGCCTCCCAAGCCGGGACATCGACGGCGAAGACCTGTCCGTAGCCCTGCGGGTCTGCCGTGTAGATGATCTGCGTGCCCTCGGCATTGAAGCAGGGGTGCAGATGCACACGCTGGGTATGGAATGAGCCGCGGTGCCACGCCAGCACCTTGGGGCCCTCAAAGCGCCCCTCGTTGAAGCGCCATAGCAGCAGATAGGGATCATGCGCGTCCCCATCGCCGACGACAAGCTCCAGCATATGACTGTGGAAGTGCCAGCAGTGCCCCTCAAAGGGCGCCTCGACCTGGTCGGTGTTGTCATAGCGGATGGAACCGTAGACCGGCCCCTGAGGCGTCTTGCCGTGGTAGCCGATGTGTTCACCGTCACTCATCCAATACTCATGACCGATGGCCTCGTCGGGGGCATTGGGGCGAACCTGCCAGCTCTCCCCGGTCTCCAAATCGAGGCCCCAGATGCGGTTCTCCACCAGGTGCCAGGGTCCCTCGTGGCAGAAGGTCATGATGTTGGCGTGCTGGTTCGAGCAGTTGAAGTGCCCCAGCCAGTAGTCCTCCTCGTAGATGAGTTCCGGCTCGCCACCGTCAATGGGCAGTTTGAAGATCTTCGTCGGTGGGCGCGCCTCCCAGATCTCACGAAAGCCGACGTAGCCGTGCCCAAGGTCGATCATAAATTGGTCTGAGAGGTCCTTGTAGTGACCCACACAGATGGTCTTCCCGTCGGCGGTCGGATTGGAGGCACCGCCGACATAGCCCTCCGGTCGTGTGTAGATCGGGCGCTGCTCCAGTGTCTCCAAATCCAGGGCCGTCAGCACATTCCGGCGGTGGAAGTAGATCTCCTCCCGCACCGGGTTCTTGGTGAGGCCACCGACCTGCCCTTCCTCCGGACCGAAGTCGGTCAACTGC
>CAZYYC010000252.1:0-6302 GCA_964650935.1 uncultured Anaerolineales bacterium
CGGGGCGCGCGTGGTCGTCTATGCCTATCCGTGGCACATCCTGGAAGCGACCTCTCCCGATCGCCAGTTCAGATTCGTGCATGGAGAGCAGCTCTCGGTGCGCCTGCGGCCCGACTACGTGGTGATCCACATCAACGCCACGATCCGCCAGCGCTGGGCAGCCTACTTCACCGGCGAGGCCAACACTGCGCGGGCCGAGAGCATCTGGTGGGAGCCCTATGACGTCGAGTGGCTGGAAACGCACTTTACGAAAGTGGTGTCGGTCCGCCGCGCCTTCGGGCTGGAGGTGGCAAGCGTCTGGGAGCGCAACAACCGGCTTGAGCGCGAGTGATGCCCTCTCGCGCCATTGGTTTGCACTTCCTGAGCCCCAAGTACAATCGGAGTCAGTTAGCTGAGGCACAGGTTTGAGCGCCCGACTCTGGCGATCAGAAAGGAGCAGACCGATGTTCATCGTCCTGGTCTATGTCCACGTGAAGCCCGACTGCGTCGAGGCCTTCAAGGCAGCCACCCTCGCGAACGCCCGCAACAGCGTGCAGGAGCCCGGCATCGCCCGCTTCGACGTCATCCAACAACGCGACGATCCCACGCGCTTCGTGCTCGTCGAGGTCTACCGCGACGAGGCTGCCACGGGTGAGCACAAGAAGACCGCCCACTACGCTACCTGGCGCGACACTGTCGCCGATATGATGGCGGAAGCTCGCACCAGCGCGAAGTATGAGAACGTCTTCCCGGATGACGCCGATTGGTGAGACCTTTCGGCCAACATTCTCACACGGAGGGACGACCCAACAGATCCCCCCATACCGTTAACCCCACAGACCACAAGGAGAGTTTACGATGCCATTCAACGTCAAGAAACGCGGCAAGTTGACCTATTACTACACCGGCGACCGTCCGGTCCTCTCGGCCCTTGTGACCGAGGAGCTGCCTGACGGCGATCTGAAGATCTCGTTCGCCGGACTGACCGGCGGCTACTCGGCCAAGGGCGTGCTGGGGCTCGACGAGCTGGTGACGATGGAGCCCAAGGAGGAGATCCCGCTGGTCTTCAAGAGCTGGGAGCTCTGGCTCCAGGATGCCGGCATCTGCGACTCGCTGCGGGACGTGGACTTCATTGAGATCCACGCCTTCGGCTGCCAGCCCAAGTCGCCGAACCCGCTGGTCGACCCCTTGGGCTACGCGGCGGAGCTCGACCGGCTTCGGGCGGCCTACGCCGAGGCTTATCGGGGCTTCTTCGCGGAATACCTCCCCGATAACGGCGTACCCGCCCGCTTCACCGTCCATCTCGTCGACGTCCCCGACAAGGCCGCTTCCTACGAGTTCTACGGCACCGCCCTCTACCAGAAGGCACTCCAGGACAAGTAGCTCCCCTGACGCCTCGGGGAGGGCCGGCGGCACACATCCCGCTCCCTCCCCGACAGGGGAAAGACTGGGGGGAGGGGAGGCGTCTCCTCGTCTCCCCTCTCGATAGGCGAAAAGCTAAGACCCGCACACTATGACCGGGAGACAGAGTTGACAACAAAAATCCAAGACCAAGACGCACCTTTCGACCTCCTCCTCAAGGGCGGCCACGTCATCGACCCCGCCAACAATATCGACGGATCCCGCGATGTCGCTATCCGCGGCGGCAAGATCGCCCAGGTCGCCGAGGACATCGCGCCCACCACCGCCACTACCATCGTCAGACTCGACGACCACATCGTGACACCCGGCATTCTGGATATCCATACCCACGTCTACCCCTTTGTGCCCTCCGACGCGGCCTACGTCGGTTCGGTCAACGCCGACGCGCATCTGCTCGCCTCGGGCGTCACCACCACGGTGGACGCCGGGACCGTTGGCTGGCTCGACTTCCCCGCCTTCAAGGCACACTACATTGATCGCGCCAAGGTACGCATCCTCGCCTTCCTGAACATCGCGGCCGGAGGTATGGTCAATGCCGGCTCGGAGCAGGACGTCAACGCGATGGAGCCGGGAATCGTCGCCGCGATCGCGCAGACCTATCCCGACATCATCGTGGGCATCAAGACGGCCCACTACTGGACGAAGGCTCCGTGGGATGCCGAGCACCCGCCCTGGGCCTCGGTCGATCGGGCGCTGGATGCGGGCAATATGTGTCAGATGCCGATCATGGTCGACTTCTGGCCCCGCCCACCGGAGCGCTCCTACCCCGACCTGATCCTCAAGAAGCTCCGCGCGGGTGACATCCACACCCACGTCTTCGCCCAGCAGTTCCCCATCATCGACGAGCACGGCAAGGTCTACGACCATATGCTGCGAGCCCGCGAGAGGGGCGTCATCTTCGATCTGGGCCACGGTGCGGGCAGCTTCTGGTTCCGCAATGCCGTGCCTGCCCTGCGCGACGGCTTCCCACCCGACTCCATCAGCACCGACCTGCACATGGCCAACATCAACGGCCCGGTGGTCAGCATGCTCACCACCATGTCGAAGTATCTGAGCATGGGCATGCCGCTCCAGGAGGTGATCCTGCGCTCGACGGTCACGCCGGCACGGGAGATCCGGCGACCTGAGCTGGGCACGCTCAGCGTGGGCGCCGAGGCCGACGTCGCGGTGTTGAAACACCTCACGGGCACCTTCGGTTACACCGACTGCGGACGCGCCAAGCTAGTCGGCACGGAGAAGCTGGAGTGCGTTATGACGCTGCGGACGGGCGAGATCGTCTACGATCCCGCGGGCCTCAGCATGCCGGAGTGGGAGCATGCGCCCGAGGCGTATTGGCGGCTAGCGAGCTAGCGGCATTGCACCGCTCATGGCCGGTAACTGAAACGGACAACGGGCAACTGAGAACTCGCGACTGCAGACTGGAGACTATCGACTATGCTACATCCGTCTGATATCTACGACGACCTGGGCGTCACCAAAGTCATCAACGGCGCGGCGACACTGACGCGCCTCGGCGGCTCGATTATGCAGCCTGAGGTCCTCGCCGCCATGGCGGAGGCCGCGCAGCACTTCATCGACATCAATGAGTTGCAGAAGAAGGTCGGGGAGCGGCTGGCGGCATGGACTCACAACGAGGCCGCGTACGTCTCCTCAGGCGCCGCGGCGGGCCTTGCGCTCAGCACCGCAGCCTGTATCACCGGCTTGGACGAGCAGAAGCGGGAACGCCTCCCCTACACCGAGGGGATGAAGAACGAGATCATCATCCAGAGGCGCGGCTATGTGGGCTACGCCTTCGCCATCCGCCAGGCCGGCGGCGTTCTGGTCCAGATCGGGGACGAAGAGGGCACGACGGCCGAGGAGATGGAGGACGCCATCAACGACAGGACCGCCGCCATTGTCTATTTCGATAACCCCGCCCGAATGCCGGGGCAGGTTCCGCTGGACCAGGGGATCGAGATCGCCCACCGGGCCGGCATCCCGGTCGTCGTCGATGCCGCCGCCCAGATTCCGCCGGTCGAGAATCTGTGGCGCTATACGCAGATGGGCGCCGACCTAGCGCTCTTCAGTGGCGGCAAGGGCTTGCGCGGCCCTCAGAGCAGCGGCTTGATCCTCGGTCGCAAAGACCTCATCGAGGCGTGCGCCTTCAACGCCTGCCCCCGCGCCTTCATCGGCAGGCCGATGAAGGTGGGCAAGGAGGAGCTGATAGGGCTGATGACGGCAGTGCGCCTCTACCTGGATCTGGACCACGAAGCGCTGATGCAGAGCTACGAAGACCAGGTGCAGGAGGTCATGGCCGCCTTCGCCGACACACCGTATGTCACAGCGCGGCGCAGCTTCCCTAGCGAGGCCGGGCAGCCGATGCCGCGCGCCGAGATCATCCTGGACGAGGCGAGCCTAGGGCTCACCCGCGATACCGTGATGGAGCAACTCGCCGGCGGCGACCCCAGCATCATCCTGGCCGAGGCCGGCGCACACGGTCTCTTCGTCAATCCCCAGACGCTCGCCGCGGGGCAGGTGGAGATCATCATCGACCGCATCAAGGAGATCCTAAGCGACCGCGCCTGACGCGCCACGCGTCAGGCGCAGCCCCACACAGAGAGAACCGCCGGCGGACGACGATTCGGTCTTGTGCTGGTCCCTAATATATGCTATTATAATGATACATATCGTTGTATCGTGAGAGTGCCGACGGATCGGGCGGCACTCACAGCATGTACGAAGGGAGCCGGCTATGAGGAAGCGACGAGAGCATCTTTGGAAAGCGGCAATGTGGGGGCTAGCCCTGCTGCTCGTGACGGTCGGACCTGTTTCCGCTGCGGCGGATAGCCACTTCAGGGCCCACCTGTCCGGCGCGCAGGAGGTGCCACCGGTAGAGACCCTGTCCAGGGGGCAGGCGATCTTCCGTCTGAGCAGAGATGGCAACGAGCTCCACTTCAAACTGATCGTGGCCAATCTCCACGACGTCAGGATGGCGCACATCCATCTGGCGCAGGCCGGAGAGAACGGCCCCGTCGTGGCTTGGCTCTACCCCGGTGGTCCGCCGCCGGTCGAGATCCCCGGGCGCTTCAGCGGCGTGTTGGCTGAGGGCACAATCACGGCGGCAGACCTCGTGGGACCTCTAGCAGGTATGACGCTGGAGGACTTGGCTGATGCGATGCAGGCCGGCGACACCTACGTCAACGTCCACACGACGGCCTATCCTGGCGGCGAGATCCGCGGGCAGATCACCGTCCAGGGACGGTAAGCAGGCTCCAGTGTCATCACATCACTAGCCTGTAAGTCAGCGACACGAACCGGCCCGCAGCTGATCGCTGGGGCCGGTTCTCTGTTATGCAGGCAGTCTGCGCCCTAAGTGGAGGGCGCCGTCCGGACCGGCTCCCACTGGCGGCTCTTGGCCGATCTGTACATCGCCAGCACCGTGCGAAGCTCACCCAGCGAGTCCTCCGCGGTGGCCGCCAGACTCGTTCCCTCACGTACCGCTTGTGCAAAGTCTGCGAGTTCGAGACCGAAAGCGTCGCGCCTCCGTTTGCCGTCCGGGAGGACATCCCGCCCCTCCGGCGCCTCGCGGTTGTACAGAAGGCAGCGTCCCTCTCGTCCGTGCTCGATGACGATGGTGCCGGCGGTGCCTAGGATGCTAAACTCCTCGCCGACGCCATCGACGGCATAGCTGATGAGCGCGCTGTATCCGGCCACGACACCCGATGCAAAGCGAAAGAGAGCCTGTGCTTGCGACTCCCCCTCCATCAGCTCGATGGGATAGCCCAGCGTGGCGATGACCTCCTCAACCTCACCCAGCCACATGCGCAGCGGGCGGATCCTGTGTAACCCGCCATCGAGGCAAATCCCCCCGCCGGTCATCATCGCATCATAGCGCCACGGTCTGCCGCCGGACGGCTTCTCGACCCTCTCCGAGAAGATCGCGCGGGCTGTGACGACCTCGCCGATGGCCCCATCCCGGATCAGGCCCTGGGTCTTCACCACGTCGGGCCAGTATTGCGCCTGCTCGGCAACCATAAAGACCGTACCGGCCTCTCGCGCGGCGTCAAGAATGCGCTCACAGCTCTCGAGCGTCGTCGACATCGGCTTCTCCAGAACCACATGCTTGCCGGCCGCGAAGGCCACGCGGGCAGCTTCTTCGTGCAGATGCGGCGGCAGCATGATATCGACGGCCTCGAAGTCACTCCCGGCAAGCGCCGCCTCCAGCGAAGTGAATGGTTGCCCCCCCGTCATGGCTGCCATCGCGGAGGCACGGGAGGTGTCGATATCGACCGCAGCCGTGACTCTGAGCTGCGGTGCATGCGTCCGGATACCCCGCCAGTGAGCGTGGGCAATGTCGCCGCAGCCCACAAAAGCAATGTTAATGTATGGTTCGTGGGTCACAGAAATCCGCCCTTTCATTCGCCTAGGATCTCTTCAGCGCCTTACGAACCTGATCCGCCGCGAGCTTCCCACTCAGGATAGCGGTGGGGAACCCGGACGGACTGAAGGTCCACTGGCCTGCCTGAAACACGCCCGGGATCGGCGTGCGGACAGAGGCAACCACTTTCGGCAAGCGGGTCTCTGCCGGCAGAGGATCATTGGTGAAGGCCCAACCGGTGATGGCGCCCTCCGAGTTGCCGGCAATCCGTGCCAGCGTCAGTGGAGTGCTCGAGAAGACATCGAGAACCGCGTCCTTGATCCCGGGAAAGATGGTGCTGTCGAGTGTTTCAACCATCGCAGTTTCCGTGAGGCGCTTGAATGCCTGGTACCAGCCCTGCTCTTCGATCTGCCGCGTCAGCGTGTAATCAAAGAGCACGCTAACGATCAAGCCGGTCTTGCCGGGCGGCGCCATCGTCGCATCTCTCAGCACCGGACACGCGATCTCATAGGTAGTCAAGGGCAAGAAGGCCTTCAGCCAGGCC
>CAZYYC010000253.1:0-2593 GCA_964650935.1 uncultured Anaerolineales bacterium
CGTAGCGCCGTCCGCTACATAGAGAACCTCTGGAAAATGCCTGTTCCGTGTGCTCTGCTTGCGATATCCGCAACCCGGTTCAGGTATAGATAGTCTGTCACGCATAATTCTGTCTCGAAGATGGCGACTCAGAACCGCGCAAAATGCGAGCTGAAACAAAGAGCCATAGGCCCACACCCGGCTGGCAGGCCACCGTGAGCAGCGCCGCGACACTTGCCGTCCACTGGAAGAACTCGCCAGCCGGGTAGTCCGAAGCGCCTATACTCGTTAGGAGAGAGAGCCCGAGCCAAGCAGCTGCAAACAAGGCGGCTGAGAAAATCACCCAGATGATGACCCATGCAGTCTTGCGTGAACGCCCGCGCAGGTAGAGAGGATGAAACCACACTCCAGCCAGGAAAAGACCAACAGCTACCACGATGGGACCGCACACCCAGGCGTGATAGCCTAGACCTTCGGATACAGATATCGTCGGATCAAAGATGCTAAGTAGGGTCACCAGCACGCGACCTGGCAGCAGGGACAGTGCAGGCAGAAGGAATGCAATGAGTAACGGCGCAAATACCAGAATGCTAAACCCGAGCGCTCTTTTCATCTTGGCTCTCCTCAGTCGATTGCTGCGACAGACGATACAGCAGCACAGCGGTGAGGTTCATTCGCTCGCCGGAGCGCGGTGGAGGCGAGTCGGCTGGAACGCGGTGTTGGGTGGATGTTCGACGCTCGCCGGCATCGCGGTTGCTCCTAGACTTGCCCCTCGAATCTAGCCTTGATCATTCCGGCATGAGATCATATCCATTGAGAACTTGGTACCAGATGGCCGCAAAAGCGAACGTGATGAGCATATGTAGTATGACCAGCACCCACTGCTTGGGGCGTTTTGAAAACAGCACAAATATGAGCAACAAAAGCATGGTTGGGTAGATCATCACAAGGAGGAGGTTTGCCAGACCTGACATCGTACCTTGCAGAATAACGCCGGCGAACCCTCCCAGGATCGCAAAGGGCCATCCAACCGCCCCCATGCCTTGCCAGAGGAGTACTTCTATCAACTCGCGAAATGAGTAGACGCGAAAGGGAGGAATAGCAAGAGGCAATACTGTCCAGGAAAGCAGGAAATTGATGATGAGTCCTGCTGTTACGGATATCGTTCTCGAATGTAGTGCAGCCCTGATCATAACGGACCGTGCAGTGCGGGAAGGTGCCTTAGGATATCATCACGATACTCATCACTACCAAGCAGTATAGGCCGATGTCTGTGCGTGCCAAGGATAGATCCGGCGGAGAGGAGGTATTGATGTCACAATCTCATAAGTTACCGGTTCAAGTTCGGGAACTACTGCGGATCAGACGCTAAGCCCGGCGCAGTGGTCTCTCTCATAACAGGCACGATCCCCGCGAGATGGGCGTGGCCGAAGGCCGCGCGTTCCTGGTCCATCTCGCGGTTGAGGAGCACGTCTCCGCCTTGACGCAGACCCAGGCGCCGAGGTGGGTCAGCAGTCCGTAGCCCACCGCATCCGGAGTAGCGTAGCTCAACAACAGCCTCATACCGTAGGGGAACTACATCACGAAGGGAAAGCTATGGGACGGCCGAAGCATCACGGCAAACAACCCCACAACACAAAGAGCCCTCTATCGCTAGAGGGCTCTCTCGTTGGTGGCGGGAGCGACGGGATTTGAACCCGCGATCTCCGGCTTGACAGGCCGGCATGTTGAACCCCTACACTACGCCCCCACAACGCTCAACATCATACCACAGAGGTCGATTCTGTCAACCCTTTTTCGCCCATTCCCCACCGATTCCCACCCCGCCTGCCGTTCGCAGTCTAACCTAGGACAAGCATCACTTGAGCCCGGCGCCTCTCTATGTTACCTTGATAGGACCATCAAACTGGAAGGAGCCGGTACCCATGCAGACTGAGGACTACATCCGACTGGAGGACACCTACGGCACGAACACCTATCACCCGATTGATGTGGTCATCGAACGGGCTGAGGGGGTCTGGGTCTGGGATGTGGAGGGCAAACGTTACCTGGACTGCCTGAGCGCCTACTCGGCGGTCAACCAGGGCCACCGCCACCCACGCATCGTGAGGGCGCTCATTGAGCAGGCCGAACGGCTCACCCTCACCTCGCGCGCCTTCCGCAACGACCAGTTCCCCCTGATGGCCAAGTACCTGTGCGACCTCACCGGATACGACATGATGCTGCCGATGAACACCGGCGCGGAGGCGGTCGAGGCCGCGGTCAAGGCGGCACGCCTCTGGGGCTACCGCGTCAAGGGCATCCCCGACCTGCACGCCGAGATCATCGTCTGTGAGAACAACTTCCACGGCCGCACCACCACCGTGATCTCCTTCTCGACCGAGGAGCTCTACCGTGACGGCTTCGGCCCCTTCACCCCGGGCTTCAAGGCCATCCCCTTCGGCGACGCCGCCGCCCTGGAGGCCGCTATCACGCCCAACACCGCTGCCTTCCTCGTCGAGCCGATCCAGGGCGAGGCCGGCGTCAACGTGCCGCCCGAGGGCTACCTCCGCGAGGTTCGTGACATCTGCACCCGCCACCAGGTGCTGATGATCGCCGACGAGATCCAGAGCGG
>CAZYYC010000253.1:2693-6252 GCA_964650935.1 uncultured Anaerolineales bacterium
CCGCGCAAGGCCCGCGAACTGGGCCGCTACTTCCGCCAGGCGCTGCGCGACCTCAACAGCCCCTTCATCGCCGAGGTTCGCGGCAAGGGACTGCTCATCGGCATCGAGTTCACGCCCGAGGCCGGCCACGCGCGTGATTACGCCGAGCGCCTCAAGGAACGCGGGGTGCTGGCGAAGGATACCCACGGCACGGTGATCCGCTTCGCGCCGCCGCTGGTGATCACGCGTGAGGAGATCGACTTCATCGTCGAGCAGTTCGCTGCGGTGCTGGAGGCGGAGCCGGTCGCCTAGGGGAGCCGCGAGAGGTAGGTCAGCAGCAGCTGTGGTGTTATGTTGACCTCGATCCACGCCGCAAGCAGCAGGGCCGGCAGGACGACCCAGAGGAAGAGCTTGGCGAAGTGGCCGAGCTCGCGCACGATGCCCATCACGCCACCGCCTTCCGACGGTGGGCTGAGGATGACGTCGCCGATGCGCATGGCCTGAGCCGTGGCCAGGATCGCAGCGGGGAGCTCCAGGATCCCGTGGGGCAGCACCGTCACGGCCATGAAGAGCCAGGGGTTCAGCCCCCATCCCCCTACCTGCAGTCCCAGATAGGCGATGATCGCGATGGGCGCCATCAGCAGCAGCAAGGCCATGGTGCCCAGCGAAAGCAGCCCCAGCATCGCCGACACGAGCAACGCGCGCACGTTGTTGAACAGCACGGCGCGGGTCGAGAAGGCCGGTAGCAGGCCGCTCTGAGCGATCAGTGACTCCATCGTCGCAACATCGCCCAGATGATCCAGCGACAGGGCTCCAGACGGCAGCGGGAACTGCTGTCGCCCCCACAGCCCCACCACCAGGCCGCCTCCCAACACCACCAGCGCGGTAAGCACCAGCTCCGCGCGGATGCCCTTGATCAGACGCGGCACCTCATCCCGGTAGAGGCCGACCAAGCCCCGCCGGGGCCAGGCAGCACGCCCGAAGGTGCGCAGCCCGCCGGCGAGATCGAGTTGATCGAGGTCCCGTCCCAGGAGTTGTTCGCGGTTGAAGATCCGGATCCCCATCCGCACCAGCAGCACCGCGACCACCAGCAGCCCCAGCGCCGTCAGCCACAGCGCGTCGTAGCGCGCCCAGAGCAGCATCGCGGCCTCCACCTGCAGCAGCAGCGCCATCGGCACGATGATGAAGCTCGCCACGAGGTTCGCCGCCCGGACACTCGTCGATTGGCTGGAGATGATCACGGCAGCCGCCACCATCACGAGCGCTTTGAGCGAGGAGAGCGCAGCGGCCAACAGCAGCAGCGATGGCGAGATCCACCACCCCACGCTCCACCCCAGCATCAGTGCGTAGGCGCCCATGCCCAGGTAGCTCGCGACGACGGGTGGGAAGGTCGCCGCCAACAGCTTCCCCAGGTAGAGCTGCAGATCGGTCAGGGGTGTCATCAAGAGCGGCTCCAGGCTGTGGCGCTCCTTCTCGCCGACAAAGGTCTCCAGCGCGATCACGAGCGAGAAGGTGCCCGGGAAGAAACCGACAACCAGCATCAGGAAGGGGAAGAGCCGCTCGATGATGATGTCCGCCCCATACTGGCCCACAAAGCCGATGCCCTGACCGGCCACGAAGTTGGCCAGGATCGGAAAGCAGACCACGAGGATCACGATCGGGACCACGATGCGCCAATCGCGCAGCGTATCCTTGATCTCACGTCGGGTGACCGTCAGGGCGGGCCCCAATCGCTCCCACAGCCGCGCACCCGTCGAGCCCACAGCGTCGGCGGGCCTCCCTGCTGCCGGTACTGAGAGGGCCGTCTCCGGGCGCTCCATCGACGGTGACTCGGGCGCGATCCATGCCGGCGACTCACCCCCGTCCGCGCCGTCCGCGACCACGCGCAGGTAGACGCTCTCAAGGCGCTGCGGCACCTCGCTCAGCGTCAGGATAGGGAACTTCTCACGGGCCAGCGCCTCGACCAGCGCCGGGTTGGATGACTGAGGGTCCGCTGTGCGGAAGCGAATCCGCCCGTCGACTGCGGTCTCGACCTGAGCGTAACGTTCCACCAGGGCCCGCGCCCTACCGTCCGCCTGCCCCACATCCGCTCCCAACGTCGCTGAGCGCGGAACAGATGCCAGCCGCAGCTCCATCAGCGGCGGCCCTAACAGCCGGGACTTGAGCTCCACCGAGCTCCCCAACGCCACCAGCCGCCCCTGGCGGATGATGGCCATCCGGTCGCTCAGCTCCTCCGCCTCGGCGAGGTTGTGCGTGCAGATCAGGATGGTGCGTTCGGAGGTATCGCGCAGCCGCAGGATCGCGTCCCGCACCAGGCGGGCACTCTCGGGATCCATCGCCGACGTGGGTTCGTCGAGGAGCAGGACGGGCGGGTCGTGCAACAGCGTGCGTACCAGCGCGACCTTCTGCCGCATGCCCTTGGAGTAGGTATCGAGGCGCCGCGGCAGGGCGGCGGCGATGTCAAACTGCGCGCCAAGCTCGGAGATACGGGCTGCTCGTCGCTCGGCGCTGAGGCCGCGCAACCGGCCGTAGAAGTCCAGGTACTCCCAGCCCGTCATCCGGCTGTAGAGCCCCGGCGCCTCGGTCAGCACGCCGACCTGCTGCCGCACCTGCGCGCCCTGCGTGACGACATCGAGTCCCGCCACACGCGCCTGTCCCGCCGTAGGACGGAGCAACGCCGCGAGCATACGCACGGTCGTGGTTTTGCCCGCGCCGTTGGGGCCTAGCAGTGCCAGGACTTCCCCGGACTCCACACGCAGTGACAGCCGGTCCACCGCCACCACATCGTCCGGCGGAGTGACGCCGTCGACCCTTGAGGCGTTGTCGCCGGACGAGCGCCCGAAGCGCTTCGTGAGACCCGCCAGTTCGATCATCGTGTGCCGGGGTCAGACAAGGGGAGAGGAGGAAGCTCCTCTCCCCAGATCTCTTGACCTAGCCGCGGCGACGCAGGAAGGCGGGAATCTCGATATTGTCGCGGTCGGCGACCTGAGCGCTGAAGAGCTCGCTCGTCTCCGCGTGGCGCTGCGCTGCAGGGGCAGCAGCAGGGCGCGAGGCTGCGGGTCGCGCCACGGTCTCGGCCTCATTCTTGCCGTCGAAGCCCGTCGCGACAACGGTGATGCTCACATCCTCACCCATGGCCTCATCGATCACCGCACCGAAGATCAGGTTCACATCGGGGTGCGCCGTCTCGCGGATGATCGAGGCGGCTTCATTGACCTCGAAGAGCGTCATGCTGTTGCCGCCCGTGATGTTGAAGAGGATACCACGCGCGCCATCGATGGTGATGTCCAGCAGCCGGCTCGAGATGGCCTGCTGCACGGCCTCCACGGCCCGCTTCTCGCCGGATGCCCGACCGACCGCCATCAACGCGGCGCCGCCCTCGAGCATAATCGACTTCACATCGGCGAAGTCCAGGTTGATCAAGCCGGGGACCGTGATGACCTCGGTGATACCCTGGATACCCTGCCGCAGCACGTCGTCGGCCACGCGGAAGGCGTCGCCCAGGCTCACCCGCTTCTCGGTAATCTCCAGCAGGCGATCGTTGGGGATCACGATCAGCGTATCCACCACCTGCTTCAGG
>CAZYYC010000254.1:0-6173 GCA_964650935.1 uncultured Anaerolineales bacterium
GTTAGTCCGCCGGTTGGTGGTGGGCGAGGGGAGGTGTCGGGCTTGGCAGCCCGACGTGCGGAGGCGGCGTAGGGCGGACTGTTAGTCCGCCGGTTGGTGGTCGACGCGGGAGGTGTCGGGCTTGGCAGCCCGACCTACGGAGGCTATGTAGGGCGGACGGTTAGTCCGCCGGTTGGTGGTGGGCGAGGGGAGGTGTCGGGCTAGACCTGGAGGTAGAGGCGGGCACGCTCGGGCTCGCCGGCCTCGCGCCAGTGATAGGCGAGCCGGCTCAGCAGGTCAGTCGCGTCCTCGGCGGCGGTGACCATCAGGGCCTCAGCGATCAGGCGGTGCAGGCGGCGCCGCTCTCCCTTGAGCAGGCTCGCATAGGCCTCCTCCTGCATCAATTGGTGTTTGAAGATGTAGGGGGCGCCGGGTAGGTCGACCCGGCGCCGAACCATCTGTGCTGCCTCGAGCGTTGCCAGGTGCGAACGGAGCGTGGCGCGGTCGAGGCCTGCAGGTTCGGCGACGGCCTCCAGCAGCGAGCTCGAGAAGAGCCGACCGCAGACGGCGGCGACCTTGAGCACGCGGCAGACCTCCGGGGGAAGGCGGTCCATGCGCGCTCCCAGCACCCCGCGCAGTGTGCGGGGCACGGCAGACGCTGTGCCGTCGCCGTCCGCCTGCCATGTGCATGCATCGGGATCGCAGGCCAGGTGCCCCCCGTCGATCAGCGCGCGGATGATCTCCTCCATGTAGTAGGGATTGCCCCCGGCGCGGGTGATGATCTCGCTGGTCAGGTCGCCGGAGAGGATGGCGTCGATCGCCTGGACCGCCCGGTCTCCGCTATCACCCAGCAGGGCGGGAGGGCCCAGGGAGAGGAGGTTGGCGACCAGGCGCCGGCTGTCTGCGGGTCTGAGGACGTCGAGGACGATGTCGGTGTGCCAAGGCCCGTAGACGGCACCGACGTAGCTCATGAAGGCCTCCAAGGCGCTGCCGAGGGCGAGTTCGGCCTCCGACAGCAGCCGCGAAAGGCAGATGATCAGCAGCGGCAGCCTGCGGATCAGGGGGAGCAGCTCCAAGAGCAGATCCAGCGAGGCGGAATCGGCCCAGTGGAGATCCTCAAAGATCAGTACCAGCGGTCGCTCGGCGGCGATGGCACCCACCACCGTCATCACGGCATCCATCGTCTGCCGTTGTCGCTCAGCGGGATCCTCGCCGCCCTGCAACGTGCCCACCTCGTCAAGGAGGGTGCTGGGCGGCGCCAGTAACCGCCCTAGGGTGGCTGCGACTGCCTCGTGGTCCGCCACACCCAACGCCTTGAGGCGGGCGGCGAGGTCTGCCGTTGTCTCCTGTCGCGAGGCGTCGGCGGGCAGCGCCAACAGCTCCCTGAGCAAGCCGACCCACGGGAGATAGGGGGTCGCGCTGCCGTAGGAGAGGGAGCGACCCTCCGCCCAGATCAGCGCCGAGCCGTCCCGGCGCTCCTCGCCCCGCCGCACCTCTGTGACGAGACGCGACTTACCGATACCTGCCTCGCCAATCACGGTGACGATGCCGCCCCGACCACGGCGCACGTCATGTACGGCGGACCGCAGGTGCTCGTATTCGGTCTGCCGCCCGACCAGCGGCGACCCCAGTCCGGCGATACCCCGACGGGGGAGCACCCCCAAGCGCGTCAGAGGTCGGAAGACCTGAACGGCAGCACTCAGGCCCTTGACCGAGATGTCGCCCAGTGGCTCCCACTCAAACAGGACGTCAATGAGGCGGTAGGTGCTCTGACAGACGAGCACCGTGCCCGGTTGTGCTGCCATCTCCAGCCGGGCGGCGAGCGCCACCGCCTCTCCCATCGTCGCCGACTCGGTGTGGTGGGCCTGGTCGCCCACATCGCAGACGATGATCTCGCCCGTCGCGATGCCGATGCGCATCCGGAAGTCGTCGTCCGACTCTCCGGCATCTGGAGCCGTGGGGAGGAGCTCGGTGGCCACACGCGCGATCGCTTCCTGGATCCCTAGGCCGGCCATCACCGCGCGTTCGGGATCGTTGTCGTGGGTCAGATGGGCACCGAAGAAGGCGACGAAGCCGTCGCCGCGATACTGGTCGATTTCGCCGCCGTAGCGGTAGATCTCCGTTCCAGCGATGCGGAAGATCGCCTGCATCACCTCCACCCAGGCCTCACTTCCGAGACGTTCGAGCAGCAGGGTGGAGTCCTTCATATCGGTGACGAGGGCTGTGGCCTCCCGTCGCTCCCCACGAAACAGCGAGACGGCGTCGTCCGCCGTACGATCAGTGCCGGTATGCATCGACCACGGCATCGTTGCGCGGCAGGAACGCGAACCAACGGAAGCGGCGCATCCTGACTCCCTTGACCGTGCCCCACTGATGATGGTGTAACATATTCTATAATATGATAATGTAAATATCCTATTTTGGCAAGCGCCGCTCACGTGTGGGGCCATGCAAGATGGCGCGGGCGGCCCGCAGAATCCGGGCCGCCCGCGCGGTGGCTGGTGCAAGCGACGGGCTCGCCCGTCGTCGATCCGACGTCTAGGGACGTGTGAAGGCGGTCATCTCCACGGGCACGCGGGTGTTGAGGTCCTCGAGCGCGTCGTAGAGCATCTGCAGTATGTACTTGGCATTGTGGGTGAAGGCGCCGGGGTCCTCGAGGACGTAGTGGTAGGTGTAGGTGGTGCGCACGAGGCGCGGGGTCCAGGTGGTGTAGCGGTCGCCCTCGGCGGTGGCCCAGTAGGGGAAGTTGGTGGTGTAGGCGATGGGCGTACCGATGACGTCGGCGGCATAGGCCTGGATGGCGGTGTAGAGCGTGTCGTGGAGGGTCCCGATCTCGCTGCGGATGCCCTCGGTGGTGTCGCCATCGCCATCGTAGTCGACGGGGTCCGTGCGGATCTGGAAGAGATCCGCGTAGCCGGCGACGTTGCTGTGACAGGGCGCGCACTTGTCGGGGTTGATCGAGGTGCTGTGGGGGTCGTGACACTCGATACAGGTGTCGTAGTCCTCGACGTGGGCGAAGCGACCGACGTAGGACTTGCCGTCGACCTGGTAGCCGACCGCGGCGTCGCCGCCCATCAGGGTGCCGGCACCGACGGCGTAGTGGACGTTGAGGAAACTCAGGCCTTCGGTCACGGCGTCGTCGTCGGCGCCCTCGATGGCGGCGTTGACGCTGACCGTGGATTGGCGACCCTGGTGGCAGCGCATGCAGTTAGCCTCGCGGCCCAGGTCGGTGGCCTCGGCGCCGCCGGGGAAGACCACGCTGGTCAGTGTATGGCCGACGTCATTGTGGCAGGTGTTGCAGAAAAGGACGCTGCCCGTCTTGGCCGCGGCGTTGACCTCGCGCAGGGTGCTGCCGTCGGCCCCGAGGAAGTCAAGGTAGCCGTAGAGGCTGTGGCACTTGGCGCAGGCGGTTGGGACCTCGGGGGGATCGTTCTCATCCCAGTTGGTGAAGGATCGCGAGGTCACGTCGGCGTGCCCCGCACTTTCCCATTTGGCGGTAATGGCGTCGATGTGCTCCGGCGCTTCGAAGAAGTTGTAGGCCCAGAGTGCCCCGCCGGCAATCAGTGCAATCGCTGCGATAAAGGTGACGATCTTCGCCCAGCTCATAGGTATCTCCTCCTTAGACGGTCCAATGATATCCGTGGGCTGACGCGGTCCGGTCGCCCGGTCGCTTGCCACTTTTCGTGGGCTAGCATAGACTAAGATCCGGAAACCACAAGTGTGGACTCCATGGGCCACGGGATGTGGGGCGGGACGATGCCCGCGACCGGGAGCGTGACAGGGTGGCCTACGTTCATTCATCATAGTCGTCATCTTAGGAGGTGGTCCATGAAGTCATCGCTGAGGCGAGCGGTCTGGATAGCAGCCTATGCGGTGGTGCTGCTGGCGCCGATTGGGATCATGGTGTTGGCACCGCGCCCCACGGGGAGGCAGTTCTGGCGGGATGCCGCGGTAGGGCTGGGTTATCTGGGCTTCGCCCTGATGGGCTTCCAGTGGGTCCCGACGGGTCGGCTACCGTTTCTGACCGATACCTTTGCGCTGGACGGCATCTACCGGGTGCATCACAATCTCTCCAGGGCGGCTTTCTTCCTTGTGCTGGCGCACCCGATCCTGCTGATCGTGCAGAATCCCTACAACTTCGTCGCCCTGAACCTGTTGGGGGCGCCTTGGAGCCTGCGGGCGGGGGTCCTGGCCTTTATCGCCCTGTTGGGCCTGGTCGTCACCTCGATCTGGCGTCAGTGGCTCAAGATGAGCTATGAGGCGTGGCGCATCCTGCACAACATCTTCACGGTGGCTGTGCTGGGCTTCGCCTTCTACCACATCTTCAGGGTGAACTACTTCACGTCGCACCCGGTCCAGCGCATCCTCTGGGTGATCAACCTGGTCGTGTGGGCGGCGATGCTGCTCTACATCCGCTTGATCAAGCCGCTGCGGCTGCTCAAGGTCCCCTACAAGATCGCGGAGATCCTGCCGGAGCGGGGCAACACCTGGACGATGGTGTTGGAGCCGGTGGGGCACGGAGGGATGGACTTCAAGGCGGGGCAGGTGGCCTGGCCCTCGGTGGGGCACGCGCCTTTCTTCATCAGCGAGCATCCCTTCAGCTTCGCCTCGCCGGAGGGACATCCGACGCGCATCCAGTTCGCCATCCGCGAGCTGGGCGACTGGACGAGCCAGGTGGGCACCTTCGAGATCGGCACGCCGGTCTACATCGACGGGCCTTACGGGATCTTCGACATGGAGGATCATCCGGGTGAGGGGTATACCTTCATCGCGGGCGGCATCGGCTCGGCGCCGGTGATGAGCATGCTGCGTACCATGGCGGAGCACGACGATCAGCAACCGGTCACCTTCTTCTACGGCAACCGGAATTGGGAGGGGGTCACCTTCCGCGAGGAGCTGGACGAGCTGCAGGAGAAGCTGAACTTGAAGGTGGTTCACGTGCTGGAGAATCCGCCGGAGGGATGGGAGGGCGAGACCGGTTACATCACGCCTGATGTGCTCGCCCGGCATTTGGACAGAGATTGCACGAAGTGCGTCTACTTCATCTGCGGCCCGCTGCCGATGATCAAGATCGTCAGCAAGGGTCTGAAGCAACTCGGCGTGTCGATGAGGCAGGTCCACTCCGAGCAGTACGATATGGCGTAGCGGCGATCTGCCGGGTCGCGGGACGTGACACCGCTCAAAGCCTTCGCCGAGTCAGCTCGGGCGGGGCTTTGAGCGGTGTCTGCTGTGTTGGATCCCCTGTCAGTCGTTCAGCGGTCGGACGGTGCCCGATGACGAGGAGCTCCAGTCGACGACCGGATCGCCGGCGTAGCGGACGCCGCCGCTGCTGCTGAGCGATGCGTCTAGCGACTCCTCAACCCAGACGGACGCCGAGCCGCTGCTGCTGAGGGTGAGGTCGGCTTGCCGGGTGCGAACGCGGCGGGCATCGTAGTCGCCCGAGCTGCTGAGGCGGACGGTCTGGCGCTCGAAGGCGCCGCCGCGCAGCGTGAGTTTGCCGCTGCTGCTCAGGGCCACGTCGAGCGCGTCGCCGGTGGCGCCGGCGATCTCCGCGCTGCCCGAGCTCGAGACCACCGCCGTGAGCCGCTCGCACGTCAGGTTGCCCAGGGTGACATCGCCCGAGCTGGAGAGGTTCAGCGAGAAGGTCTCGGCCTCGAGGTCGGGCGCGATGATGTCGCCGCTGGACGAGGCGAAGATCTCATCAAGGCTCACCACGGTCAGGGTGTAGCGAACGGGCCGGGTGGTGCGCAGGTTGGTGCGGGGCTCGGTCTCGATGAACAAGACCCCAGCACGGACCTCCGTGGTGATGTAGGGCAGGATGTTGTCCTCGGCGCTGATCCACAGCGTGGTTTCGTCACCCAGCTCGATGGTGAGCGTGCCGAGGGTCGCGAGGTTCACGCCGTGGATAACGTCGATGCCTCGCGACTGCTCGATGACTCTCCCGGAGCCACGTACGGTCTGTCCGCTGCTGGTCGCCAGCTCGACGAGGGTGCAGCCGAGGCCGAAGATGAGGGCAAGGGCAGCGATGGGTATGACGATCAGGTACTTAACCATGGGGATCCTCCATTCTCTTGTCTCTTGTGAAGCCTACGTTAGGACTACGCAGCGGCGCGGCGAAGGTTGCAGCGGGCCGCGTCCTACGCCCCGGGACGGGGCCCTCGCGGACGAGGGGGCTGCAAGCTTGCTGTTGAGGG
>CAZYYC010000255.1:0-6153 GCA_964650935.1 uncultured Anaerolineales bacterium
GGCATAGGGTCTCGCTTGTGTCCGGCTAGCAGAGGAGGCGCAATCGGGACGATTGCGCTACACAGAGAGAAAGGACATCCCATGGACGACTTCTTCACCGATAAGCAGGGTAACCCGATGCTGCTTCTGGGCTTGCAGGCCCACAATTCGTCGACGGGCACGCCGATGATCGACCGCGCCATCCGCGCCGTGCAGCTCTATGGCGGCAACGTGCTCGAGGCGCCGATCTATTGGTATGCGATCGAGCCGCGCAAGGACGAGTACAACATGAGCCTGCTGCGCGATCTCATTGACAAGACCCGCGCTGCGGGTCTCAAGTTGATCGTGCTCTGGTTCGGGACGAGCAAGAACGGTCATCCTAACTACGTCCCCGAGTACATCAAGCGGGACCCCGCCACCTACCGGCTCGTGCTGGGCGTGGGCGGCGTGGTGATGCCCGCGCTCTCGCCCCACTGCCGGGCGACGCTCGAGCGTGACCGGAAAGCCTTCTGTGAGGTGATGGCCTTCCTGCGTGACTATGATGGCGAAGAGCGCACCGTCGTCGCGGTCCAAATCGAGAACGAGATGGGCATCGGCGGCACCGACCGCGACTACTCGGACTTGGGCGAGGCTGACTACGCGCTGCCCGTCCCCGAGGCGATCCGTGGCGTCGAGCTGGAAGATGCCGGGGTCTGCACCGGTGCGCCCACCTGGCGGGGGACCTTCGGGCGCCACGCCCACGAGGCCTTCTCCGCGTGGCACCACGCGCGTTTCATCAACGAGATTGCCGAGGCCGGGCGGGCGACTTACGATATACCGCTCATCACCAACGTCTGGATCGGCGAGATGGGCATCGAGGAGCCCGGTCTCAACTACAACTCAGGCGCTGCGGTGGGCCGCGTGATCGACATCTGGAAGATCGCGGCACCGGCGCTCGATCTGCTCTGTCCCGACATCTACCGGCCTGCCAAACGCGACTTCACCCGGATCGCCCGGCGCTACGCTCGGCCCGACAACGCCCTCTTCATCCCAGAGTCGGCCCCCACGGGCGTGGCCAACGCGATGAACGCGATTTGGGCCGTGGCGGAGCTGGGGGCGATCGGCATCTGCGGCTTCGGTGCAGAGAGCGCGCTTCTGAACGATGACACGCTCAGCGACGACGCCCGGACGATGGCCATCTCGATGCGGGCGATGGCGGCGCTGGCGCCTCTGCTGATCAAGTATCGCGGCACGGGCAAGGTGCACGCGATCCTGCAGGACGAGTTCGCCGACAAGCAGTACCTGCGGCTGGAGCACTGGCACGTCGAGGCCAAGTTCATCAGTGCCGGTGCGATGCGCGGGCTCTCGTCGACGATCAACATGCGCGACCCGGCCAACCGCCGGCACCTCGAGGAGCGCGGGCGTGCGATCCTGATCGAGGCGGGCGAGGACGAGTTCTTCCTGGCGGGCGCCGGGGTAGGGCTTGAGTTCACGCGCCGGCCCGACCCGCAGGATCCCAACCCCTATGCCATGCTGCTGTCGCGCCAGGCCACCCAGCTCAACTTCCTCACGGTGGAGGAGGGGCACTTCGAGGGCGACACGTGGGTGGTCGACTTCATCCGCAATGGTGACGAGAGCAACTACCAGCTCTTTGTGCACGGCGGGCAGGCCGTGCGCATCCGCCTCAACCCGGCGATGGCCTGATGTCAGAGCTGCTGGTGATGGAGGTGGACGTCCTGGTCGTGGGCGGTGGGACCGCCGGCACGGTGGCGGCGATCCAGGCGGCGCGTGCCGGGGCGCGCACCGCGGTGCTCGAGCGCGGTCCGCAGCTCGGGGGCACCATGACGACCGGTGGGATCGCCTTCCCGGGCCTCTTCCACGCCTGGGGCCGGCAGATCATCGCCGGGATCGGCTGGGAGCTGGTGGAGCGGACGGTCGCCCTGGGCGGCGGCACACTGCCCGACTTCAGCCGGCCCTACGGCGACCGCCACTGGATGCATCAGGTGCGGCTCAACGGCGCGCTCTACGCTGTCGTCGCCGAGGAGGCGTGCCTGGAAGCCGGCGTCCGGCTTCTTTACTATGCTCTGCCGACCGGCGCGCACGCCACCGAGGAGGGCTGGGTGATCGAGGCGATCGGGAATGGCGTGCGCTATCAGATCGCGTGCCGCCGGCTCATCGACTGCAGCGGCGATGCCGACGTGGTCGCCATAGCAGGCTACGCGCGGGAGCGGGGCGAGGAGACGCAGCCCGGCACGCTCTGGTTTCGCCTGGAGGGCTACGACGTCGAGGCGCTGGAACCCGAGGAGGTCGAACGGCGTTACCGTCGGGCGCTGGCGGTCGGCGATCTCCAGCCGGGCGATGTCGCCCATGTGGAGGGCCCCTTTATGGGCTTTCTGCGCTCGCGGGGGGAGAACGCACAGCACGTCTTCGGTGCGGACAGCAGCACGGCACCGGCCCAGACCCGCGCCAACATCGCCGGTCGTCAGTCGCTGCTGCGGTTGCTGCGCTTCGTCCGCTCGCTGCCCGGCTGCGAGCACGCGCACCTGGCGGCGATGGCGCCCGAGACCGGCGTCCGCGAGAGCTACCGCATCGTGGGTGAGTCGACGGTGACCGTCGCGGATTACATCGCCGGCACTGTCTACCCCGACGCGGTCTGCTACGCCTTCTATCCGGTCGACGTGCACACGTCGGCGGGTGTCGAGCCTGCGCCGCTGCGCGAGGGCGTCGTGCCGACGGTGCCGCTGGGCGCGCTGATCCCGAAGGGGAGCCGTCACCTGGTTGCGGCAGGGCGGTGCGTGAGCAGCGATCGGTTGGCGAACTCCGCGCTGCGTGTGCAGGCGCCCTGTATGGCGATGGGCCAGGCTGCCGGCGCCGTCGCCTCGCTGGCCGCGGAGCTTGGTGTGACGCCGTCCGGCGTGACCATCGCGGCGCTGCAATCCCGCCTACGAGCGCACGGGGCGATCGTGCCGGACATCCCGTAACTGATCTCTAACCCCTCGATAGGAGCTGACATGAACAGATCTCTCACGCTTGCGGCCTTGTGTCCTCATCTGGAGGCCTCCCTGGCTCGGGTGCTGGCCTCACAGATCACCGATCCCCAGAGCCCGTGGTTCGGCGCGGTGGTGCACAGTGACGATGGGCGCCGCACGCCCCACGGGACCGCCGGACTGGTGACGACGGGGGCTTACTTGTATTTTGCCGGTGGCGAGCTGTCCCTAGACGTCCTGGAGCGGATGCGCTGGGCCGCCGATGCGTTGATCGGGCAGCAGCGCCCCAGCGGGCTCATCGACCTCCCGACGGTCAACATCGACTCGGCGCCCGACGTCGGCTTCATCCTGCAGGTTCTTTGCACGGTGCTCGAGCTGGGGCGCCAGGTCGAGGGCCCCGGCCCTGGGTGGGCGAAGCTGCTGGACCGGGTGGGGGACTTCGTCCGGTCCGCCGCGATCGGGATGCGCGACGGCGGCTTCCACACGCCCAACCACCGTTGGGTGATCGCCTCGGCGCTGGCCCAGGTGGAGGCGCTCTTCCCGGATCTGGATGTGGGAGACGCGATCGACGCCTACCTGGCGGAGGGGATCGACGTCGATGCCGAGGGCTTTTACATCGAGCGCAGTATCGGGACCTACGACGCGGTGAACAACCGCTCGTGGCTGTTGCTCGCCGACCACCGTGAGGTGCCGGAGGCGCTGGACGCCGTCTGGCGCAACCTGACGCTCGACTTGCGCCTGCTGCACGGCGACGCGACGGCGGAGACGGGGCTCTCGCGCCGGCAGGACTATGGGCAGCGGGTCGTGCCGACGGGGCTGATCTCCTGTTATCTGCTCGCCCACCGGCTGCGTCCGACGCCGCTCTTCGCCGATGCGGCACAGATGCTCTGGGAGGCAGCCGAAGGACCCGGGGACCTGACGTGGAGCTCCTACGCCCTGCTGAAGGGGAGTGAGGCGGGAGGTCGGGCGACCCATCGGCTCCCAACGGACTTCGTCCTCCACCTGCCGGACAACGGCGTGTGGCGTCTGAGAAGGGGTCCGCTGAGCGTATCGGCGTTCAGGGAGGCGACCCGGCTGCTCTCCTTCGGCCACGGACGGGCGATGATGCGCGCGCTGCGCATCGACATGACCTACTTCGGTGGGGATGCGGGGCACTTCGTGAGCGATGAGATGGCGATGGAGGACGACCGGTTGGTGCTGCGTTCGGAGGGCCGTGGGCGCCCACGACGCCCGGGCTATGAACTGCCGCTGGGGCGCCCCGTGCCGCCCGAGCGCTGGGCGGAGATGATCCCGCTGCGCGGATTGCGCGAACTCGCCCCGATCACCAGCACGCTGGCGGTGGAGGAGGTCGAGGGAGGCGTGGCGCTTGCCTACCGGACGCTGGATGGTGAAGAGGGCGTCGCCACACAGCTGGTCCTCGACTTCGAGCCCGGTGGGATCTGGGAGACGGCGGACTCCCGCCTGCAGCCGGTGCCCGGTCAGGTGCTCTTCCTCAAGGAGGGTTGGGGCGAGATGCGCTACGGCACCGACGTGATCCGCATTGAGGGCGGGGCCTACGCGCACAGCATGTGGGCGATGCGGGAGTCGGAGGCCCCAGGCGACTCGGTGCGCGTGCTGCTCACCTTTGAGACGCCGGTCGATCACGTCGTGCGCCTGGTCGGCCTGACTGCGCCCGACGCCGTGCGGCGGTAGCCTCTGTCCCTTCGCAAGGAGCAGAAACTCTGGTCCCCCGACTTATTGAACAAATTGTATACAGATACTTGACAAAAACGTTACACCATGGTAGGATATGAACAGTTAGGGGATGAACCTAAACAGATAAAAGAACCACTATCGTGTCAAGGAGAAGAGAGAGATGAAACGCTTACTGTCGGCTGTGGGAGTCTTGATGTTGGCTTTGAGTCTGTCGGTGCCCGCATTTGCCCAGACCACCGGGCCTGAGGTTCGTGCCGTGCACGCGTCGCCTGACGCGCCGGCGGTTGACGTCTGGGTTGACGGCAACATCGCCTTCCAGAACGCGCCGTTCAAGGGCATCACGCCCTATGCTGAGCTGCCGCAGGGGATGCGCAACATCCAGGTCGTTCCGGCGGGCGCCACGGAGCCGGTCGTGATCGAGGCGGATCTGGATCTGCAGAGCGACACCGATTACACGATCGTGGCGGTGGGTGAGCTCGCGGCGATCGAGCCGCTGGTGCTGGTCGACAACAACGCGCTGCCCGCCGAGGGCAAGGCCCACGTGCGTTTCGTGCACGCTTCGCCTGATGCGCCCGCTGTTGACATCGCCGTCACCGGTGGCCCGATCCTGTTCGGCGCCATCCCCTTCAAGGGTGTGGGTGACTACCTGCCCGTCGATGCCGGGACCTACAACCTGGAGGCCCGCGTCTCGGGCACGGAGACCGTCGCCCTGAGCCTGCCCGGCATCACGCTTGAGGAAGGCACGGTCTACACGGTCTACGCGATGGGTCTGGTCGGTGGTGAGCCCGCGCTGACCGCCGTGATCAGCGTCGATGCCGCTCGCGAGTCGGGGATGCTCCTGCCGGCGACCGGCGCAAACAGCTCGCCGCTCTTCGCCCTCCTGTTCGTCGCGGGGCTGGGGATGCTGGCCCTGGGCCTGCGCACCCGCCGCTCGGGCGTTGAGGTCCGCAACTAACGGCGAGTGCAACCAACGTGGGGTGTTGGCGGAACCCGATAGGGTCTACAAGCAGAGAAGGCGCCCCGCATCAAGCTCGGCGCCGCGTGTTGTGCAAGAATGCCGGTGTTTCGGGAATCGGGGGGGGGCACGCCCGCAAGCGAGGCTACACGACCGCAACTCAGGCTCCCTCAATCAGTGTGTCACCGCGCCGGCGAAAGTGCCAGGCAACCGCGAAGACGCCGCCTAAGCCGAGCACGGAGGCCACGGCGAAGGGCAGCCCGGGTCGGATCTCCACCAGCAGGCCTCCCACCAGGATGCTGAGCACCATTGCCAGGTTCCAGACCAGGTCGAGGGCGCCCAGCACGCGTCCCTGTTCGTGGGCGGGGATGGCGTCGGAGACGAGGACCAGCATGATGGTCGAAAGCGACCACGCCGCGGCCATCCCCAGGCAGCCAAAGGCGAAGAGCCCCCACGGTTGCTGTGCGAAGGTCGCCTGTCCCAGGGCGGCCAACGCTACGCCACCCATCGCGACCAGCGTCGGCGTGCGGGGGCCGATGCGATCGGCGGCACGCCCTG
>CAZYYC010000256.1:0-6150 GCA_964650935.1 uncultured Anaerolineales bacterium
TGAGCTGATAGGCCAGCACGTTCTGGAAGGCGACCGTCACAAATGAGCGAATGAGACGTACATAGCGCATAGGACCCTCGCGAATAGACAACTGAGCATTTCGACAGATCGCAGACGTCTGGAACTGACAACGGACAACTGAAAACCGACAACCAGCCTTTATCCTCCGACGGCGGCGTAGCGTCTGACGCCATGGTGCCACATAGCCCGGAAGGCCAGCCAGGCGATAAGGAGCCAGCCGGCCTGGTAGGCCAGGCCCGTGAGGACGCCTGCCGGGGCCAGCTGCCCGAGCAGCACTTCGACGGGAAAGCCGACCATATAGCGGAAGGGAAGGACGGTCGACACCGTCTGCAGAGCACCCGGCAGCAGACTCGTGGGCGCCACCTGGCCCGCCAAGAGAAAGACCAGGGCATCTTGCAGCGCCAGTAGTGCATCGGCACGCGTCGCCCAGAAGGCCAGCAAGGCCAGGGCATACCCCCACAGAAAGCGTAGCGCCCAGGCCATCAGCACGGCGGGCACGAAGGCCAGGGCGTTCGTCATGGTGATCTCCGCCTCAGGGCGCAACACCAGGGCCAGCAGGGCGGTCGCGGGGATGACGAAGAGCATATAGACCACCTTACCTGCCACCTCGCTCGATACCGCGTCGAAGAACGGGGAGAGAGGGCGTAGTAACAACTGGTTCATCCCACCGTAGCGGATGACGTCACCCACCGTCCAGTTCGTCTGCGAGTAGGTCAGTTGGTTGACCAGGATCAGGATCAGATAGTAGGCCACGAACTGCCCCCGCGTGAAGCCGCCGATGGCCCCCCCGCCGGCGGCGGTGGACCAGACGAAAAGGTAGATCAGCGGCGGGATCATCCAGCCGAAGGCCAGGAGGAAGAAAAAGCCGCGGTGTTGCACCCAACTGAGCCACGTCGCCCTGATCAATGCCCATCCACCCCTCAGATTCATAGTGTCATCCTCCTTGCCCCTAGTGCTCTGTCAAGCTACATGCTGCCAGTGTCATCCTTCACTTCGTTCAGGATGACAGCTCTCAGGTATCAGATTAACTGACCACTAGGACGTCTGGTCGACGGTGTAGCGAAGCCAGACATAATCGCCCTCGACGTTCTCCATATGGGTTAGCCGCAGCGAGGACGTCCCCACGAGAGAGGTCAGATCGGGAGCGACGTAGAACGACCGCGGCGACCTGCCCCCGATCAGGACAGGGCTGAGGATCACGCTGAGCTCATCGACAAGCCCGGCCCTCAGCAGCACGCCGATGAGGGTACCACCACTGTCAACCCGGAGCACTTGGATCCCGTACCGCTCGTGCAGCGCCTCGAGCGCAGCGCGTAGGTCCACACGGGTTTCGCCTGTGACGATCGTATCGATCCCCAGCGCCGTCAGCTCCTCCACATAGGCCGTAGGTGTCGCCTTGGAGACCAGCGCCGTAACGTCGCCCCACCACTCGCTCTGCTGCATCTGCCGCCAGCACCGCAGCCGGGCCTGACTATCGACCACGATCATTCGCTGCAGGCCCGCCGGTTTCTCGGGTGGCGGGGCCGCGAGATCAGCCTCACGATCGGGCGTGGGATAGGCGGCTGCCATCGTCCCGCTGCCCGAGAGCATCGCGTCGATGTCCCATGCGCCGATCAGACGGTAATAGAGGAACCCATCGTCAGGCAGCCAATCCATGCGTCCATCCACGCTGACCTCTGTATGTACGATCACCTTAGGCAGCATCTCCCAGCACCTCCCCATTCCGATAGATCTGATCGATCACCGCCTCGATGGGCGGATCCTCCACCACCAAATCGACGATGGGCAGGGTGTGCAACAGGTGGGCCGTTGTCTGCGGGGCAGCCTCCCGGTCCACGCGCAGCGTCACCTGCCCGCCATCCCGCTCGATGACCTCGATGTCTGCAGGCAGCAGTAGTGCCTCGTTATCGGCATATCGTCCGTTCGCCAAGCTGATGCGGATCAGCTTGAAGGGCGCCAACCTGTGGGCAAGGCCCCCGAGCTTGCCATCGTAGAGCAACTCCCCGTGATGGATGAGGATGACACGCGGGCAGAGTGCGACCACATCTGCCATGTAATGCGAGGTGATCATCGCCGTGACCTCGTTGCGACGGTTGTAGTCGACAAGGAAGCGGCGCAGACGTCCCTGCATCGAGACATCCAACCCCAACGTAGGCTCATCCAGGAAAAGGACGTCGGGTCGATGCAGCAACCCTGCAACCAACTCGCACTTCATTCGCTCGCCCAGGGAGAAGTTGCGCACGGGCTTGGTGAGCAGTTCCTCCATCTCCAGCAGGGCGATCAACTCATCCAGCGTCTGTTGGAAGTCTCTTGGGGGCACACTGTAGATCTCGGCGAGGACCCTGAAGCTGTCGAGCGGGGGGATATCCCACAGCATCTGGCTCTTGTTCCCCAGCACCATGCTGATGCGGCGCAGGTAATCGGCCTCGCGCTCCCAGGGAACGAAACCCATCACATGCGCCTCACCCGACGTCGGGTAGAGCAGCCCCGACAACATCTTGAGCGTCGTCGTCTTGCCGGCGCCATTGGGCCCGATGAAGCCGATCATCTCCCCCGGCTCGACGTCGAAACTGATGTCCCGGACCGCCTCTACATCCCGATGGGTGCGGTGAACGAGGCTGCTCAACGCGGCCTTCAGACCCGGCTCGCGCGCGGGCACCCGATAGGTCTTCGTCAGATTGTGTACTGTGATCACCGGCATCGCGCCTCCTCGCGTGTCATTGCCTACCACCTATACTCTCATCCTACAACATTGGTGTATTAATAGAGGGTTTGTCAGGCACGCACGACAGACGGCCCACTCGTGCTTGAGTGGGCCGTCGCAGGAAAGCAGGATGTCCGGTTGACGCCTAGCGGCTCACGCGCAGGGTCTTGATCTCAAACGGACTGAAGCTTAGAGAGACACCGCTGTCCACCAACTCGATCTCCTGGAGCGGGGTCTCCATCAGGTCGCTCTCGACGACCGAGGAGACGGGCAAGCCGAAGCTCAACGCCGCATCCACCGTGGCGCCGGTTGCCTCGTAGAGGCGGATGACGATGTCCTCATCGTCCTCGGCCTGCTTCACCGCCTCGATCACCACCGCGGAGGTGTCGAGCTGCAGTAGCGACCGTGTCGTAGGACCAGCACCGCGCTTCGATTCGAGCGGCGTCACCCGTAGCGGCACATTGAGCTCGTAGCCGACTTGGATCACGCCACCCGCGATGGGATCGTCCGCGTGCGGATAGAGCGCGTAGGTGAAATTGTGGTCCGCCTGGTCGGTATAGCCACCGTGCGGCTCTCCCGGGGCAACGACGGCGTCAACCAGCTCGTTCGTCCCGGGGTAGGGCGCGCTGCGCAGCAGATTCAGGTCGATCACGGGGTATCCGCCAGGGCCTTGATTCTTGATCCGATGCCCATACTTAGCATCGTTGAGCAACGCCACACCGTAGTCCCTTTGCGAGACGTCGGCCCACTTGTGTGCCGCCACCTCGTCCTTAGCCAGATCCCAGGTCGTGTTGCGGTGCGTCGGGCGATGAATGTGACCGAACTGAATCTCGTAGGTCGCGTCATCCGCGTGCACGGCGACCGGGAACTGCGTCCGCAGCATCGAGCGGATCTCACGCCAGTGGAGCCGGGTGACGAAGTCCAGACGTGCGCTGCCTTGGGTGAGCACGATCTCCTGCGTCAGTTCGGAGTGGCCCAGCCGATACGTCTGTTTGACGATGGCGCGGGGGCCGTCGACAGAGGCCGTCGCATCCACCAACGCCATGGTGCGCGGCTGCTGCTCAGCGTAATCCATCGGGAAGTCCCACGCATCACCGGGATCGGTATAGACACTGAACCGGTTGGCAGCCTCTCCCTGAGGGATGATCTCGCGCCCCAACCGCTTGTCAAAGATCGAGACCATAGCGCCGTCCGCACCGAAACCGACCCTAAGGAGATCGTTTTCCAGGCCCTGTGGAGAGGCGGAAAGCTCATCCGTGGATACGGCATCACCCGTGGCAGCATCCACCACGGCATAGCCCATCGCAGGGATGTCGGCCCTGATCCACTGACCGTCCACCGCGACCCATTCCTGCCGCGGCCACGAGAGCGAGTTGTGCAAGGCCACCGGCACCTCCATACCGGAGGTGTCGACATCGCGCACGAGTTGTGCATCGAGCGCAGCCGTCAGTGCCTGCACCTCCTCGTACAGAGCCTCGTAGCGAGCGAGGCTCTCGTCGTAGACGCGCTTGATCGATGATCCGGGCAGAATGTCGTGGAACTGGTAGAGCAGGACCTCGCGCCAGATCGCCTGCAACCGTGAGGTCGGATAGTCAGCACCCGCGAAGAGGCCTGCCGCCACAGCACTCAACTCAAGATCGCGCAAGCCCAGCTCAAGTTTGCGGTTGTACCACTTGTTGCGCGCCTCGGTCGTCAGCGTTCCCTCGTGGCGCTCCAGATAGAGCTCGCCCACCCAGGTGGGGAAGCGCTCCGCCTCCTTGCGCCAGGTCTCGAAGAAGGCCGCTGCAGATTCCTGCCTCACCGGGCTCAGGCCCGCCAGGTTCTTAATGCGCTCGAGCCGCTCCAGGTGTTCGGTCCCCGGACCGCCCCCGCCGTCGCCGATGCCGAAGACCATCAACGCGTGGTGGGAAACACCCTTATCACGGTAGTTGGTCTCGATCCGGCGCACCGAGCGTGGAGCCGCCGGACTGTTGTAGGTCTCCTCGGGCAGCATATGCGTCATCACCGTGCTGCCGTCCAGCCCCTGCCAATAGAAGGAGTGGTGGGGGAAGTTGTTGATCAGACTCCACGACAGCTTCTGGGTGGAGAAGAT
This sequence comes from uncultured Anaerolineales bacterium, assembly GCA_964650935.1. GTDB lineage: Bacteria > Chloroflexota > Anaerolineae > B4-G1 > SLSP01 > PWVB01. The sequence continues at coordinate 4,818 of CAZYYC010000256.1, forward strand.
GTCGACGCCCGCCTTCTTGAGGATCTGGGGCAGCGCGGCGGTGTAGCCGAAGACATCCGGAAGCCAGAGGTAGTTGATGTCGACATCGAACTCCTCCTTGAAGAAGCGCTTGCCGTACAGCACCTGGCGCACCAGCGCTTCACCACCGGAGACATTCGTATCAGCCTCCACCCACATCGCGCCCTGGGGCTCGATGCGGCCCTCCTTCACCTTGGCCTTGATCTTGGCATAGAGCTCGGGATAGATATCCTTCATCCACTGGAAGTACTGCGGTTGGCTCGCGCCGAAGACGTAATCAGGATAGCGATCCATCAGCTCAATGGCCGTGGAGAAGGTGCGCGCGCCCTTGCGAATCGTCTCACGGATCGGCCAAAGCCAGGCCAGGTCCATATGCGCGTGGCCCACGGCGCTAATATGGAGCGATGGGTCACCGCCACGCTGGGCCAGCAGTGGAGCAAGCATGGCCCGTGCCTCCGCTGCCGCCTCGGGGATCCCGCCATAGATCGCATGGACCACGTCCGTGAGCCCGGTTAGGATCTGGTGATAGCGCGGGCTGTCCTCGGGCAGGACCTTGAGGAAGTCGAGGAGCACCTCGAAATCATAGTAGAGCGCCCGCACCTCGTCACGGCAGGTAGCTATGGCGGCTTCGCGGACGGTACCGTTGCCCGGCAGGCGCCCGAAGAGATCGTTGCAGCCGGCATCCGCCCAGATGTCGATGCCCTCGCCGCCTTCGGCGGAGGGGGTCACCTGCAGCACACGCTTGCCCGGACGTCCCAGGCTGTAATCGTACTCCGAGCCGACAGGGGTCAGTCCGCGGACCGGCACGCCGGTCTCATCGAAGACCGCCATCTCTCCGTTGACATCGAGCAGCAACACCACGTGTTCGCCCGCGTCCTCGGCGGGAACCGTCCCGCTGAAATGGAACCAGGCACTGTCAAAGAGATCGCCCCACTTGTCGCCGATCTCGAGGATGTAGGCGTCGCCGCTCTTGCGCTCAGCAAAAGGAACCGGCTCGCGTGTACACCAGGCCCGGATTTTGAGCGGCGCGACCTCCACGTAGACGGCATCCCCAATCATCTTGAGTGCGACGTCCAACTGACGATGGGTAAAGAACTTGTAGTCAGGCATCAGGACCAACTCCTCATATGGGTAACGGTGAATGTTGACCTACGATATGAACTCGACGTTAACGTCGAGTCAGTTCGACCAGAACATCCGGGCGCACGGCGACGAATTCGTCGCCCAAGCGCTCCCGGACCTCCTCCAGCATATCCATCGACCAAGCCCAGTTCAGCACCCAAGCCTCGACGAAGGCGGGTCGTGCGGTCCCGGC
>CAZYYC010000257.1:0-6056 GCA_964650935.1 uncultured Anaerolineales bacterium
GTGGTGAGTCAGGTCGCGCTGCAGGCAGCAGAGGCGTTCACCTTCTTTGTGCGTTAGGCGAACTAGACGATGACACTCAGCATCTACGACCTGCGCATTCGCCAACGTGATCACCTGCTCAGCATCGCCCGGGCGATGGTGTCGCGGCTGAATCTGCGCGCTGTGCTGCGGCTGATTCTGCAGGCCTCGGTCGATATGCTTCAGGGGCAATCGGGGCTGATCGCACTCACCGACGAGAACGGGGGATTCGGTTTCCTGGCGAGCTACGGGTTGCCGCCCGCTCTCGTGGACTCGTTTCAGCCCCTGGTGGAGGGCGTCCCGCCGGTTGAACGGGTCGAGGACTTCCACATCCCTGATCTGGCCGACAAACTCGGGCAGATCGCCGAGGAGACGGGGCTGTTACTGCGGCAGGTTGTAGCCCTTCCCATGATCGCCGAGCAAGAGCTGCTGGGCGTCATCTACATCTTCCGCACGCAGAGCTCTCGCTTTTCGCCTGACGACCGTCAGATCCTGGCGAGCTTTGCCGATTATGCCGCCATCGCCGTCTACAATGCGCGCCTCTATGAGTCTGCAGAACGTGAGCGGCGTCGACTTGATGCGCTCCTCGACTCAAGCGCCGACGGCATGATGGTTTTGCGCTCTGATCTGAGGATCGAACGCTTCAATCGTGCCCTGGTGGCCTTGACCGGGTGGCAGGCTCCCCAGGCTGTAGGGCGTCGTCACGACGAGGTGATCACGTGGGCGAGGCGCACCTCGCGCCGCTCGCTCGAGGAGGCGGTCGCTCAGGGCTGGCCGACCGACGAGGGGCGCACCCTCTACGTCGAGGGCGAGTTGCGCCGCCGAAACGGTAGCCTGGTCTCTTTAGCCATCACGTACGCTCCGCTGATGACGCGGGGCAGTGAGGTGCTCAACATTATCGGTACCGCACGTGACATTACCCGGTTCCGGGAGGCTGATGCACTGAAAGACACGTTCATCTCCGTCGTCTCACACGAACTCAAGACGCCGGTGGCGATCATCAAGGGGTATGCTGAGACACTGCTGCGACCTGAGGCCCGTCGCAATCCCGGTATCGTCGAGGACATGCTCTCCGATATCAGCCAAGAGGCGGACCGCCTGACACGCCTCGTCGACGATCTGCTGGATGCCTCGCGGCTCCAGGCTGGTGGCCTTCCGTTTCGTGACGTCGATGAGGTCGACCTGCGTTCGATCGTGGAGCACGTGGTCGGTCGGTACCGCGGTCGGACGCGGAAGCACGAATTGCGTATGGAGTTCCCGGACAGCTTCCCGGTCGTCATCGGCGATGCTGAGCGCCTGGATCAGGTGATCGACAACCTCATCTCCAATGCCATCAAGTACTCGCCTCGGGGTGGTAAAATCGAGGTCCGGGGACAGTCGACACCGGCGGAGGTGCTCATCTCCGTTGCCGACGAGGGCGTAGGGATCCCACTCGACGAGCAAGAGCGCATCTTCGACCGTTTCTACCGCGTGGAGGGCCCCGAGACGCGCGCGGCGGCGGGCACGGGGCTCGGACTCTACCTGAGCCGTGCCATTGTGGAAGCCCATGGAGGACGCTGCTGGGTGACGAGCGCTCCAGGATCCGGCTCGACCTTTTTCATCGCTCTACCGCGGGAGACAGGGCTCGCCATCTGGCGCGATGAGAGTCTGGTATAATGGAATGGCATAGGATGCGGACGCCGCGACGCAGATGGCGTCATGCACGCAGCAGATTGTGGATGTGGAAATAGACAAAGGAGCAAGTGAATGCCGCCTAGATATGCAGCAACTGTGAGTTGCCCATCGTGTGGAACACGATTTCAAGCGCCTATTGAGCAGATCCTGGATGTTCGAGTTGACCCGTCGGTGAGGAACCGCGTCATGGGTGGGGCCATCAATGTAGCTGTGTGCCCCTCATGCGGTACAGGTGGCGCTCTGGGCCTGCCCTTCATCTACCACGATCCGGAGAAGGAAATTGCCTTGCTCTACCTTCCGGTCGAAGCCGGAGCCAACGAGGTCGAGCGGCAGCAGGCCGCGGGGCGATTGACGCGTCAGTTGATGGACGCGATGGCGCCCGAGGAGCGCAAGGGATACCTGCTGCAGCCTGAGACGTTCATCAACTTGGAGACGCTCGTCAAGCGCGTGCTCGAGATTGAGGGGGTCACCGAGGAGGATATGGCACGCAGCCAGCACCAGCGTGAGTTACTCGGTACGCTGTTGGAAGCAGAGGAGGAGACGTGGGGCAGTCTGGTGGCCGAGCATGCCTCGCTGGTCGATGAGGGGCTCTTTGCCTTTGTCGAGTACGTGATGCAGTTGGCGGGGGCATCGGGAGAAGGGACGCAGCAAGCTGAGAAGCTGGAGGCCCTCCACACCTTCCTGGTCGAGGAGACTGAGACTGGGCGTGCCCTTCGTGAGCGCAGCGACGTGATCCGGCAGTTTGCCGAGGATCCCAATCGTGACACCCTACTCGACGCCTTGACGCAGGCCCCCGACGAGCAGACGATCGACCTCCTGGTGCAGAACGGTGTCTCGTTGATGGACTATGCTTTCTTCCAGAAGCTGAATCGGCGCATTGAAGAGGCCTCTCCCGATGAGGCATCGGCCTTGCAACGACTGCGGCGCGCCATCCTCGACCGGCGTGATGCCATGGTCGAGCAGAGCGATGACGTGGTCCGGGAACGGGCACAGCTTCTGGAGAAGCTGCTGATGACGCAGGATCCCAAGCGCATGGCGAGCAGCCATCTCTCCGAGTTGGATGAGCTGTTTTTCGGCGTATTGGGTGCCCAGTTACAGGATGCGCAGCAGTCACAGGATACGCAGGCCGTTGCGGCCCTGCAGCGGGTGGCGTCCACCGTCAACGAGGTCATTGAGGGCACGATGCCGCCTGAGATCGCGCTGACGCGCCGCCTTATGGCGGCTCCTTCGGATGAGCAGCTTGAGGCCCAGTTGCGGTCGGTCAGCAAGATGCTGACGCCGCAGTTCCTGCAGTTCCTGGCGGCGCTGGAGAGCTCAATGCGCGAGGAGGGGCAGGAAGAGGCGGCTGATCGTGTGGTCACGATTCGTGCGAAAGCTCGTGAGATTGCGCCTGCGCCGGCGGACGGCGATGGGGCCGGCGCTCCTGAGGTGCGTCCTGCCGAGCAGCGCGACGGTCCAGACGCCTCTGAGGAGAGGACGGCCTCGGGGCTGATCATCGCCAAGCGCTAACGCACACGGTCTCTGCGGATTCGGTGCTAGAATGGGGATGAGAGCACTTGCTCTCATCCCTTGTCGTTATAGCCTTTGCCTCGAGGGCGAAGGGGATCAGAACTATGGAGCGACGCTATGTCACGTGAGAAACTGGTGCTGATTGATGGACATTCCCTGGCGTATCGCGCCTTTCATGCTCTTCCCATCGACCTTAGCTCTCCATCCGGCGAGTTGACCAACGCGACCTATGGCTTCACAACGATGCTCCTCTCGGTGCTTGAGGAGGAGGCGCCGGACTATGTGATCGTCGCCTTCGACAAGGGGCCTTCCTTCCGCGTCGACCTCTACGATGACTACAAAGCCCATCGTGAGAAGATGCCCACTGAGATGCGCGGACAGATGGACCGCATTCGTCAGATCGTTGCAGCGTTTGGCATTCCGACGGTCGAGCTGGATGATTATGAGGCGGATGATGTGCTCGGGACGCTCTCACGCCAGGCTGAGGAGCAGGGCGTGGAGGTCGTGATTGTGACGGGAGACCGCGACGCGCTCCAGCTGGTGGATGAGTACGTGACGGTCCTTACGTCCGGGCGTCGCTTTTCGGATACATTGCGCTACACGCCGGATTCGGTTCGCGAGAAGTATGGACTGTCGCCTGAGCAGTTGATTGACCTGAAGGCCCTCATTGGGGATCGATCCGACAACATCCCGGGCGTCAAAGGGGTAGGGGAGAAGGGGGCAACGCAGATGCTGCAGGACTACGGGTCCCTCGACGGCATCTACGAGCATCTCAACGATCAGACCACACGCTATCGCAATGCTCTGGAGGGTGAGCGGGCGACGGCTTATCTCAGCCGGAAGCTGGGACGTATCGTGGTCGATGCCCCCGTATCGCTGGATCTCGAACCGGCGCGGGCCGGGCGCGGGTTCGACCGGGCGCAGCTGTTGGGCCTTTTCCAGCAGCTTGGATTCCGCACACTCGTCGACCGGGTTCCGGTCGTCGGCGAGCCCGAGGCGGCTCAGGATGGTGAGCAGCTTCTGCTGTTTGGTGACGACATCAGTGCCGCCCAGGCTGATGCCGCGATATCCTTGCCTGCTGAAGAGGGTAGCTATCAGACGATAGCCGACGCTCCAGCGCTCCAAGCGCTCGTTGAGCGTCTAGCCGAGGCCACCAGCCTAGCCATCGATACAGAGACGACGGGCGTGGATGCCGTTGCTGCCCACCTCGTGGGTATCTCGGTGACGGACCGTGAGGAGGCGGGGTGGTACATTCCGGTGATGGCTCCGCCGGGCGACGCCGTCGTGGCACTGTCGGACATCGCGGGCACCTTGGGCACCCTACTCGCCGACCCCGAGATTGAGAAGCAGGGGCACAACCTCAAGTATGACATGAAAGTGCTGGCCCTGGCCGGCCTGCCGGTCCGCGGCCCGCTCTTTGACACGATGGTCGCAGAGTGGGTGCTGAACCCCGATGCGGGCCTGGGCTTGAAGAACCAAGCCTGGGTACGGCTGGGGGTTCAGATGACGGAGATTACCGAGCTGATCGGTCAGGGACGCCATCAGATCACCATGGCGGAGGTGCCGGTCGCCAAGGTGACGCCCTATGCCGGCGCGGATGCCGACCTCACCTTCCGGCTGGCGGAGTTGCTGAGAGACGAATTGCACGAGCAGGAGCAGTATGAGCTCTTCCGCGAGCTCGAAATGCCCCTCCTGCCTGTCCTTACGGAGATGGAGCTCAATGGCATTGCGCTCGACGTCACGTGGCTCGCGGCCCTCTCGGATGAACTGTCCCAGCGATTGTCGGAACTGGAGGAGAGCGTCTATCGGCATGCGGGAGGGGAGTTCAACGTCAACTCAACACAGCAGCTCTCCGAAGTGCTCTTTGAACGCCTGGGGCTGCCGACGCGCGGCACGAGCAAGACGAAGGCCGGCACCTACTCAACCCGTGCCAGCGTACTCGAAGGACTTCAGGGAGAACACCCGATTATCGGAGATATCCTCGGCTACCGCGAGCTGACCAAGCTCAAATCCACCTATGTGGACGCGCTGCCGGAGATGGTGAACCCGCGCACCGGGCGCGTGCATACGTCCTACAACCCAACCGGCACGGTGACCGGCCGCATCTCGTCCAACAATCCTAACCTGCAGAACATCCCCATTCGGTCCGAGGAGGGACGCCGGGTGCGGCGTGCTTTCGTTGCCGAGGAGGGTTGGGTGCTCCTCGGTGCTGACTACTCGCAAGTTGAGCTGCGTGTGATGGCTCACGTCTCTCGTGATGCGGGACTGATCGAGGCCTTCGCGCGCGACGAAGACATCCACGCGACGACAGCGTCCGCCGTCTACGGTGTGCCGCTGCAGGATGTCAGCTATGAGATGCGCAGCATCGCGAAAGCCGTGAACTTCGGCCTGATTTACGGGCAGAGCGCCTATGGGCTGGCTCGCCAGCTGGACCTGTCGGTTGATGAAGCCCAGGCCTTTATCGATCGCTACTTCGAGCGCTTTCCGGGCGTCCGTGCCTATATGGATCGCGTTCAGGAGGACGCGGCTCAGAAAGGGTACGTCGAGACGTTGCTTCACCGGCGGCGCTTCTTTCCCGAACTGACGTTGAGCAGCCAAGCCGGATCGCGTGATCGCCAAGCCAGCCTCCGTATGGCGATTAACACGCCGATTCAGGGCAGTGCTGCCGATATCATCAAGCTGGCTATGATACGCATGCATGGGGCGCTGAAGGAGGCGGCTCTCGAATCGCGGATGCTGCTTCAGGTCCACGATGAGGTGGTGCTTGAGGTGCCTGAGTCCGAGGTCGAGGCCACTACGGCGTTGGTGCGAGAGACGATGGAGAACGCGGTAGCGCTAGCGGTGCCCCTCAAGGT
>CAZYYC010000258.1:0-6026 GCA_964650935.1 uncultured Anaerolineales bacterium
GATCAGCTCGCCGTCCGACTTGGAGGTGACAAACCTGAGCAGCGGCAACAGGTCGTCCCGTCCGCTGTAGTCCGTCGCCACGCCCTCCTTGATGAAGGGACCCCACGCCTCCCAAAAGCTCCGGTACGCCTCCGGCTGTTCCTCGCCCATCTCCTGCAGGGTCTTGATCAGCCGCCCGCGGAGTGCGCGCTTGATGTGGCCGATCGCGCGGCTGGACTGAACCGTCTCGCGCGCCACGTTGAGTGGGATATCGGCGGAATCGACCACCCCCTCGACGAAGCGCAGGTACTCCGGCAGCAGCTCTTTGTTGTGCTCCTGGATCAGCACCTTGCGGGAGTAGAGCCTGAGCCCGTAGTCGGTGCGCGCGCGTAGCAGGCCACGGTCCTGACCGCGCGGGACATAGAGCACGCTACGCACCTCGACCGGGACATCCGCTACGACGTGCACGTGGCAGAGCGGGTCGTCGAAATCCATCGTCAGCTGGCGATAGAAATCGTTGTAAGCCTCCGCATCGACCTCGCTCGGCGACTGCCGCCAAATTGCCGTGCGCTGGTTAGCGACCGTATCGTCGACGTAGACCGGGAACGAGACGTAGTTCGAGTGGGTCTTGACGATCTGCTCCAGTCGCCACGACGAGGCAAACTCTTTAGCATCTTCCTTGAGCTGGATCTCGATCGTCGTGCCGCGGTCGTTCTTCTCCGCCGGGCTCAGCCGGTAGGTGCTGTCGCCGTTGGAGACCCAACGCCAGGCCTCGGCCTCCGGTTGGTAGGAGCGCGTGGTGACCCGCACCTCGTCGGCGACCATGAAAACAGCGTAGAAGCCGACCCCGAACTGACCGATGATCTCATCAAGCTTCAGTCCGTCGCGATCACCGTTCTGCTGCTCGCCGAGCTTCTCCAGAAAGGCCATCGCACCCGAGTGGGCGATGGTGCCCAGGTTCTCAACCAGCTCCTCCCGCGTCATCCCAATACCGGTATCCGATATCGTCAGGGTATTAGTCTCCGCATTGCCCTCGATACGGATCGCGAGTTCGACCTCGGGATCCAGGACGTCTTCATGGGTCAGCATCAGGAACTGAACGCGATGCAGGGCGTCGGATGCATTGGAGATCAGCTCACGTAGGAAGATATCCCGCTCCTTGTAGAGCGAATGTGAGAGAATCTTAAGTAACTGCTGAACCTCAGCACGAAACTCCATCGCCTCGACGTTCTGCGCCTCTGTCATACGTCTCCTCCTAACTCAATCTGTTCATGCTTCTTCTATCATACGCCACCAGCATTAGATCCGAATTAGAGCGACCCGGGCCGGTACGCCACGAGGCTTCCATCCGCCCTTACCTCCACGCTTACGTTTTTCTTATGTCACGTTTATCCGGCTCTAATCCGGGTGCGCTACACTTAAGGCGTAAGTTGAGCAGGAACCGGCACGCGACCGAGAGAGGTTCCGTGTCAGGACATCTAGACGCTTTTGAAGGAGGCCAGAGCATGTTAAGCAATCCATTTGATTTCAGATCGAGCTACCGAGAGATGGAGCGGCTGCGACGCGAGATGAATCAGCTCTTTGAGCAACTGGATCGCGGCCCCCGCCTGAGCGTAGCGGCAGCCTATCCGGCGATGAACGTGTGGACCAACGCCGACGGCGCGGTCGTCACCGCCGAGCTACCCGGCATGAACCCGGAGGATCTTGAGATCTCCGTTCACGGCGACACGCTCTCGCTGCGGGGCAGCCGCCCGGCAGAGGAGGTAGAGGAAGGCGTGACCTATCACCGCCGCGAGCGTGGCAGCGGGCAGTTCCGCCGCTCGTTCCAGCTCCCCTTCAACGTCGACTCGAACAAGGTCGACGCCAAGTATGAGCGGGGCGTGCTGCACATCTTCCTACCGCGGGCCGAGTCCGATAAGCCGAAGAAGATCCAGGTCACATCCGCCTAACGGCGCTGACGACCGATTGAGGAGGTAACACCATGGCAGAAGGAACTGAACTTCAAGCACAGGAAACGGAAAAGCAGGAACTCGTGGAAAGCGGCGCGGAGCGCACGCGCGAGCGCCGAGCCTTTGTCCCCCGCGTGGACATCTACGAGACGAATGACGCCATCGCTGTCGTCGCTGATATGCCCGGCGTAGATGCCGACTCGCTCGAGATCTCGCTGGAGCAGAACGTGCTCACCATCAACGGCTACATCGACGACGTTCAACCCGAGGACTACGCTTTGGCCTACGCGGAGTACCGCACGGGCGACTACGTGCGCAGCTTCACGCTCTCCAACCAGATCGACCAGAGCAAGATCGAGGCCAAAGTCAGGGACGGCGTCTTGCGGCTGCACCTACCGAAGGTCACGCCGACGACGAAGAAGATCGCAGTATCCGCCGGGTAATCGGCGGGCGATGGATACATCCCGGGCGGGGCCTCGCGAGGCCCCGCCACTCGTTGATCCTGCAAACCGCACTTGACGGAAATCGCAGTTGTGGGTATAATGCGGCGCGTGGCCAATGGTCCTCGGTAGCTCAATTGGCAGAGCGACCGGCTGTTAACCGGTTGGTTCCTGGTTCGAGTCCAGGCCGAGGAGCTAAGCGCCCCACTGAATGACGATTCAGTGGGGCGCTTTCTTTGTATCCTCTGTCGGTGGGCGCGTCGGCTTCCGAACGATGCCGGCTTTTCTGCACTTTCAGATCAGTCCAGCAGCGCGAAGTCGCTCACCAGATACCGCATTTCCTCGTCGGCCATCAGGAATGACTCGTCGATGTAGATCTCGGTCGGATAGCCCAACTCGGCGTCGTAGGAGACGGTCACCACCTCGGCGTCCTCTGCGCCGTCGATGACGTCGAAGAGCGCGTCGATGGTGCTCACTTCGCCGTAAATCTCAGCCAATGCAAACCCATCACTCTCAGCTTCGCCCGTGACGGCGTCGACGATCGACACGACCTGCCCGTCACGCACCTCAATGACGACCGGGCCACGGGCCAGACAGAAGCAGACACGCTCCAGGACAAACCGGTAGTCACGAATGCCCTGAGCCTCCCAGCGCGCTCGACCCTCAAGCGGCTTCGGATTCGCCAGCGCCAATCCCGCACCGGCGACAAGTCCCACCAACAACAACCCTGCCACGACCGTCAGAATCCACTTGCCCTTCATCTTTCTATCCCTTCCCACGCTATAGATTTGCCGTTCAGGTCTCGTCGGATCCGAGAGCAATCGCTCTCAACCCGATCTAGAAAGACAGACGAGGATCAAGGATATTTGGTTCCATAAGATGCTCAGGAACACGAAAGTCGGCCCCGTAGATCACCGTGAAGGGGACGGTGATCGAACCTTCTTGGGGTTCTTACCGGCGGTAAGCAGCTTCAGCTAACGTCACGATCAGAGGACCATCAAGATCGGGTACAAGGGTGACGTTCTGATCGGGGAACTGACAAAAAGAGGGGCCGCAGTGCGGCCCCTCTTTCATTTCGGCACGTCGGCCCAGGCCGAAAGCGGCGCGTAGGCCACCCCCACCATGCTGGGGCCGGTGTGTGCGCCCAACACCAGCGAGATCGGTCCCATCGGCAGCCATGTGCAATCAAAGGTCTGGTCGACCCGCTCGCGCAGCATCTCCCCGCCCTCCGGGTTGAAGGAATGGAGCACCTGTGCCCGCAGCTCGCTGCCGGCAGGATACTGTTCCGTCAGCTGTTTGACAATCTTCTCCACCGCCCCCTTGAAGGCCCGCGCCTGCCCACGCTGCACGTAGGTCCCCCCGACCTTCTCGACCCCGATCACGGGCTTGATGTTCAGTACTGAGGCAATCAGGCCCTTCATATGGCTGATGCGCCCGCCGTGGATCAGGTACTTGAGCTCGTTGAGCGTGTAGACGCTGTCGGTTCCATCGCTGACCCGCTTCAGCAGAGCGAGGATGCGATCGAGAGGCCAGCCGGCCCTCACGGCACGGGCCGCTGCCAAGACCTGCCACCCGCTTGCTGCGGAGAGGGTCTTGGTGTCGACATGGGTGATGTTGGCCTCGGGGACCATCTCGGCCGCCGCTAGCGCGGAGTTGAGGGTCCCGCTGAGTCCCGAGGATATATGAATCGACAGGATATCGGGATCGGTCGCCGCCAGCCGACGGTAGACTTCGGCGAAGTCCCCTGCCGACGGCTGCGAGGTCGTCGGCAGGTTGCCCGAGGCCTCAAGCAGGTCGTTGAAGGCCCCCGGCTCGATATCAAGACCCTCGCGATAGGAAACCCCATCCAGCGTCACGACGAGCGGCACCACGTGCACATCCAGATCCTCTTCGTCCTCCAGCGCCATCCGGTAATCAGCTCCACTGTCCGTCACAATCTGCATCGCTGCCCCCCTCCTGTGCCGATGTTCACCTGAATCTCAAAGCACGCCGAAGCCCATCAGCGCGCCCATGACCACAAACGCCAACGCCGAGATGCGCAGCAGCACCCGTTCGGGAATCCACTGACAGAGCTTCTCACCGCCCAACACGGCGATGGCGGTGACGCCGATCAGGGCCGCCGCGCCACCCGAAAAGATGATCCAAGCCTCGGGCTGTTTGCCCGCCAACGCCAAGACAGCCAACTGCGTCTTGTCGCCCAGTTCGGCCAGAAAGAGCAGGCTGAAGGTGGCACCGAAGGCCCGCCAGTCCCAGCCACCCGGCTCTGCAGCGCAGTCGCCAGCCTCGATGAGATCACAGGCCTCCCGGGCTTCGGCTTTTACGGCCTCGCGCCAGATCAACACGCCCATCACCACAAAGGCCACCGCCGCGGCCATCCGGATCACATCCTGGGGGATGAAGGCATTGAGGGCCCGACCACCCACCGCGCCTAGCGCCGTGACCGCGGTCAGCGCCAAACTGCCTCCGACAAAGACGGGCCATGGACGCCGGTACTTGCACGTCTGCGTCACGACGGCTAACTGCGTCTTGTCGCCGAGTTCGGCGATGAAGATCAAGCCAAAGGCAGAGAACCACGTGCCCCAATCCATCGTCGCCTATGCCTCACGCCTACAAAATGGCCCACGACCGCGCATCAGTCATCCTCGTCCTCGACCATGCCCGGCATCTCCAGCTCGACCACGTCACCGTGCACATCAATCACCACACGAAAGCCCATCAGGCCCAACCACTGCCGCGCCTCCTCCGGTAAGCCCACCTCCAGCAGCTGCTTCATCTGCTCGCCCATCTGCCCGATGGAGCTCTCGACCGCGGCTTTGGTGAAGAGGTCATCCTGACCGAGGTAGTCCAGCATACCTTGGACGACCGCCTCGCGGTTAACCAACACGGTCTCCTGCAGCGCCGTCAGGACGTGACAATCGACAGACTCCGAAGGCACGTGGCGTAGGAACCCATCCTCGTCGACCACGTAGAAGGCCTCTTGTCCGACGCGGGTCACCGCTACGGGTCGGTCTCGCTCATCTACGACAAGCCCAGCAAAAACTGCCGTGCGTGCCATCGTCCCATCCTCCATCTAGAGTCTCGCTTGCAACCTGTAGTCAACCGTGTACACTCTCCCTTGCCGGATCGGCATCGTCGTCTGGGAAGGCGTCCGTAGCCGCCTAAAGGGTGAAATCTGCACGAAGCTATCGTACCAGAACTCAGACGAAGATCAACCAACAGGGGGCCCTGGAGAGACCCGGGCATCAGGAGGAGCTATGTCGTCTACACCCACGATCGCTGTTGTCACCGATTCCGCAGCCGGTATTCCGGACGATCTCATTCACCGCTACAATATCCACGTCATTCCCTTCTGGGTCCACATGGGCAACGAGTCCTTTATCTCCGGCGTGACGATGGACCCGCCCGAGTTATTCCGTAGGCTGAGGGCCTCACCGGAGCTGGAAGCACACACCGGCGTTCCAGCCGTCGCCAAGTTCGCCGAGCTCTACCACAGCCTCGCGACGTGGGCCAAGGGCATCGTCTCAATCCACATCACAAGCAAACAAAGCGGGACGTTCAACACGGCACAAATCGGCGCGCGGGAGGCGTCCGTGCCGGTCGTGGTTGTGGACACCGAGACCACAGCGATGGCGGAGGGCTTTGTCGTCTTGGAGGCCGC
>CAZYYC010000259.1:0-6014 GCA_964650935.1 uncultured Anaerolineales bacterium
ACGTAGAGAAACTTACTCTCCGATTATAAGATCGATGCATCTCAAGTCAACGCCTGTTCAACTTGGTCCCCGTGCGCAACTGGACAAAACGGAGAGATGCGGTATACTGACAATTCGACAGACGAGAAACAGAAGTTCCGGAGGGTCAAGCGTGGCGAATACTCAATCAGCAAAGAAGCAGGTCCGCAATTCCTATCGCAAGTGGTTGCGGAATCGATACGTCAAGGGCAAGATGCGCGGCGCCGTGAAGACGGTGCGTACTGCTATCGAGGCCGGTGACTACAACACCGCCAATAGCTGGATGCCCCGCGCTGCGAGCGAGCTGGACAAGGCTGCCCGCAAACACGTGATTCACCCCAAGAAGGCGGCCCGGCTCAAGTCGCGCCTGATGTCCCAGATCCACGCGTTGCAGCAGTAGAGCGTAGCAGCGCGCATCTGCGCGGTGTAAGCCCACCAGCACTCATCCACACCCAACGCTCCGTTGGGTGTGTTTCTCTCACCGGAAGCAGCATCTCCGGCTAGGCAGATCGAAAAAGGACGCGGGAGACGATCGATCGTCTCCCGCGTCTGCGTCTAGCCAGAACAGCTAACGATCATCTCGCCCGAGCTGCTCCGACCGCACAAAGGCGGCCCAGATCGCCCGCGAGAGCACCGTTCGGAATCCCCCCTTATCCAGATGATAGAGCGCCTCCGCGGTCGTGCCGCCGGGTGAAGTGACCTGGTTGCGCAACGCGGCGAGGTGCAGTCCGGATTGGCGCGCGTAGTTCGCCGAGCCGATGACGGTCTGGAAGACGAGCTGCTCTGCGACATGCCGGGAGAAACCCAGATGCACCCCCGCATCCACCATCGCCTCCATGAAGAGATAGATGTAGGCCGGGCCGGTGCCCGAGAGCGCTGTCGCCATATCAAGATAGTGTTCATCGTCGACATAGACCGCGTCGCCCAGTGCCTTGAGGATCGTCAACGCATGTTCGCGCTGGGTCTCGGTCACCGCAGACGTCGCCGTCCAGACGGTAATGCCCTGCCCGATCTGCGCCGGGGTATTGGGCATCGCCCGGATCACGCTCTCGACGCCCATCCCCTGACGGATCTTGCTCAACGGCACGCCGGCGGCGATGGAGAAAATCAGCGTCCCGGGACGTACGGCTGACCGCAGATCCTCGAGAGCCGCCGCTATGACCTGAGGCTTGACGGAGAGGTAGACAATCCCAGCCTGGCGAGCAGCCTCTGCGTTATCGGAGGTCGTCCTGATGCCGTGGGCCTCCTCGAGATAGGCCAAGCGCTCCGCCCATGGATCAGCCGCGATCAGATCGTGCGCCTCGATCAGGCGCTGCCGCAACAGTCCCTTGATCAGGGCCTCGCCCATAGTCCCCGCCCCAATGACGGCAATCGTCGGTAACATGCTTCACCTCCCTTGGCTGATGTGCGAGACCCTCTACGGCTGAGGGCTAAGATCGAAGATCATCTGCAGGAACCTGGCGCGATCCGCGGCGGGCTCCGGATCGCCCACGGTCATAGGTCGCGGGCGCCCGTACTCCTCATTGATGATCGTGCGGAGGTCGATGCTCAGGAGGCGGCCCTCGTAGAAGGTCAGGCGATCCACGAACCCCTGGCGGGTGCCATCACTCCACATCTGGTCAAAGAAGAAGTTGCCCAGACCGTAGTGGATGAAAGCGCCCGAGTAGAACTCCATCGTCTGCGGTTGATGGGCCTGGCTGCCCTGAACCATCACGGCCCCGGCCTCAGCCAACGCACGGAAGTCCCGCATCTGCGGCGCCGTCGGCATATAACTATAGTCCTCAAGATACTGCAGTGTAGCGATTGTCTGATACCCCTCTTCACGAAGCTCGGAGATCGTCTGGTGCATCGTGGGGAAGTCACATCGTGCCGCGCCCCCCGAGGTCGCGTCCGCGAAAGGGCCTACTGTGTTGCAGCCGATGAAAGCGATCTGGTTGCCGTTGTGGGTCAACGTCAGGGGCAAGCTCCCCTCAAGTTGGTTAGCGCCACCGCCAAACCATCGCCAGCCCCGCTCGCGATACATATCCAGCGAATAGTCGACCCATTGCGTGCCCTTGTCCTCAAGATGATTGCCGGTCAACTCGATGGTGTTCACGTTGATGGCCTCGAGCAACTCGATGTAGCTATCATGTGAGCAGAAAGACATCGTGCCGCTGCCCTCCGCCACACAGTCGGGCTTGAAGGAGACCTCGTTACTGATGTGCACGAAATCGGCGTCCTCAAACCAGGGCTGGACATCCTGAGCGGGGTAGGTGATGCCCCGCCGGTCCATCAACTGAGCCGTAGCGCGCGTCAGCGCAGTCACCCCAGTCATCACCACCAGCGTCATCTTCGACTCATCCCGATTCAGGAAGCTGGTCGCCGTGACATCCAGCAGGCTACGCACCTCAGGGCGTGCACGAGCATCCAGGAAGAGCGGCACCTGCAAGGGATAGTCGGAGAGGTCGCCCCCCTTCTCCAGCAGCGACATTCCATCCAGGCGAAGCACTTTCCACTCAGGCACCAAGGCGTCAAAGGGAATCAACGCCCATCCACCCCCCGCCTCCGCTGCGTCCAGCAGGGCCTCCGCCTCCATCAGCTGCACGGCACCTGCAACAGGCGCGCCACACACATTCGACAGAGCCGCCACGGTGTCCGGTGCTGCCAACAGCGACCGCTCGGTGAAGGGGCCTGCGGGGCTTCCCTGCCACACTGCCAACAGATCGGTGGTGGTGACATCATCCTCGACGGTGAAGAAGGGGGCCGCGACCGCAAAAACCCAGGCCCCCACCGGTTCGAGCTCGCCCGACATCTGATCCGTGAGCAGGATGTCGGCAGGAGCGTCAGCCCAGACGAAGTGCGTCGGATCGGCGGCGACAAGTGCCTGAAAGCGCGCGCAGGCACCGGCAGGCACGGCCGGCGAACAACCTGCCGTGACCGGGAAGGCGGGGGTTGGCGTGGGCGTGGGCATCGGTGTGTGGGTAGGTGTGGGCGTCACGGTCGGGCTGGGCGTGCGCGTGGGGGTCGGTGTGGGTGAAGGCGAGGGCGCAACACAACCGCTCAGGACAGCGAGGCCAACACACACCAAAAGGGCAAGCCTCAGCTTACTCGGACTCCAGCGTTGAACATGCGAGTTGGTCATCTCTGATTCCTCTTTTCTCAGGGCGATTGTCCGTGGTTACAGCGTTTAGTCAAGGAAAGCAAAAAGGCCGGGGAGGTTCCCGGCCTTCTCTTGGTGGGCGATACAGGACTTGAACCTGTGACCTCCACGATGTCAACGTGGCGCTCTAGCCGACTGAGCTAACCGCCCAAGCAAGCGCCAGTATAGCACAATTCGTCATCTGCGCAAGAGCTACAACGCCATCCGGTAGACGCGGTGATTCTTGTACATCTCCCCGCCGACGTTCTCCAGATCCCGGCGCATCTGAACCGCCGTCTCAGCCACCTGCGTCAGGTCCGCCTGCTCGAACCGGCTTTCGCGTATCGTGTTTTCCATCTCGGCATAGAGCAGCGCGTTCCCGCCTACGCCGTGAAACTCCGGCACAAGGCCGGCGCCGTTCAGAGCCAGCCACTTTGTGCGCCGCATCTCCAGCAGCAGATCCACCAGCGCCCAGGGTGTCAGGCGCCCTTTGGCACGCTGAAGGGCTGCTGACACATCCGGGAACCCGAAGAGAAATCCCACCATCTCCTCATCGTGAACGATGATTTTGATGAGCCGCGGGTCGGAGAGACTGATCGCGTTATCCATCAGGAACTTCGCTTCGCGCTCGGTGATAGGACAGAACTCCCAGTTATTGACGAAGGCACGATTATAGGCCTCGCGAATGCGACCCGTCCACGCCTTGACCTCGCGTACCGAACGGAAGCGCTTGATCTCCAGAGATCCGCGCTCCAATACCCGCCGGGCAATGCGGTGCACACGCTCAGGTAGCTGAAAGGTGTCCACGCCGATATGGCAGGAGACGAAATCGACCTCTTTCCGGAATCCCACCCCTTCCAAGAGCGCCTGATAGTAGGGGTAATTGTAGTTCATCATCGTCATCATCTGGCGGTGCTGAAAGCCTTCGACCAGAAGCCCATAGCCATCCAGCACGCCGAACCCCTTGGGGCCCACCAACGTCGTGAGTCCGCGCCCGCGCGCCCATGTCACAACGCTGGCGACGAGCGCCTCGGCCACGGCGCGATCATCGACGCACTCAAAGAGGTAGAAGTTGGCCATCTTGGTGTCGTGAAACGCGTTATAGGCGCGATTCTCCAGTGCCGCGATGCGGCCCACGACCTCACCGTTCTGTTCAGCAAGGAAGAAATCGGCCTCCGAATGCTCGTAGAAGGGGTGCTTCTGACGATCGAGCATCACGCGGATATCGCCGCGGATGGGCGGCACCCACTGGGGGTGATCACGATAGAGGCGATAGGGAAACTCGACAAAGCGGCGCACCTGGCGCCGATTGCCGGTGTCGATCTTCTCAACTGTGAGCATCAGCGGTTTGCCAGTGCCCGGATTGTTGGATGACGCGCAAGTTCTCGGCACCGACGACGGAGGCAATCTGCTGCCTTAAGTCGTACGTGCAGTGCGTGTACTCATTGGGGAAGTCCAATTCGATCTTCTCTTCTCCTTCCAAGACAACGACAAACTGATCCGACCCACGCTCGGTCCTAAGAATGCGGTGAAGCCGCGTCAGCTTCTCAAAGTCCCGAGAATTGTCGCCGGTGCGCTTCAACGTGATGTAGAGGGTTGCCGGCGGCGATGGGGGTTCGGGGGGCGGAGCCGGCATCACCTCCCGAGTCGCGTCTCCGTTGTCATTGGTGGCGAGTACGGAGGCTGCAGCACGTGATGAGGAAGACACAGGTCCATGGGCCCTATGAGGTGATCCGTTGTTGCCGTTGCCGACAGCTGGGGAGGAGCCACCATAGGTCGGCGCCGGTGACTCCGCAATGCTCTGCCG
Organism: uncultured Anaerolineales bacterium; assembly: GCA_964650935.1. Taxonomy (GTDB): domain Bacteria; phylum Chloroflexota; class Anaerolineae; order B4-G1; family SLSP01; genus PWVB01. The sequence continues at coordinate 4,944 of CAZYYC010000259.1, forward strand.
ACCGAGGGTAGAAGATGACGGCGGCGCGCCGACCTGAAGGGCAAACTCATGCGGCTCCTTGAGCCAATCCGCCAGCAGCGGTCGGTCATCGCGTCCCGGGCGCTGGTCCAGCTTGCCGCAGACGACCACGACGCGCTGCGGTACAAGGAGCTCTTTGTAAGCCTCGTAGACCCTGGGGAAGACGACGACCTCCATCTCGCCGCCGGGGCCCTCCAGCGTCAAGAAGGCCATCATCTCCCCCTTCTTAGTCGTGATGCGGCGCACGCGCAGCACCATCCCCACAGCCTTGAGAACTTGACCCGGTGCCTCGGTGGCATGCTGACCCATCAGGGTGTTGGTGATATCGCGGGCAAGCAGATCGGCCTCCTGATCGGTCAGCGGATGCTTGGAGAGATAGGTACCCAGAAGCTCGCGCTCCCATTCCAACAGCTGACGGTCGGGGATCGGCGGCACATAGCTGGGCAGAGGAATCGTCTGTCGCATCTCAGCCATATTGTCAAAGAGCGTGAACTGGCCCACGTCACGCGCGCTGTGAATCTGCGCACTCATGCCCAAGAGGGCATCGATGATGGTCATCAGACCGGCGCGTTCGCCGAAGTCGTCCAGCGCACCGGCCTGAATGAGACACTCCAGGGTCTTGCGATTGAGCCGACGCAGGTCCACGCGGTCGGCCAAGTCATCCAAGGACGTGAAGGGACCCCGGGCCTTGCGGGCATCCACCACCATCTGCATCGCATCATCGCCCACGTTCTTGATCGCGCCCAATCCGATGCGAATGAAACGCTCGCCGCTATCGTGGTGTTCGATCGTGAACTCGACGTCCGACTGGTTCAGACTCGGACGCTCCACCTCCAAACCGGTGCGGCGCGCATCTGCGATGAGGAACCCGAGTTTCTCGGTGTTGTGACGCTCCGTCGTCATCAACGCCGTCATAAACTCCAGCGGATAGTGCGCCTTCAAATAGGCCGTTTGCGCCGTGATGACAGCGTAGTCCGTCGCGTGTGCGCGGTTGAAGCCATAGCGGGCAAAGTACTCGATGTCGGCCCACACATCATCGGCCGTCTCGGCGTC
>CAZYYC010000260.1:0-5970 GCA_964650935.1 uncultured Anaerolineales bacterium
GAGGACCTCATCGACGCCGCTCGGGCACCTACCTCTCCCATCATGCCCGAACCACGAGACAAACGCGGCATCGACCGCCACCGGGTCGACCGAGCCGTGCACTGGCTCAAGCGCAAGGTCCAGCAGCTCACCGGCGTGGAGGAGGTCAAGCGCAGCATCATCGGTGAGGATGGGGACACCCTCCGTCGCCGTCTCTTTCGGCTCTTCGGGAGGGAATTCTACTTCCGCTTTCTAAAATGGCGCCTTTCGGCGCCCTACGTGTTGCGCGTGCACTATCTGATCATCGCCGGAGACCGCGAGGCCCTGACCGTCACCGAGAGCCCGCGCATTGACCACGCCTACACGTGGGGGCTGGACGAAGAGATCCGCCTCGAAGACCTCGGCACCGTGGAGATTTCGGTTCCCTGCGAGGATCCGACTGACTATGCCGTCAACACGCTGGCGTTCAAGCACATCTACCTGGATGTCGTTTTCGACGAGGAGGTGGGCTCGGAGGATCCCATTCAGTGGGGGAAGGGTATGCACATGCTGGAGTGGCATATGGCCATTCGTGACATCAGCGTCCTCGGCCACGCAGTCACCGCTAAGCTCGATCTCTTCTACAAGAACTGGAGTGAGGCGATGAACGAGGTCATCACCTTGACCACTTGGGGCGCCGTACGAGCTGCCGGACGCGCCGACGTCGCCGCGCGGCTGGCCCTGCTTCAGATGAGAGAAGCCATCTCAAACGGACAGCACCACCTACCCGGGCGCATCTACTGGCCCGGCGGCGGACTCAGCGCCCGATCCGACCCCCGCGCGCGTTGGGAGCAGGTGCTACCTGAGCCCCAAGAGGCCGAGGCCTGACCCATGCGTCGCATCCGCAACTTCGTTCTGCGCCTGGCGATCGACTACATGCTCCTGACGATGCTCCTGGCCTTGCGCGGGATCAGTCGGGACCAACAGCTCTTCGGCGTCTGGGTTGTAGCCTTTGTCTTTACACTCCTCTCAACGACGCTGCGTCGCGTCCTGCTCATCCTCGCGCTGCCCTTCATCATTATGACGGGTGGACTCTTCATCTTCGTTGTTGACGGCTTGTTGCTCCTGCTGACCGCTGCACTGACCCGGCTCAACATCGCCAACTTCTGGTGGGCGCTCGCCGGCGTCCTGGTGATGAGCATCGCCAACATCTGGGTGGAGCGTGCTTTTCGTGCTATCGGCTGGTTCAGAGATGATGAGGATGGGCCCGAGAACATCCTTACCGCGCGAGCGCCCAGCCGTTGGCTCAAACTGGTCCTCGTGGCCATTCTGCTCTTCGGGATCATCTACTCGAGCGCGATGGCCTGGCAGTTCTTTCTGCTGACCGGCATGTTCACCGAAAGCGTTGCCGTGATGACGGCAGCCGCCGCCCTAGGGTTCGCCGTCTTCGTGTGGATCATCTCCTGGCTGGTGGCAGAAGGGTGGGCGCTCGATCGCCGCGCACGCTTCAGCCTCATCGTGACGCTGCTGGCGACCTTGGCAGTCGTCACGCCCGCAGCAGCACTCATCCACCAGTCTCCCCCAATCCCGGTGACGGCTTCACCCGAACGTCGGCCCGAGACTCGCATATGGAGCCTGCGCACAGGATCTCAGATCGCCTACAGTGCCTTCACCGCCGAGAACGGGACCGGCCTCCGCAATCCGATCATCTTCCTCCATGGGGGTCCCGGTCGCGCCGTCCTGGACGAGGACATCGCCTTCTTCAGAACCTTTACAGAGGAGGGCCACGACGTCTATCTCTACGATCAGGTGGGGAGCGGTCTGTCGGGTCGCCTAGACGAGATCGAGGCCTATACCGTGTGGCGCCATGTGCAGGATCTTGAGGCGATCCGCGAGACCCTGCACGCCGACCGACTGATTCTGATTGCCCATCACGCCGGTGCCGAGATCGCGGTGCGCTACATGACGGAGCACCGTGATCGCGTCGAGCGCGTCGTCTTCTACTCGCCTACCCCCCTCTGGGATGACCAGCTCTTCGCCATCGAGCAGACACGTACGGCGGCCTTTCCGACAGAGCCCATCACGATCCAGGATCTGCGGCCCACCGTTGCGCTGGCGATTGCCGTCTACAGCCCCCGCACCGCGCAGCACTACACCTCCCAGGAGGAGATCTCGGCGTGGTCCGACCTGCGCTTCGACGAGCGCATCATGGTCTGCCCCGGAGACGGCCACCTCGCGCCGCAGCCGCGCTCGCCGGGCTATAACGGGTATGCCGAGGTCGTAGGTCGCGTGACGGCGGACAGGCCACCCGATCCCCGACCTGCGCTGCGCCAGGTCCTCATCCCGGCGATCCTACTACGTGGCGCGTGCGACCCCGTCGACATCGGCGTGGTGCAGCAGTACGCAGACGCCTTGGCCTTTCTGCAGGCCTACGAGATCCCGGATGCCGGCAGCAGGATTCACCTGTCACAGCCGGAGGCTGCCCGCAGCGTCATCACGGCGTTCCTGAATCGACAGGATGTGCCTGAGCTGTAGGCTGGCGGGGAAAACCGAAGTGGGCGGTACAGGACTCGAACCTGTGACCTCCTCCGTGTAAAGGAGGCGCTCTGGCCAACTGAGCTAACCGCCCGACGGACTCTGTATTGGACGAGCGCCATCATATCAGCAATCATCATCAAGTCAAGCGTAGGGCCGGGGCTGACGCCTGACTGCGGCGGGTCGCAACGGCCTCCATCGGAGGCGCTATCGCGTCCGACGCCCCGAGGACGGGGCTACAAGCTTGCCGCCTGATCAGCGGTGGACAGGGATCCGCCAAGGCCACCGTTGTCGCGATACGATTCACCCCCGCTTGGGTGGCAGAAGGTGGGTTGCACTACCGAGGAAGAGCTCGGCGACCTCGCTCTCCGTCTCAGCCAGCGTCGGGTGTGCGTGAATCGTCAAGGCCACATCCTCCACCAGTGCGCCCATCTCAATCGCCAGCACGCCCTCGGCGATCATCTCGCCGGCGTCGCGCCCGACGATGCCGAAGCCCAGGATGCGTCCCGTCTCAGGGTCGGCGATGATCTTGGTCATGCCCTCCGGCGCATCCATGGTCAACGCGCGCCCTGATGCACTCCACGGGAAGCGCGCCACTCGCACCTCGCGCCCTTGCTCGCGCGCCTCGAGCTCCGTCAACCCCGTCCAGGCGAGGGCCGGATCGGTGTAGACCACAGCGGGGATCGCTGCCGCATCGAAGGCCGCCGGTAGATCGGCGATGACCTCCGCCGCAATGCGCCCCTCGTACATCGCCTTGTGCGCCAGCATCATCCCGCCGACGACGTCGCCGATGGCAAGGATGCGCGGATCTGCGGTCCGTTGCTGAGCATCCACCTGGATGAATCCGCGGTCATCCACGACAACCTCGGTGTTCTCCAGCCCCAGATCTGACGAATTGGGTCGGCGCCCCACCGCGACCAGCACACGATCGTAACGCTGCACCTTCTCCTCGACCTCGCCTTCGAACGTGACCCGGACACCCGACGCGTCCTCCTCCATCCCGGCGACCTTGGTCCCGGTATAGACCGCTTCGAACACCTCACCTATGCGCCGGACCAGGGGACGCGCGAGATCCTCGTCCGACTGCGCGATGAGCCGGTCCAGCATCTCCACCACCGTGACCCGGCTGCCCAGGGCCGCATAGACCGACCCCAGCTCCAGGCCCACGTAACCTCCGCCGATGACCAGCAAGCGTTCGGGCACGTCGGCCAGCTCCAGGGCTCCGGTCGAGCTCATGATCCTGCCACCGAGCTCAAACGAGCTCCCCGGCAGGGCAATGGCTCGGGACCCGGTTGCGATGATCGCGTAATCGAACTTGACGTGAGCCAGGTCTGCTCCCTGAAGCCTGAGCGTACGGGCGTCCTCGAAGGCGGCCCGCCCCTGCACGACCTGCACGCCGCGCTGCTTCGCCAACCGCATCAGTCCGTCGGATAGGCGATCCACAACCCGCGCTTTGAACCCGCGGACCTTATCCAGATCGATCTCGGGTTCACTGAAAGCGACGCCCAGGTCGGCCGAGGTGGCTGCATCGTGGATCAGTTGGCTCAGATAGAGCAGCGTCTTTGAAGGGATACAGCCGCGGTGAAGGCAGACGCCGCCCAGTCGCGGCGCCTCATCGATCACCATCACGTCATAGCCCAGATCTGCAGCTCGAAAGGCCGCCGCATAGCCCCCCGGCCCGCCGCCGATCACGGCTATGCCGACTTCCTGGGTCATCTCTCCCATCACCATAGATCAGCCACCCTCCCCCGGTTCGAAGTCCAACGATATCGAATTGATGCAGTACCGTAAGCCCGTCGGCGCCGGCCCGTCATTGAAGACGTGGCCCAGATGCGAGCCGCAACGGCTGCAGTGCACCTCGGTCCGCGACATGAAGAGACGCCGGTCGTTCTCGGTCTCGATGTTCGCGTCGGCGATCGGCGCGTAGAAGCTGGGCCAGCCACTGCCCGAATGATACTTGGTCTCCGACGAGAAGAGTGGTTGCCCGCACCCGGCACAGCGATAGGTCCCGACATCGAAAAGCTCGTAGTAGTCACCCGTGAACGCCCGCTCCGTACCCTTCTCACGCAGGACGTGGTACGCCTCGGGTGAGAGTTGCGCGCGCCACTCGTTGTCAGTTCTCTTGATCTTCTCACTCATCGTAAGGCTCCTCACAACACCGGCTTAAGGACGGCGGCGAAGTGCTTCTGGAACTTCGCCACCTTGGGTCCGACCACGGCACGACAATAGGGCTGACCGGGATGGTTCGCAAAGTACTCCTGGTGGTAGTCCTCTGCCACGTAGAGGGCCTCGAGCGGCTCGACCTGCGTCACAATCGGGTCCGCATAGGCCCCTGATGCGTCCAACTCGCGAATCATCGCCTCCGCCACTTCCCGCTGCTCTGCGCCGTGGGTGAAAATCACCGACCGGTACTGCGTCCCCACATCGGCGCCCTGGCGGTTGAGGGTCGTCGGATCGTGGATCGCGAAGAAGATCTCAAGGATCTCCCGGTAAGTGATCACCGAGGGGTCGAAGGCGAGACGCACAACCTCCGCATGACCGGTAGCCCCGCTGCACACCTGCTCATAGGTCGGGTTGGGCACCGTGCCCCCTGCATAGCCCGACGTGACCTCACGCACGCCGCGCACCTGATCATAGACCGCCTCGAGACACCAGAAGCACCCACCCCCCAGGGTGGCCTCCTGCACGCTCAACTCTCCCACTTGGTTCATCGTAGCCGCCTCCTCATAATCCCATCAACAGACGCTCAGGTTGTTCGAGCTGCTCGATAACGCGGTTCAGGAACCGCTGTGCCTCGGCACCGTCGTTGACCCGATGGTCGAAGGTCAGGATGATCGGCATCATCAGCCGTGGCACGAACTCATAGCCCTGGGCAAGCTCAGCCTCCAAATCATCAGGCGACGCATCCTCGGGCATAGCCACCCGTTGAGCGACCGGCTGCACCCGCGCCTGAGCCAGCCCCAGGATCGCCACCTCAGGGTAGTTGATGATCGGCGTAAAACCCGTCCCACCAAGCGCGCCCACATTCGTGATCGTCATCGTACTGCCCTGCATATCCTCCAGGCTCGCCTGACCCTCTCGGGCGCGCCCCGCCAGCGCCTTCAGTTCGATCGCCAGGTCGAGGGCGCTCTTCTGATCGGCGTTGCGGATGGTCGGCACCAGCAGCCCGCGCTCCGTGTCAACGGCGATGCCCATATGATAGTACTTTTTGAGCACAATCTCCTCAGATGCCATATCCAGACTCGCGTTGAACTTCGGGAACTCCCTCAGGGCGTTCGTCAGCGCCTTGATCACGAAGACCGTGATCGTCAGCGCCCCATCGCGTTCTTTGACCTCATCCTTGTAACGCCGCCGCAGCGACTCGAGCTCTGTGATGTCCACTAAGTCCTGCGTGCTGACGTGCGGGATCTGTGACCACGAAAGTGCCATCTGCTTGGCGATGGCCCGGCGCACCGAGCGCAGCGGCACCCGCTCCAC
>CAZYYC010000261.1:0-5966 GCA_964650935.1 uncultured Anaerolineales bacterium
AGCGCGAACTGTCCACCGGTGGTGACGACCTCAGTCCACAGCGCCTGTGGCCACCCTTCAGCACGCCAACCGACGAAGCTCGTCGCGGCGGGCAGCGTATCGGTCAGCCAGACCGGGCCGAAGTTGGCCCCATGTTCGGCGCACCAGCGAATCGTGTACTCAAACTCCTGACCCGGCGTGGGGTCGCCGGGACTGGGCCACATGTCGACGCTGATCCCGACGTCGCTCTCCTGGACGTCAACCGGATCGGTGCAGCTGCTATCATTGTCCGGGTTTGCGTCACCGGGGGTGTTCGTTGAGATGTCAACGCAGTTGCTACCGATCGCATCGTCACCGGTCGTCACCGCGCTGTCGACGTCCAGCGTCACAGCGAAGACGCCCCAATGATCGTCGCCGCCGAAGGCGGGGAGGTCGCCCACATGCCAGGTCACGACACCGTGCGCGTCGATGTCGGGCGCCAGACCGCTGGTGTCGCCCGCCCAAGTCGTCGAGGCCGGCAGCGTGTCGACGATGCGCACGTCCTCCGCGGCGGCATCGCCATCATTCCAGTAAGCGATAATGTAGACGAGCTTGCCGCCGGGCCGGGCAAAACCACCCGGATACCCCTTGTGAATGCCGACATCCGGAGCCGCCGTGAGCGCAGCCGGCTCGACGACCTCGAGCCTGAGCGGATGCCCGAGGCCTGGCGTCGAGGGTTGCAGCAGGACCAGGCAGAGAACCAGCAGAGCACAGCCCAGAGCCAAGGCCAACGAGAGGCGAAAGCGTTGACGATACATGGTTGATCCTCCTTGGTACGCCCTAAGAACCTAGATAGAGTACGATGAACAAGCGGAAGACAAGCAGAACTAGCGAGCCACTCTCCCACTTGATGGGTCCCAAGCAGTTGGGCGAAGCGTCCACTACCTTGGCAGAGGTCCAAGTGTAGGGGCCAAGGTCACCATAAGGACCTGAGTCTTTGAGAGAACCAACAGTATCGCGAAACTAGAGAACACAATCCTTGTGCAACCCTACTACAACCTGCGGCTGGTGTTACGGGGGCGAGTCACCGTGTCTCGCATAACCATATTATAACACAAGCCCGTGGCAGCTCAACCAAGTTCGGGGCGGAGCCATCCCATGTGACCTACCGGGAAGCTAGCGAGCCCGTTGCGCAGTGCGGATTCAAGTGCCCAACGCCCAGGCTGCGTTGCGTGGGGCTCATCCGGCTGCCCGGAAGGTAGCTCCGCACTGACATGCATGTGCCCTGAAATCAGGATGGCTCACTCCAGCAATCCCAGAAACGCGGCGACCGCGTCCCCGGCCCCGGCGATGTTGAGCGCCAACGGCAACAGCAGCAGACCCATAGCGTTCAAGCGACGGGCACCCCACAGCGCCGGGATCAGACCGATGCCGGTCGCTACAGCGCAGATCGCGAGGCCGACCGGTCCCGTCACCGCGAGCACCACGAGGATCAGAAGCGCCAACGTCGCCCAACTGATGGCACGGTAACCCACCCGCGCGCACAGCGCGGCGACAGCACGGGCGAACCCCAGTGAGAGCAGGAAAGCCGAAACGCCCGCCAGCAGCGCGGCAGCGGTCGCCAGCAGGTAGTGGTCGAGGGTATAGGCGGTGTACTGGGTGCTGATCATCCAGGCCATCCCCCCGCGGACAAGGTGCAGGCCCGGCACGAAGAAGAGCAGCAGTCCGCCGACATAATAGACGGTCTTCGCTGCGCCTTGCGCGATCAGGAAGACACGCTGATCCCGTTGAGCGGTCGCGTGTCCGGCAAGGAGACCGCCGACGCCCCCGGTGACGACGGGAAAGAAGGCGGCGAAGAGTCCACCGGCGGCACCCGAGGCGATGCCCTGAACCACGTGGAACCATGAGACCTCAACGCTTGACCCGATGTGCTGTGGGGGGAGCGTTGTGCGGGCAAGCAGATTGAGGATCACCCACGGGACGGCGAAGAGGCCGACAAACGCCGGCAGCAGATGCTGGTAGGCCATGTCGACGGGCAGCGGGGAGCGGTAGAGGAGGATGAACCCCAGCAGGCCCGAGAGCAGGAAGGTCACCAGTCCCGCGACGAGCGAACGCCACCCATCCCACCACCGTCGCCAAGGAGGCGGCAGGTGTCCGTGCGCCGGGATCTGCCCCGAGCCTTTCGGCCACTCGGAGACCAGTAGATAGGCGATGATCGCCCAAAGCAACCATCCGAGGTGCGGACTCAAGATCGCGCGTATGGCGGGTATGACCCGCGTCGCGACGGGCGTCATCGCCGCCAACACCGCCAAGCCACCCAACCCGCCGAGCCCCACCAGGACGACCGCCTCGTAGCCGCGCTGCTGCATCAAGTAGCTCTGGCCCGGCAGGACCACGAAGAGCATGCTCTCATCGGGTGCGGCAAAGAAGATGCTGGGGATCGTGTTGACCATGGCATAGCCTGTGATCATGCCCAACAGGAGGAAAGCTAACGCCTCAGCCTCGAGAGCCACGCGTCCGGAGCTGACGGCATAGAGCAGCAGCCCGGCGACGTTGTAGATGTGCAGAGCGGGAATCAAGGCCATGAACGACGCGACCACGGCGCCGAGCAGCGCCCAGAGCAGGACCTCACCCATCGGGTGGCCCCACGCGCCAGTCATAGAGGGTCCGGGGCACGAGCTCCAACTCGTCACGGAAGACGCTGAGGGTGCCCACCACCTCAACCCGCTGCCCCGCAGTGGGCGGCGGGTCGAGCGCCTCATAGAGATTCGACCACAGGAGCAGCATGATCACGCCGGTGCCGTCGTCAAGCGGGACCTTGACGCCCGCCGAGAAGGGCTGCGGAGCGCCGATCACGCCGCGTATACGCATGATCCGCCCCACGTCGCCCGATCCCAGCGCGCTAACCTCCACCCAGTCAGGTCGTGATGCAGGCACGAGAATCGTGACGTCATCGGCGGTCGCCGGGACGATCTCCAAGGCGCCCTCATAGAGCGCCACTTTACCCACAACGTCAACCTCCGCCCCTGTGTCAAGCGAGAACGGGGCATCCAAGGCGTGGTAGACATCGTCCCAGATGAGGAGGATGATCTGACCCGTGCCGTCGTCAAGCGTGGCTTTGACGCCTCCCCGAATACCCTCCAGCAAGACGACGTGCCCGCTCACACGCACCTTGCGGCCCACATCCTCGGCATCCAGCCGCCCCAGCGCAAGAGGTGGCACGACGGTCACCGTCGCAATGGGTTCCGGTGAGGGGGTCTCCTGCGTCAACACAGGGACGTTCGAGACCGGCTGAGGCTCAGGTGTCAGTGCGTCCGCAGAGGTCAACACCTCGATATCCGCGACGCACACCGGCACGAGCTGGGGCGTGGAACGATAGAGCGTCACGACCCCCTCCACCTCGACGCGTTGCCCCTCGGCAAGATCGGGCAGCGTACCCGTCAGCGCCGTGATGACGTCATCCACGGCAACGACGAGCTCGGCCTCGGCATCGCCTAGCGTGATCAACGTCAAGCCCTCGTAAGGCCTGTAGACGCGGCGTACCTCGCCCACCACCCGCACGTGCCGGCCCGCATCGAGCGTCGTGACCTCGCCCAACGATCTCTCGCGAGCCGGAGCCCGCCGGATCTCCAGATGATCGGCGACGTTGACGGTCAGCGCTGCGTAGTCCTCACGAATGCGTAGCGTGCCCGCCACGGTCACCTCATCCCCCAGCGCAGGCACGGCGCCCGCCTCCAGCAGATCCGCCAGCACGTCACGATAGACGTTGACGTGGACCTCAGCTACGTCTCGGCCCATTTCCGAAGTCGCCATCTCCTCCGCCAACCAGAACCCTAGGTACCCACCCGCCGGATCATAGGTGAGTTGGCGCGTGATGCGACCGGCGAGACGCACATAGGCGAGGTTCATGGTATTGGAGACGTCTTGCATCGAGATCTGGGGGATCTCGACGCGGCGTGCCTGCCACCATAGCAGTGCCAACCCAATAGTAGCGACGCACACCGCCACGATCTTGATCGTCCGGATGCTCACGCGACCGACCATGCGCGCGCCGCAGTAGGGACAACGTTCATACGCACCGACGTAGCGCCCGCAGCTCTCACAGTGCGCCGCGCGGATCCCACCGGCGTCCTCGGATTGGGACGCTACCCCCAGCCCATCGCCTGTCGGTGATCGTACCGATTCTACCATCGTGCTCCTCCACACCCACTGCGTGTAGAGCCCTCGCTACTCCCCCGCATGTCCCTCGGGGTCGGTGTGCAGATCACGTGGGATCGCACCCGGGACAGGTGTCGGTCAATCTACACCGCGGGTCATACCTGGCGCCGATGCGCCACCATCTCGTGCTGGCGCTGCCACACGCGGTAGCCGACCGCCGTGAAGGCCGGGAGAAGTGGATCTTCAGCAGGCACGTTAATGATATGCCCTTCCATCCCCGGTGAGACGTCATGCAACGTGCTGAGTATCAGTTCGGCGACGTCGAGCCTCCGAGGATGCGCAGGGTCGACCGCCAGATCCAGGATCGCGAACCTCCCTACCTGAGCCTGATAGATCAGGTAGCCCTTCATGTCGGCTCCCTCTCGATAGGCCAGGCCCATGAGATACCCTACCCGCTTGGTTAACGAGGCCAGATCGCGTTGCCATGAGGGGTCCACCTCGTGAAAGCGTGCGTGGTCGCGCAACAACGAGCTGACGCGCTCCGGGGTCACGGTGCCGAACCCGAGAGGCTCGATGGCGGGCGCAAGCCACTCAGACATCAGGTTCAGGGAAAGGAGATCACGCGTTCGCTCAAACCCGAGTTCCTCATAGAGGCTGCCGGCAGCACGGTTCTGCGTCAAGACCTCCAACCGCAACCTCGCGAGGCCCGCACACCAGGCAAGGCAGAGGATCTCCCGCATCATCCGTCGCGCAATGCCTTGGCGGCGCCAGGACGGGTGAACGCCGACCCCGCTGACCCATCCCTCCGGCCCGCGACAGGAGAGCAACACCAGCCCGACCGGCTCTCCGTCCGCCAGCGCCACGACCGATCGCGCCAGATCAATATCCATATCATCGCACATCGACTGGAACTGGCCCTCACCCAGCCGCACCGGCACGGGGTAATCCGCATAGGCCTGGTTAAGGAGGGACGTGAGGCGCTCGACAGGCAGACGCACAGCTGGGGATAGGGTGATAGACCGCTCACCTGACGATCGGTCCTGAGGTCCGCTGTGACGATCCGCCGGCACTTGATCCATGGTCACGCCTTTCCGGTGCCATCATAGCATCGGCGGCTTATTGGGGCAACTGGTCCCAGCGGCAAGCGTGGTGCTATCGCAGTAAGTCCTTGCCAGCCGGTGCGACCCCACTATACTGACGAGCGTGAGGAACTAGCCGGAGAGGATGCATGATGACACTACCTAGGGTCCCGATTGAACAGACGGTTGATTTCCTGGTCGGCCTGCTTAATACGCCCAGCCCCACGGGCGATACCGCCAAGGCCATCCTCTATGTGCAGGCGGCCCTCGACGCCCTGCCGCTCGCCCTGCGCCGAACACGCAAGGGCGCTCTGGTCGCCACGTGGCCCGGCGACGAACTCTGCCCCCGCGCCCTCACCGCCCACGTCGACACGTTAGGACTGATGGTACGACGCATCAAGGGCAACGGGCGCCTGCTCGTCACCCAAGTCGGCAACTTCGACTGGCACACGGTCGAGGGTGAGGGGTGCCGGGTGATCACACGAGACGGCACAGCTATTCGCGGCAGCATCCTGCCGACCAAGGCCTCGGTCCATATCTACGGCAACGAGACACGTGAGCTGAAGCGCGAGGGCGAGAACTACGAGGTACGCCTTGACGCCGTTACCCAGAACCAGAGCGAGACGGAAGCGCTGGGCATCAGGGTCGGCGACTTTGTCTACGTCGATCCAAGGGTGGAACTGACCAACGGATTCATCCGCTCGCGCTATCTCGACGACAAGGCCGGCGTCGCAGCGATCTACGGCGCGCTCCTGGCCCTGCGGGCGGCGG
>CAZYYC010000262.1:0-5954 GCA_964650935.1 uncultured Anaerolineales bacterium
GGCCACGTTCGGGCAGGAGATATTCACATCGATAAGGTCGGGACGGGCCGCCGCGACGACCCCTGCGACCTAGCCGTATTCCCCCACCGTGCCGCCGAAGATGCTCGCGAACAGCGGCACACCGAGCTGCGCCAGCTGCGCCCGCGCCTCGACCAGCAACCCAACCTCCTCATCGGCGCCCGGGTTGCTCAGGCCGATCGCGTTGATCACGCCGTGGCCCCAGTCCACAGCTACCGGGTTGGGATGCCCGGCCCGAGGTCGCGGGCCACAGCTCTTGGTGGTTACCGCACCCGTGCCTACCCTCGCGGCCCGCAGCAGCAAGGGGCTGCTGGTACCGAGAATCCCCGAGGCCAGCACGATGGGGTTGCGCAGGCGCAGCCCGAGGAAATCAACCATCGACCCGCACCGACCTGTACGTCGCCGTATCGATCCTGCCTGCCTCGTGAAGCGTGTCGAGCAGCTCGCTCAGCGTCAACACGGCGTGCAGCTCTCGCCCGTCGTCGACCAACCGATCACGCCCGCCCTGCTCGCGATCCAGAAGCACCACGACATCGCGCACCCGCAACCCGCTCCCCTCCATCGTGCGAATCGCCTGCAGCAGGCTGCCACCACTCGTCACGACGTCTTCGATCGCCAGCGCGACCTGCCCCGGCTCGAAAGCCCCCTCGATGGCCTGCCCGGTTCCATAGCCCTTGGCCTCCTTCCGCGGGTAGACCAGGGGCCGCTTGAGCTTCATCGCCAAACCAGCCGCTACCGGCAGCGCGCCATAGGGCACCGCAGCTAGGCGGTCGAACGAGAGATGCTGCGCGAGCTCCGCATAGGCGTCCACGACCCTCTCGAAGAGCTCGGGATAGGAGATGATGCGACGCAGATCGATGTAGATCGGTGAGGTCTTGCCCGAGGCCAGAGTGAACTCCCCGAAGCGCACGCAGTCGGCGTCAAAGAGGTGCAGCGCCATATCCGCGGCAGGCTCGACAAGTCCGCGACGGGCGTTGATGGCTCTGCGCATCTCCCGGGCCGCAGCGCGGGGGTCCGGCGCGTAGAGCACGCTGCGGGACACCGGAACAATGACCCCGCGACCCGTTCCATCCAGTCCTGCGTCGAGCGCCGCCTCCAAGTCGCCGCCCTGGGCCCCAATCCCCGGGGCCAGGATCCAGCGATCCGGCGCCAGCCGCCGCACGGCCTTGAGCGCACGGGGTTCTGTCGCCCCGACCACGAAGCCGACCGCATCCGGGCCACCCCAAGCCTGCCCTTGCCGGGCGATGTGCTGGTACAGCGGCGGCGTGCCATGGTGCTGGATCTCCAAAGCCGAGGGATTCGAGGTGTGGCAGAGCAGAAAGACCGCCTTGCCCTCATAGTCTAGAAAGGGGGTGACGCTATCCCGCCCCAAGTAGGGACTGACGGTGACCGCATCGGCACCGAGCCCATCGAACACCGCCCGAGCATAGGCCTTGGCCGTGTTCCCAATGTCGCCGCGCTTGGCATCCAGCAGAACAGGAACGCCATCGGGCACCGCTGCGATCACCTCGCGCAGCGCTGCCAGCCCTGCGGGGCCGGCCTGCTCAAAGAACGCGATGTTCGGCTTGTAGCAGCAGACCAGATCGGCAGTCCGTTCGATGATGTCCACACAGAAGGCCCGCAACCGCTCAGCCTCATCGGCATCCGGCAGCAGCGTGGCGGGGATGCGCGCCGGGTCAGGGTCCAGTCCCACACAGAGCAGCGAGTCGTTGCCGCGAACGGACGATGTCAGTTTGTCGATAAAGCTGTCTTGCACAATAGCCTCCTTGATGATGAGCCCGGCCCGTCCCACGAGGGGGCGCCCAGGACACTTGACGACCTGCTCTCAAGCGCGACCCAACACTGCAGCCAACAGCGCCATGCGCACGAACATGCCATTCTGAACCTGTCGGAAGTAGGCCGCCCGCGGGTCGCTGTCGACTTCGGGGTCGATCTCGCCGACGCGGGGCAGCGGGTGCAGCAACGCCATCGTCGGCTTCGCCCGGCGCATCGTCTCGGGCGTGATACGGTAATAGTCCTTGACCGCATCGTACTGGGCCGGATCGCTGAAGCGCTCTTTCTGCACGCGCGTCACGTAGAGCACGTCCGCGTTCTCGATCACATCGTCGATCTTGTGCGTCTCGCGCACCTTCATCTTGCGATCGATCAGTTGGTTCATCAGCGACATCGGCAGACGCAGGATCTCGGGCGAGACGAAGCGGTAGCTGACATCATACTGCATCAGCAACCGGGTCAATGAGTGCACCGTGCGTCCGTTCCGCAGGTCGCCCACCATCGAGACTTTCAGACCATCGATCCGTCCAAGCTCCTCCCGGATCGTGAAGAGATCGAGCAAACCCTGCGTGGGGTGTTCACCGGTGCCGTCGCCTGCATTGATCACGGGAACCGTCGCCGCATCCGCTGCGAGCTCTGCCGCACCGATCTCGGGATGGCGCAAGACGATCACGTCAGCATACTGCTCGAGCGTCCGGATCGTGTCGGGCAGGCTCTCACCCTTGCTGACGCTGCTGAACTGCACACCCTGCGTGATGGGGATCACGCCCCCGCCCAGGCGCTCCATCGCCGCGATAAACGAGGCGCTGGTCCGCGTGCTGGGCTCGTAGAACAGACAGGCAAGGACGCGGCCCTTGAGCAGATCGCAGGAGCCCACCCGGTCGACCATCTCACGCATTTCGTGCGCACGATGAAAGATATAGGAGAGCTTCTCGCGGTCGAACTGATCCACCGAGATGACGTCCTGATCGGTCATCCCATTGCCCACGACCTGATAGCTCGGCGTC
This sequence comes from uncultured Anaerolineales bacterium, assembly GCA_964650935.1. GTDB lineage: Bacteria > Chloroflexota > Anaerolineae > B4-G1 > SLSP01 > PWVB01. The sequence goes on from CAZYYC010000262.1 coordinate 2,799, forward strand.
TCCAGGGTCTCAAACAGCTTCGGCAACTCGTTTACGTAGTCCATCATTTCCCCCCTCTTGTATGAGCTTTCTACACCTTCGTACCACAGAGCCGCAGAAAAAGAGCCCGCAAATGCGGGCTCTTCTGTGCACTAATCACGGGGTCGATCGCCGGGAACGACCGATCGGGGCAATACCATCGCCCCATCCACGATCGCCGGCACCCCTCTGAATTGAACGCGCCGTACGCGCCCCCTCACCCGCATCCCCGCAAAGGGACTCCACCCGCACTTGGTGTGGAGTCCTTCATTCTCAATCGTCACGGTCGGCCCGATCTCCACCTCGACCCACGTATCAGGTTGCTGGGGGAGCCCGTAGATCCGCCGCGGGTTGTTCGCCATCAGATCGACGAGCCTCTCCAGACTCAGACGTCCCTCAGCCACAGCGGTCAGCATCAAGGGCAGCGCCGTTTCCAGTCCCGGCACACCCGGCGGCCCCCCAGACGCACGCTGCTTCTCCTCGAGCGTATGAGGTGCGTGATCGGTCGCGATGCAGTCCACCACCGTATCCAGATGCGCCCACAGAGCCTCGACGTCGGCCTGCGGCGCCAGCGTCGGACGCATATCACCAAGCGGCCCCAAGCGCTCGACATCCGCCTCGGAGAGGAAGAGATGGTGCGGCGTGACCTCGCAGGTCACTGCCACGCCCCGCCGCTTCGCGGCAGCAATCAGGGCGATCTCAGCCTTGCGGCTGACATGGCAGATGTGAATCGATCGCTCAAACGCCGCCGCCAGGCCTAATCCGATGGCGACGCTGGTCCCCTCGGCGTGCAGCGCAATCGGCTTCGTGGGGGGCCAGTGACGAAAGTAGGCCATCAAACTGAGCAGGTCGTTGACCCGTAGCGGACCATACGTCTGGTCCATGTAGATCTTGAGGCCGACTGCTTCGCGGCCGAGCGCAAGCCACGCGGACTCACCGGCGTGAGGACCCTCCGTAGGGACGTGAGCGGCCGAGGCGCCGACGAAGGCGTGAACATCACAGAGAGCCTCAGCCCGGATCCGTTCTGTGACGGCGCGGAGATCTTCAAGGCTCACGATGGGGGGAGACGTGTTGGGCATAGCGAGAATGGATGTGAACCCGCCTGCCAGTGCGGCGGCGGTGCCGCTGCGAACATCCTCTTTGTGCTCACCTCCGGGAACCCGAAGGTGGACGTGGACGTCAGCCAGACCCGGCAATCTCGTGAGTGTGCTCACGCAGCGTGATACCTCATTCCCATAGCTCGCATCTTGAGAGGTTCGGAGGGCTATTCGACGACCATCCAAACCCGCAGAATCATAACACAACTCTAGTACTTGGCAACTCGACCGCGCTCCCCCGCGCTACCCGGGGCTATCGCATGGGGCCCGCGGCAGGCCTCAGCAGCACGCAGCAGAGTTGCCTCCGCGTCCGACGCCCCGAGGACGGGGCTGCAAGCTTTTAGTTGTCGGCTGCCTACCCCCTCATCCCGGCTCATAGGGACCGTCAAAGGCCTCCGAAAGGCTCTTGATATCGAGCACCGGGGAGCCGTGCAGGGCATCGAGCCCCACCACCGTGACCACAAGGCCCTCGACCGCCAGGACGCGCGCCGAGGTGACCCCGATCGGGTTGGGGCGCGAAGGGCTACGCGTGGTGAAGACACCCCGCAGCGGACGGCTCAGATCGCCGCGCGGGTGAACCTGCAGCGTATCGCGCGACGCGCGGTGGAGGTAGGTCAGCACCAGAAGGTCGCTGCCGGGCGCCAGCCCGATCAGAGCATCGGCTACCTCAGGACGCATGACCAGACGCGCCGGCGAGGCCCGGAGGACGTCAATGTCGTCGGGGCCGGAAGGCTCCACCCCGAATTCCCCCTCGACGGAGCGCACCACGTGTCCGATCGGATGCAGGGGAATCGTCGCCTCGTCCGCTGCCATCACGCACGCGCCTCGTGGGCTGTCTCTATCGCCGTCCGCACAGCTTGCCAATCCGTGTCACCGGGTACCGTGCAGTCAGCTCCAAGGATGAAACGTTCGGGTGCGGCAGCGAGGACCGCGTCCACCTCGCGGCGGATCGCCGCAGGATCACCCGAGGCGATGACGCCGTGCCGGTCCATCCCGCCCATAAAGGGACGCCCGAAGAACTCAGCCGCATCGCGGGGCGTGAGCGACCTCCCGCCGACGGTCAGGCAGCAATTGACGACGTCGCCTGGGTAGTCCAGAAAGGGCGCAAGGTCGTCATAACCACCGCAGTAGTCGCATACGTGCAGGATGTTGAAGGGACAAGCTTCTGTGATCTCGTTCATCAGGATGAGATCATAGGGCTTGATGTAGGTCTCAAAGATAGGGGTACCGGCAAAACGGTGGGCCTCGCCTCCCTGCGTCGAGGCATAGAAGCCGTCAACACCCAGCGCAATACACCCGCGCACGAAGGTGAGCAGGCTCTCAGTGATGGCCTCCAGTCCGGGGCGGACGACCTCGGGGTCGGTCCGCAGGTGCTCCGTGATGATCGCATCACTGGTCGTGTGCCCTGCGCTCATGAAGGGCGAGTAGAGCGTGACGAGCACCAGCGCCTCGGCCTTGGCGGCGTGGACCAGTCCCTCGACGACCGCCAAAGGGGCGGCGTAGTAGTCATCACCGTAGCACGGCATCTTGCGCCAGTCCTCCGGGCGCCGGATCTCGGGAAGGTGGGGAAAGGCGTGCTCATACTGCACCTTCACAAAGTCCATGCCTGTCTGATGAAAGTAAGCCAGGTGGCGGTCGATCGCTGCCTGCCCCTCTCGGTAGGTCTCGCCAAAGTGCAGGAAGAAAGCAGCGGGCACGTAGGGCGGCACCTCTTGAGACGTCGCCAGGCTCAACATTACGTCACGCTTGTTCATGAGAGTTCCTCTCTACCTCATCCGTCTCACCTTCGAACCCAGATCGGCGAGCTCCAGGCCCACTGATCGTTGCTCTGCCGGACCCGCAGGGTGTAGACCGCGTCCTCATCCGGCGCATCATCATCCTCGAACGCGCCCTGCCACGCCAGCTCATCCCACCGCGGCGCGCGGTGGAAACGGTAGGCCGGTGAATCGATCTTGCCCAGCCGTCCTGCTCGCGCGCCCTCAAGCAGATGCTGCACCGGATAGCTGACACGGCGACCGTTAATCTCCGCCCAGATCTCGCT
>CAZYYC010000263.1:0-5907 GCA_964650935.1 uncultured Anaerolineales bacterium
AGGGGCTGACGTCGACGCCGCTCTCGCGGATGCACTTCCGGGGCGCGAAGGAGGTGCGCGGGCACAGCTACGGCTCGGACTTCTGGCTCACGCTGCGGCGGACGTTGAGCGCGCAGGGGAATGGGCGGCGGCTGATCGCCGGCTATTGGTCGGCGGTCGACACGCTGGCCCACAAGTTCGGACCGGAGGATGAATCGGGTGAGGTGGAGATCCGGTCGATCGCGATGCTGATGGAGGATGTCTTCCTGCGGCGGTTGACGCCTGAGGAGCGGGAAGGCACGCTGCTCCTGATGACGGCGGACCACGGGCAGATCCACACGCCGGCCCGGCAGGTGGTCGCGGCCGAGGCGCATCCGGCGCTTCTGGATATGCTGTGGATGCCGCCGGTGGGCGAGGGGCGGGTGCCCTTTTTCTACGTGCGGGATGGGGCCCATGATGATGCGTGGGCCTATTTGCACGAGGCGTTCGGTGGGGAGTTCACCTTCCTGTCGCGAGCGCAGCTGCTCGAGAGCGGGCTGCTGGGCCCCGGCGAAGTCTATCGTGAGGTGCCCTATCGCCTCGGCGATATCATCGGTATTGCGACGGGCAACGGTGCCTTCACGCGCACGAAAGAGGGCGTGGAGCGGCTGCCCGGTCGCCACGGCGGATTGAGTCCGGAGGAGATGCTGGTGCCGTTGCTGGCGGTCAGGTTGGAGAAGGCCTAACGAGTGACGTGTCACTCGTCATCTACAATGTTTGGGAGAGTGCTGCAATGACGGATGTGCGCATCGTGTTGGTGGGGTTGGGTAATCTGGGACGCCGGTTCTGCGAGGTGGTCGCTGCGCGGGAGGCGATGCTGGCGTCGCGCTATGGGCTGCGGTTCGTGCTGGTGGGCGCGGCGGACAGCCGCGGTGCCGCTTATGATGCGGCGGGGCTTGACATGCAGGCGGTGGCCCGGCTGAAGCGCGAGGGCGGATCGATCGCCGATCTGCCCGGCGTGGGACGACCCGGTTGGGGTGCCGTCGAGCTGGTGGCGACGGCGGAGGCCGATGTGTTGCTGGAGGCGTCGCCGGTGAACCTGGATCAGGGTGCCGAGCCGGCGCTGACCTGCATCCGCCGGGCGATGGAGAAGGGGATGCACGTGGTGACGCCGAACAAGGGGCCGCTGGTGGTCGCTTTCCGGGAGCTGCACGACCTGGCGAAGGCCAAGGGTGTGGCGTTCCGCTACGATGGGACCGTTGCCGGGGGCGCGCCGGTGCTCAACCTGGGGTGCCGCGACCTGCGGGGCGCCCGGGTGCGCACGCTCGAGGCCGTCCCCAACCTGGTCACGGGCTATGTGATGGATCTGCTGGCGGATGGGCTCTCGTGGGAGGCGGCGATCGAGCGGGCGAAGGCCTCGGGTGCGCTCGAGGGAGATGGGACGTGGGATCTGGAGGGCTGGGACGCCGCGGCGAAGCTGGTCATCCTCGCCAACGCGGTGTTGGGCTGCGACGTCAAGATCGCCGACGTGGTGCGCAAGGGCATCACCGAGCTCCCGCAGGAGGCGCTGCGGCTGGCGGTGGCACGTGGTGAGCGTTACCGGCTGCTGGTGCGTGCGGAACAGGCCGAGGATGGCAGCACCACGCTCACGGCGGTGCCGACGCCGCTGCCGGCGGACCATCCACTGGGCGGGCTGGGGCGGCGGCAGATGGGCGTCGTCTACGACACCGACATCTATGGGACGCTGACGATGATCATCGATGAGCAGACCCCGGTGCCCTCGTCGGCGACGATGCTGCGCGACCTGCTCGATATCTATGTCGATGACCACATCACGCTGGTGAGCTAGGGGCCGCCGCCGACACGATGGAACCGACACGGCGTCTCTATCGACTCTCGCTGCTGGCCTTGGGGGGCGGGCTGGTGGTCCTCGCCGGAGTGATGTTGATCGGCAGCGGGCTGGGGGTCTGGTTGCCGCAGAGCGAGGGTGAGCCCACGCAGGTGGACGAGGCCCCCGTGGCGTCGCCCACGCTGACGCCTTCGGCCACCTCGACGCCCGTTCCTACGGCGACGCCCTTGCCCACGCCGCTGCCGCCTACGGCGACCGTGACGTCCTCGCCGACCCCGCTGCCACCGACGGAGCCCGCGCCGACGCCGTCGGCGACGCCTGATGTGACCGAGACGACGGTTGAGGCGGCGGAGGTCGCGCCGGACGGGGATGGCGGGACCGAGGTCGTGCCCGATGGGGCGCCGGAGGAGGCGGGAATAACGCTGCCACCTGACTTTGAACGTCGTGACGATCCCGGCTCGCCCTTCCATGAGCGGGTCTGGGTGGGCCTCTATGGCACGCCGCAGGGGCGCGGGCTGGGTATCCTGGGCACGACGACGGCGACCGAGACGGTATCGTTGGCGATGGCGCAGGCACTTGCCTATCAGGAGGTGATCACCTCGGTGACGGTGGTGCCCTTCTTCCATATGGTGGTCACGATTGCCGACCCTTTCCCCGGACCGGAGGGCAACTACGTGCACCGGGTGAGCGGTGAGCGGCTGCAGCTATGGATCGACGTGGCGCGGCAGAACGGGATCCTGAGCGTGGTCGACATCCAGCCGGGGTACAGCTCGCTGGCGACCGAGCTGGCCTATGTGGAGCCCTTCGTGCGCCAGCCGGGCGTGCACGTGGCGCTCGATCCGGAATTCATGATGCTCGATGGGGTCTCGATTCCGGGCCGGAAGCTGGGTACGATGACCGGGGCCCACGTCAACGAGGCGCAGGCCTGGCTGAGCGAGGTTGCTGCCGCCACGGGTGAGCGCAAGGTGCTGGTGATCCATCAGTTCGACGACCGGATGTTCGTGGGCAAGGAGCAGATCATCGACTACCCGCTGGTGGATCTGGTCTGGGACGCCGACGGCTTCGGCCCGCCCGGGCCGAAGATCGCCGACTACAACCAGTATGCGCGGGAGCCGGGCTTTGAGTACGGCGGCTTCAAGCTCTTCTACGATTACGATGTGCCGTTGATGGCGCCGGCGGAGGTGCTGGAGCTGCGTCCTCTGCCGGCGTTCGTCGTCTATCAGTGACGATGGGCGATGGACGGAGGAGCGGTGGTGGCGCTAGGTCGCGAGCTCGAAGTCCTCGTAGTCGAAGCCGGGGGCGACGGTGCAGCCGGCGAGCGCGTAGGCGCCCAGCGGGCGCGCGGTCTGCCAGCATCCGGCGGGCACCACGGCGACCGGTCGACGCCCCTCGCTCACCGGCCCCAGGACGCGCACGACGATCTCCCGGGTCGCCGCGTCGATCCACGTGAGTTCCAGGGGATCGCCCTCATAGGCGTGCCACGCCTCATCGGAGCGCACGCGATGCCATGCGCTGACCTCGCCCTTGACCAGGAGGAAGGCGATGGTCGTCATGGCGGCCCGCGGGCCGCGATCGTCGTCGGGCGCGACGAGTGACGGGGATTTGTAGAGCTGCGCGAAGCGCCCGCCCTCGGGATGGGGTTCCAGGCTGAGGGTCTCAATCAGCTCGGCGATGCGATCCATAGCATGTTGGCTCCTTCCTGCGCGATTGCATGTGGGGCGGGAAGCCGTCCCGCCCGAGCCTGGTAGCGACGGGCAGAGGTCGGAACAGCTTTCCGACCTACACCGGGCGTCACTCCAGCTTCAGCTCCTCGTCGAGGAGGTAGTGGCTGAACCAGTTGAGGTTCTGATGCATAACCGCGTGGTTCTCGCGGGGGCGCGTGATCGGGTGGCCCATCCCCGGGAAGATGTAGAGCTCGACGGGCACGCCCATCTCCTTGAGGCCGCGGTAGAGCTCCATCGCGTTGCTGAGGGGGACGCGGCGGTCCTCTGAACCGTGCTGGATGAGCATAGGGGTCTTGGCGTTGGCGATGTTGCTCATCGGGGCGGAACGGTTGTAGAGCTCGCGGTTGCGGAAGGGTGAGCCCGAGAGGTAGTCGACGGTGAAGTCGGGGATGTCGTTGCTCACGTAGTAGGTGTACCAGTCGGAGATGCCGGCGCCGACCGAGACGGCGCGGAAGGCCTCGGAGTGGAGACCGGCGAAGGCCGAGATGTAGCCGCCCTGCGACCATCCCATGCAGCCGACGCGCTTGGGATCGACGAAGCCCTGGTCGATCAGGTGCTCGACGCCGCTCTCAATATCCCAGAGATCGCCCACGCCGAGGTTGTTGACGTTGAGCTCGAGGAAGGTCTGCCCGCGGCCCATGGACCCGCGGTAGTTGGGCTTGAGCACCAGGACGTCCTTGTTGACGAACTGCACCGCCGGATAGTAGCGGGTGTCCTCCAGGTCGAGCAGGTAGGCCGTCGAGAGGCCCGCGGGTCCGCCGTGCACGACCAGGACGAGTGGGTAGCGCCGGGTCGGGTCGAAGTCCGACGGCTTGCGCAGTACGCCTTGGATCACGGTGCCGTCGCGGCTGGTCCACTCGATGGTCTCGACCGTGCCGAGGTCCCAGCCCTCCAACGCGGCGGCGAAGTTGGTGATGCGCCGGGGTACCCAGCGCTCAGTCTGCCCGTCGTCGGAGGCCGCACGCTCGGCGATGTAGACCTCCTCGGGGGCGGTGGCGTGGGCGGCGAGGAAGGCGATGCGGCCCGTCTCGCAGGTATGCGGGGCCGAGGCAACGCAGAGTCCCTCCAGGTCAAGCGGTACGGGCGTGGGCTCGGGGGCCGACGGTTCGATGCGCGCGAGGCGCACGGCGGTGCCGTCGGCATAGCTGAAGAAGATGCCCTCGGGCGCCCACTCGCGCCCGAGGATCGTGCGATCGAGCGTGCCGGTGACGTCGCGCATCGCCGCGACGAAATCGTCGGGCGTCTCGGCCGCCAGCGCAGCCTCGACCTCGATGAGCCACAGGTCGGCGCGGGTGTAGAGCTTGTCGTCGCGACCCTGGTGGTGGATCAGGAGCGTGCGCCCGTCGGGTGAGATGTCGGTGACGAAGGCGCCGCGGGGGAGCGGGAGCTCGCTGAGCTGCCCGAGGTAGTCGACATCGCGCTTCTTGTCGCCCCTATCCTTCCCCTTCCTCTCTTTCTTCGCTTTCTTGCCTTTCTTCCCCTTCTTCTTGTTGCCCTTGGCTTTCCTGTCAGGTTTCGCGGCGGCGCGCTCGAGATGTTCGGCGAGGGCGGCGGGGGCGTCGAGGCTGATCCGGAAGGTGGAGGTGTCACGGATGTAGGTGAGGTCGTCTCGCTTGCGGCAGGAGAGATAGAGCGCATCGTGGTCGGGTGAGACGACGATGCCGCGGATGGAGAGCGGCTCGGGCAGCAGCTTGCTCAGCTCGATGACGGGTTCAACGAGCGGCGGGGCGTCCTTGTCGGACGGGGCGCGTTTGCGCTTCTCGTAAGCACGCAGCTCGGGCAGGCCGACGTAGTAGAGGGCGGAGGGGCTGGGTTCCTGCTCGAAATGGGTGACCTTGCCGAACTCGCGCTCGCGGGCATTAGGGCCCTTGCGCTCGAAGTCATCCGCGCGGTAGAGGATGCCGTCGGCGAAGGGGACGAACCAATCGACGCCGCTGTCGTGGTGCGTGACCCTCCAGCCGTCGCCGATGAGGTGCTCGTGGACCCAGACCTGGGCATCATCCCAGGGGGCGACGCCCCGCCAGAGGACGGCGAGGGTGTGCTCATTGAGCCACTCGATCTGCACGACGTTGCCGCCGCGGGTGAGGGGCGTGGTCTTGCCGCTTTCGATATCGTGAATGTAGCAGAGGCGTTCGTAGCGGTTCTCGCCCCAGTCGGCGATCTTAACGGTGAAGGCGAGCAGGGCGCCATTGGGTGAGAGCCGGACGATGTAGGGCTCGTCGAGCATGATCATATCGCGTAGTGAAGGCTGGTAGGGCGTCTGGACCTGGTCTGCGTCACGATCGGTGGTCATAGGTGCCTCCTGTGCGCGCAAGGTGGGGGCCGGTGGACGGTCGCTGGGGAAGTATAGCATGGATCGGGGAGAAGTGGTCCAGG
>CAZYYC010000264.1:0-5856 GCA_964650935.1 uncultured Anaerolineales bacterium
GTAAGTCTTCTTCAGCTCCTGGAGCGTCTGCTCGACCTTGAAGGTGGAGATGGGGTCGAGACCGGACGTGGGCTCATCCAGCATGATGATCTCAGGCTGTAGCGCCAGGGAACGCGCGAGGCAGAGCCGTTGCTGCTGTCCCCCGGAGAGTGCATAGGCGCTATCCGAAAGACGATCGGACACCTCATCCCAGAGCGCCGCCTGTTGCAGGCCCCGTTCCACCGCCGCATCGAGCTCGCTGCGATCCGTGACCCCCGCCAGTCTGAGGCCGTAGACGATGTTCTCGTAGATGGACATCGGTAGGGGGACCGGCTGGGCGAAGACAATGCCCACGCGACGTCGCAGCGCGATGACATCGAGATCCGGATCCAGGATGTCCTCCCCGTCGAGCAGGATGCGACCCCGCTGGGACGCGACGTCGGCTTGATCGTTGAGCCGGTTGAGTGTCCTCAGCAGCGTGCTCTTGCCGCCGCCCGACGGTCCGAAGAGCACGTTCACCTGGTGGGCGTAGATATCCATCGTGATGCCCATCAGGCTCTCTGTGCCGTCCGAGTAGTTGACGACCAGATCCTCGATGTGAATCTTGACCTCAGGTCTCGACATAGGCTCCTCCTCCGTGCCCGGCGCGGCTACCAGACGCGCTGCTTGCGGTAGTGGCGACGGATGAAGGTCGCGATCAGGTTGAGTGATAGGACGAAGGCGAGCAAGACCAGGGCTGTTCCATACTGGATCCGGATGGGCATGCCCGGCACCTGCGTGCTGATGACGTAGAGGTGGTAGGGGAGGGCCATCGTCTGATCGAAGATGGAACTGGGGAGCCGAGGCAGGAAGAAGGTGGCGGCGGTGAAGAGGATCGGCGCTGTCTCACCCGCGGCGCGCTCGATACCCAGAATGATGCCGGTGATAATGCCGGGAAGCGCCTGAGGGAGGACGACGCGCCGCACCGTCTGCCAGCGAGTGCCGCCGAGGCTGGTGCTGACCAGGCGGAACGACTGCGGGACAGCGCGCAGGGCCTCTTCCGAGGTGCTGATAATCACCGGCAGCGTCATGATTCCGAGGGTCAGCGACCCCGCGAGGATCGAGGTGCCGAAGTTGAGGAAGATGACGAAGAGCCCCAGGCCGAAGAGCCCAAAGACCACCGAGGGGATGCCCGCCAGGTTGATGATGGCGATGCGGATGGCGCGGGTCGTTGTGTTGTCAGGGGCGTACTCAGAGAGGTAGATCGCGCCGCCCACGCCGATCGGGACGGCGACGATAGCGGTGCCGAGCGTCAGCCACAGCGTGCCGACGATGGCCGGCATGACGCCTCCCGCCTTCATCCCATCGCGAGGCATCTCGGTCAGGAAGGACCAGGAGATCGCGCCTACGCCCTCCACCACGATATAGCCCACGATGTAGAAGATGGGCAGGATCACCACGATAGCCGCCAAGACGATCAGGCCGAAGGCGATACGTTGGGCGAGTTGGCTGCTCATCGCTAACTCAGCATCCGCTCGGAGCGCTTGGAGCTCCGGAAGACGACGGAGGCCGCCGCGAGGTTGACCAGAAAGGTAATGACGAAGAGGGTCAGGCCGACGGCAAAGAGGACGTGGTAGTGGGTACTCCCACGGGCGACCTCACCCATCTCGGCGGCGATGGTGGCGGTCATCGTGCGCACGGGATGGAAGATGTCCAGAGGGCTCGTTGGGATGCGCGGGGCGTTGCCGGTGACCATCATCACCGTCATCGTCTCCCCAATGGCCCGCCCGACGCCCAGCATCAGCGCCGTCAGGATGCCCGACTTGCCGGCGGGGAGCACGATCTTGGCAATCATCTGCCAGCGCGTCATGCCCAGGGCGAGTCCCGCATCGCGATAGGTCCGTGGCACTGTATCGAGGACATCCTCGACCACGCTGACGACCGTCGGTAACGCCATCCAGGCCAGCAAGACCATGCCGGTGAAGGCGGTGAGGCCGGTCGGGATGTTCAGCGCGGTACGGAAGAAGGGAGCGATGACGATCATACCCATAAAGCCGATCACCACGGAGGGGATCCCTGCCAAGACCTCCACGAGCGGCTTGAGGATCTCGCGCGCCCACTCAGGGATGATCTCGGCGATAAAGATCGCGGTCGCCACGCCCAAGGGTAGGGCGATGATCGCCGCGCCGAGGGTGATGATGAGCGAACCCGCGATCAGCGGGACGAGGCCATAGTAGGCCTCGATAGGATACCAGCGGGCCGCCAGCAGATCCTGTAGCGGAATCTCCACGAAGGCCGGTATGCCCTCGCGGATGAGGAAGAGGAAGATCATCACCACCAACACGATGGCGCTGATCCCGGTGGTCTGGATGGCCCGCTCGATCAGTGTCTCCGCGAGACTGCGCCGCGGCCTCCGCGGCTGAGCGCCCGAGGGCGGGGTAGCTTGTCGTTCCTGAGCGATCCGCGGTCTGTCCGTCATCGGCTACTCCTGAATGGGCACGAAGCCCAACTCAAGCACGATGGCCTGTGCTTCAGCCTGCAGAATCCAATCAAGGTAGGCTTTGACCTCTCCGGTGGGTTGCCCGGCCGTGTAGATGTAGAGGTCGCGCGCAATGGGGTAGTGGCCCTCGTTGACGGTCTCGACGCTCGGCTGCCAGAAGGGGCCGTCATCGGTGAGCCCGATGGCGATCGTTTTCATGTAGTCGGCCACATAGCCGAGCCCTTCGTAGCCGATGGTGTTCGGGTTCTGACGGACCTCCGCGCCGATGCCCTCCGAGGAGGGGAGCAGCAGCGTGTCGGTCGAGAAGAGCGTGCGATCATCTGAGCGCCCTAAGCGAACGACGGCCTCCAGGAAGTAGACATGGGTACCGGAGTTGGTCTCGCGTGAGAGTCTCACGATAGGTCGGTCCTCGCCGCCGAGCTCCTGCCAGTTGTTGAACTTGCCGCTGTAGATGTCCGAGACCTGTTGGAGCGTAAGGTGGTCAATGGGGTTATCGGGATGCACCACGACCGCGATGGCGTCGCGGGCCACGACAAACTCCACCGGATCGATGCCGTTGGCGTGCGCGGCATCCAGCTCCTCGGCCTTGATGGCGCGGGAGGCACCGGCGAGGTCCACCGTCCCGTTGATCAGGGCGGCAATCCCAGTTCCCGATCCACCGCCGGTCACGGCGATGCTGATGTCGGGGCGGACATCCTGATAGCGCTCAGCCCACGCGAGCGCGAGGTTGACGAGGGTGTCGGAGCCCTTGTTCTCGATCACCCTACCCGTACCCGGCACCGGGGCTGCGTCGGTCGTGGACCGGCAACCGGTCGTCACGACCAGCAGGGAGGCGAGAAGCGCGGCTAGCGTCAGGCGTCGTATCAGTGTGCTCACGGGAGTCCATTCTACACCGAACCCCAGCGGCTGCAAGGGAACCGGCAGCTATGGTATCCGACCTTCCGGGAAGCCGGCCGGCCCACTGCGTCGCGCGGGCTATGGCGTCCGATGTTTTCTCTGTGGTGAGGGTGGCTCTGCGAGCTTCCCGGAAGGCGCTGCCCTGAATTGACACCGGACCGACGTCATTTATACTCGGCCTTGTGATGAGCCACGTGAGAGGGTCCGCCAAGGATGGTACGGATGCAGACTGAGGAACGTCCGAAGTTGGAGGTGCGTAACCTCAACTTCTACTACGGCAGCTTCCAGGCACTGTTCGATATCAGCCTTGCCGTCTACGAGAAGGAGATCACGGCCTTTATCGGCCCCTCCGGATGCGGCAAGTCGACGTTCCTCCGCTGTCTGAACCGCATGAACGACGAGATCCCCGACACACGCCATGAGGGTGCGATTCTGCTCGACGGTGAGGATGTCTATGCTCTGGGCGTGGATGTGGTCGATCTGCGTCAACGGATCGGGCTGGTTTTCCAGAAACCTAACCCCTTCCCACAGTCGATCTTCAACAATGTGGCGATGGGGCCGCGTTCGTTGGGGCTTGCCCGCGGTGAGACTCTCAAGGAGCTGGTGGAGACCTATCTCAGGCGTGTCGGATTGTGGGATGAGATCGATGGCGATATGTCGATTCCCGCGCTGAGCCTGGGGTTGGGTCAGCAGCAGCGACTCTGTATCGCACGGACGCTCGCGGTGGCGCCGGAGATCATTCTGATGGATGAGCCGTGTTCGGCGCTCGATCCGATCGCCACGTTGCGGGTCGAGGCGTTGATGCGCGAGCTGCGCGAGGAGTACACGATCATCATCGTCACCCACAACATGCAACAGGCTGCGCGCGTGTCGGATCGTACAGCGTTTTTCTGGCTGGGCGAATTGGTCGAGTACGCGCTGACCACGAAGCTGTTCACCAATCCCGATGAGGAGCGGACGGAAGCCTACATCACCGGACGCGTAGGATGAGGCTGCTCCGTCTCTGTGGCTGCTGAGCGAAGATAGCAGCGGCGGAGGCGTGGGCGCAGCAGCCCGGCGTTTCCTGAAAGCGAAGACGCCTCGATAGGGCGTCTTCTTTGGTGTCACGACACTGGGATGGACTGGATATGGTTGACCTACTGAAGCTGCTGTTGATCCTGGGGCTGATGGTCTTCCTTCTGGCGAAGAAGTGGGATCTGGGCCTGGTGTTGCTGCTCAATACGGTGGTCGTCGCGCTGCTTTTCGGTTACCCTGCAGTAGACTGGGTGCGCTCGGTTGCCGGGGGGCTCGTGGCGGCGGATACGGTGGGCCTGGTGGGGGCCGTCTTTCTAGTGTTAGTGCTCGCGGAGCTGATGCGCCGCACGCGTGCGTCCGACGAGATGGTGGCCTCACTGCAGGCTCTGGTACCCGATAGCCGCATCACGTTGGCGCTGATGCCGCTGATGATCGGCCTGCTGCCGATGGTCGGTGGGGCGATGTTCTCGGCGCCGATGGTGAACGAGGTCGGCGCGCGGCTCGACGTGAGCCCCGACCGCAAGACCTTCATCAACTACTGGTTTCGTCACGCGATGGAGTATGTCTTCCCCCTCTATTCCTCGCTCCTGATGATGGCGGCCCTGCTGAGCGTATCGGTCTTCGAGTTCGTGCGGCTCTCCTGGCCTCTGACCTTCGCCGCGCTCGCGAGCGGCGTGCTGTGGGGGCTGCTGGGGATTGACAGGACAGCCGAGGCGGTCGAGCCCCGGCGGGCGACCGAGGGGGCGTGGCGGATGCTGCTACGGAGCACCTGGCCCCTGATCCTGGTGGTGCTCGCTGTGGTCGGGTTGAAGCTGCCGATGGTGGTGAGCCTGATCGGCGTGATCGTGCTCTTTGCGGTGGCCAAGCGTGTGGGTCCGGATCAGTGGCTGAACGTGATCCGGCGTAGTTTCCCGCCGGGCACGTTCTCGGCGCTCTTCGGCGTGATGATCTTCAAGCACGTGATGGAGGACGCCGGTGCCGTGAACCAGATACCGCAGGCCCTCAGTGCCCTGGGGCTGCCGGCGATGTTGGTGGCGTTTGTGGTGCCGTTGATCGCCGGGCTCCTGACAGGGACGGCTGCCGCCACGCTGGCCCTGAGTGTGCCCCTGGTCTCGCCTCTGCTGGTCGGTGGTCCGCTCGATGAGATGACGGCAGGGTTGTGGCTTTTTGTGGCGGGCTTCAGCGGGGTGCTGCTATCGCCGCTGCACCTCTGCCTGGCTCTGACGAAGGAGTATTTCGAGGCCGGCTGGGGTCCGATCTACCGGCGGATCGTGCCGTCGGTGGGACTGGTGACTTTGGCAGCGATCGGCCTGTTGCTCCTGCGCTGACATGTGAAAACCGGGGGCTGTCCCAGCGCCCCCGGTTTCCAGAAGGAGGAGAATTCTCTATGCGGCCCCAATTCGCCTATACTATAGTCGCTCTTGCGTGGCGGTACTTGACGTGAATCTGACGGTATTCTTACGAACCCGGCTCGGTCGCACCTGTCC
>CAZYYC010000265.1:0-5847 GCA_964650935.1 uncultured Anaerolineales bacterium
GAGCTCACCCATCGCGTGCTCTACGACAAGTTGGGGCCGGAGGGCTATGCCTCGCTCCCGACATGGCTCGACGAAGGACTGGCGGTGACCTTCGAGGAGCGCCCCGAACCCTCACGGGCGATCGTGTTGGAGGAAGCCCTGCAGCGCGGGACCCTGATTCCACTTCCCGAGCTCTGTCTGCCCTTCCCGGAAGAGTCGGAACGAGCATACCTGGCCTACGCCCAGAGCGCCAGCGTCGTCTCGTACCTCAGACAGACCTATGGCTGGTCCAGCCTGCGCGATCTCGTAACAGCCTACGGCGACGGCAAGGCCTGCAATCGAGGGCTCCAGGATGTGCTCCAGATCGAACTCACCGAGCTGGAGAGCGCCTGGCGCGCCTGGCTGCTGCCCAACACCCCCACGGAGAGCACCGTAGCGGCGCCGAGAGACGTCGACGCGCCGTGGCGCATCATGGCTCCCTGGGTACTGCTCTTGACCGCCATGCTGTTCCCCGGGCTGGCCCTCATCGCCTTTAGGCGGCGCTAGACCCTATCCTTTCACAGGAGGATCCTTTGATCACCCAACACCACACCGTCGACCTATGCGTCGTGGGCGGAGGCCTGTCGGGTATGTGTGCAGCCATCGCCGCAGCACGCCACGGTGCCAAGGTCGTCCTGATGCAGGACCGCCCGGTCCTGGGCGGGAACGTCTCCTCCGAGATCCGCATGTGGATCTGCGGCGCCCACGGGCCAGACAACCGCGAGACCGGCATCATCGAGGAGATCGAGCTGGAGAACCGCTACCGCAACCCCCTGCGCAACTTCTCCATCTGGGACAGCGTGCTCTACGAGGCGGTGCGCTTTGAGCCCAACATCACGCTCCTGCTCAACTGCTCGTGTAACGGCGCCGAGATGGACGGGAACCGGATCAGGTCCGTCAAGGGCTGGCAGCTGACCACCGAGACCTGGCACGTCGTCGAGGCCGATCTCTTCGCCGACTGCTCGGGTGACAGCATCCTCGCCCCGCTCACCGGCGCGCCCTACCGCATGGGCCGCGAGGCGCGTGCCGAGTTCGATGAGGCCATCGAACCCGAGGAGGCCGACCGCAAGACGATGGGGATGAGCTGCCTGATCCAGGCGCGCGAGACCGACCGCCCACAGCCCTTCATCCCCCCGGCTTGGGCCAACGTCTACGAGACATGCGACGATCTCCCCTTCAGGGATCACAGCCTGCCGCAGAGTAACTTCTGGTGGATCGAGCTGGGCGGCGAGCAGGACACCATCCACGACACCGAGGAGATCCGCGACGAGCTGCTCAAGGTCGCTTTCGGCGTCTGGGACCACATCAAGAACCGCGGCGACCACGGCGCCGACAACTGGACCCTGGATTGGGTCGGTTTCCTGCCCGGCAAGCGCGAGAGCCGCCGCTACGAGGGCGACGTGATCGTGACCCAGAACGATGTACGCGCCGAGGGGCGCTTTGAGGATCTGATAGCCTATGGCGGTTGGACGATGGACGACCACCATCCCGGCGGCGTCGCCTGGAAGGGCGAGCCGACCATCTTCCACCCCGCCCCCTCGCCTTTCGGCCTACCCTATCGGGCGCTCTACTCACGCAGTATCGCCAATCTCTTCTTCGCCGGGCGCAATATCAGCGTCACCCACGCCGCGATGAGCGCGACGCGCGTGATGGCGACCTGTGCCACGCTGGGCCAAGCGGTCGGCACCGCAGCCGCGATCGCCATGCGCGAGAGCCTGCTACCGCGCGAGCTCTATCCCGATCACGTGGACGAGCTGCAGCAGACGCTGATGGACGACGACTGCTACCTGCCCCGGCACACGCGCCGCGTGCCCGACCTCACGCGACAGGCCACCCTGACCGCCTCCGAGGGCGATCCCGAGCCCCTCCGCAACGGACTGGACCGCCCGATCGGCGCGGACGACAACGGCTGGACCGCGTCGCTCGGCGCGTGGGCCGAGGTGCGCTTCGCCGCGCCGGCGCGGGTCACGCAGCTGCGTTTCACCTTCGACAGCGACCTCAATCGGCCCGAGAAGAACGCGCCCGCCAACATCCCCCTGGATATGCCGCCGGTCGCGCCCCCACAGACACTGGTGCGCACCTTCAGGATCGAGGCACTCGGCGACGACGACCGCTGGACGCCGGTGCTCCGCGTCGACAACAACCACCAGCGCCTTGTACGCCTGCCGGTCGATGTGACCACCCGCGCCATGCGCTTCATCCCCGAGGCAACCTGGGGCGCGTCCACGGTCCACATCTTTGCGTGGGACGTGGATGGAGGCTAGCCAAGTCGGCTCTCAACCAGGCTCGCTGCACCCAAACCGCTGGACACGGAGGAGACTTTGAAACTCGCCATGATGGCAAGTGGTGTGGGCAGCATCGTCGAACCCGACGAACTGCGCTCGCTAGGATTTCACGCCGTACAGATGTTCTTTGGCTCAGGGCCGGACGGCGACGGGCAGGATCCGTCCATCGCTGAGATCGACGCGTTCCTGCGCCGGACCGATGCGGTGCTTGCGGCAATGACCCTCCACGTCGACTTGGTCGATGCCGGCGGCGCCGTGCCGGGCGATATCGCGCGGACCATCCGCTGCCTCGAGAAGACGGCGGCCCTCAAGGGCCATTTCGGCGACCATGAGACCCCCGTCCTTATCTGGCACCCTTCGGCCTATCCTGACGGGCCGGATGCGGATGATCGGGTGATCTTTGCCGGTCTCTGCCGGGCCTTGCGAGCCGTTGCTGAGGCAGCGAAGCAGGAGGGCGTCCGGGTCGCTGTCGAGATCACCCGATCCGGCAGCATCGGCAGCGCGGAGACCTTCCTGAGGCTCAAGGACGCCGTCACTTCCGATGCGCTCTGTGTCTGCATGGACGCCGCCAACTTCACGCCCGACCGCACGCCCCTAGAGCGCGCCGTTCGGATGCTGGCGCCCCACACGGTCATCGCCCACGGTAAGGATGTTCGCTTCGACCCCACCGGCCTCGTCGCGGACTATGGCCCCATCGGGTCCGGGACGCTCGATGTCCCCGCCTATATCCGCGCCCTCGAGGCCTACGCACCCGTCCCCTACTTCGTCCTTGAGTACTACCACGACCGGGCGGAGCTCTTGCGAGCACGCGATATCGTCAACCGGTCACTGTCTCTCACCCGGCGCTGAGCGCCGGGTGAGAGACAGCCTGCGCCGGACATCACGGCAGGGCGTAGCAGTTACCCGACCCCTGGATGACACTGTGGTCGGGGTTGGCCACCAGGATGCATATCCGCGTGGCGCCCCCGGGTCGGTCGGCGGTGCCATAGCCGGTGAACGGACTCGCACCGCCGTACACGACCCATGGACCGGCCCCCGGCACACCCGCCTGCTCCGGCGGGACGGTGTTGAAGAAGAAGTGGACGTGCTGCCCCGGGAGCTGAGGCGTGAAGCCGAGAGTCTGAAAGGCGACGACATACCGGCTGCCGCTCAGGTTGATCCCGGTGATCTCCGCCGACATCGTCGAGGAGGCCACGTTGTTGAGCACCAGCGGCAGGTAGATCGCGGAGTCCTCTGCGACGAGCGCGTAGTGCGTCGCCGTAGGCGCATCGACGGTGCACACAATCGTCGTCGCGGAGGAATCCGTGACACAGAGGATACCGTCATCCACCCATTGTCCCCCATCCCGGCGCATCAGCATCAGCCGGTTCGGGTTGAGCCCCGCGACGTCCTCCGCTGCATAGGTCAGGCTGATCTCAGCCGTCTCGTAGAGGCGGAAGTCGTCCATCCGCGTGGCCGCCTGGTAGGCGTCCAGCCGGAAGGCACGACCGGCGAACCTCAGACCGCCCAGGTCAACCGGCGCACCGGTCTCGACATAGGTCAGCCACGTGTCGTCGAAGACAGAGCCACCCGGCATCGTCAGCAGACTGCTCCGTCCGCTGCCGGTGTAGCTCAGGGTGCCCGTGATGGTCGGCGTCAACAACACCTGGCGATCCACGATGCTGGTCTGAACCGGCGTGCTGCCCTGGGCATCAAAGCCGCCGTCCGCCTCCACGCCGAAGTCATCGTTGACCACATCCGCGACTGCGCCGGCGCTGAAGGTCACCGTGACCGCCTGCCCATGGCCGCCGAGCTCCGGCACGGACCACTGCACCTCATCTCCTATCAGTGCTCCGCCGTCCAGATAGGTTGCACCGGTCGGCAGCAGGTCGCGCACCAGCAGGTTGGTCGCGGTCATCGCGCCGCTGTTCATCACGGTCAGCGTATAGGTGAAGGGCTCCCCGGCGACGGCGGTCGCCGGACCCACCTTGGCGATGCTCAGATCGGGGTCGGTCCCGGTGCTGATCGCGACGCTGTGCACCGCAGCCGCGAAGGCGCCGCAGTTCTCCGCCTGTACTGAGATGAGGTGTTCCCCGGCCTCGTCGAAACGGAACGCGGCGTTGGGGAAGCCCTGTCCCGTCTCGGGCTCGGGCGTCCAGGTGTAGGTCACGGGAATGGACGCATCCAGGGGGAAGAGCGATGTCGTCAGCACCAACAGCTCATCGACGAGTCCCTCCGCCGGCCCGCTGAGCAGGACATCGGCTACCGCCACATCACACCCCTCAGGTAGGATCGTGAAGGTGCCCAGGACGTCACCGTCCTGCACGTTGGGATCCTCGCCATCGCCGCTCTTGCTGTCGACGCGGAACTCCACGTTGTAGCTGCCGACGGCTGCCGGTCCGAACGTCAGCGTCGGCGTCATGATCGCCGTCAGGCCCGAACCTGAGAAACTGCTCTCCGCCAGATGCAGTGACACGGTGTCGGTCAGCACCAACGTCAGGTCCTCGCCCGGAAGCCCTTCACCCACCACCTCCTCGGAGGCGTTGAGCAGGCGATAGAAGCTGTCCGCGCCAGGCTGTTCCACCACGCGCACCCAGGCGGCGGTCTCACCGGCCTCGTTCCGCAGCCGCATGTCCATAGCCTGCATATCACGCCACGTGCCGATCGTGATGGGCACGGTCCAGCTGATCTCGAAGGTCTGGCTGATCCCCACGCTCACGCTGCTCCCTGTCTCCGGATGGAGCATCTTGCTCTCTCCAAGGAAGGGGTCGTAGATGGGCAGCGCACGACTGTTCGAGGTGCCGCCACCGGGCGTGGGATTGACGACGGTGATGAAGGCGTTGCGCGGCCACGGCCAACCGATGTCGCCTCCCAGCACTCGGATGTAGATGAGGGTCGAGCTGCTGTAGAACCTGGCCCGCAACTGTCCGTTGATCCGCACCTGGGAGTCCGGTGTGAAGTTTCTGCCGTAGATGGCAACCCAGAAGTCGGAGCCAAAGAAGCTACCATAGGTGAAGCCGGGGCTGAGATGGGAGATCTGCGGCACGGGGTTCAGCGCTTCGACCTGCGTGGACGCGCTCAACTGGTAGTTGCCCGTGAAATTGTTCATGCTGCGAACGCGCACCTGATACATGCCGTTCTGAGGCAGCAAATACCCGTTGATCAGAGCGTTGACCCCACCACCCCCGTTGTCATTGAAGGCCACGCGGAACCCGCTCGGAGAGAACAGCTCTAGGTAGGGGTCGTGGCTGCCGCTGGTACGATTCATGCGCAGCGTCAGTCGCTGTCCTGCAGTGCCAAAGTGATAGTAGTGATCCACGTCACCGGCTGGGCTGATGGCGCCATTCAGCGTTTGGTTGGCCGAGATCGTGCGAAAGTCATCACCGTCGCAGCTGATCAGCCCACAGAGCGTGGCCCAGGTATTGAGCCGCCGTTTCGTGACAAAGCCGCCGCTGCGCTGGTCGCTGATGGCGGGACCGTTCGTCGTGAGGGCGGTGATGATCTGCGGGACCGTGGCGTTGGGCCGGGCCTCTTTCAACGTGGCGATGGCCCCCGCCACGTGCGG
>CAZYYC010000266.1:0-616 GCA_964650935.1 uncultured Anaerolineales bacterium
GGCCCTCGATGGGGGTGCCGTCGTTGCGGCGGAAGTCGCCGGTGGAGAAGCGCGCCCGCGCGCCGCCGGTGAGTTCGAAGGGGAGCGGGTTGCCGCTGCCGGCGCCGGTCGCGCGCCCCACGGTGGTGGCGCGGCCCGCGTCCACGAGCGCCACGATGAAGTTCTCCGCGGTACTGAAGCAACCCCCGTCGATGAGGAGGATCACCGGCCCGGTGTAGAGCTCCCCACGCGGCGTGACGCGGTAGTCGAAGTGGGGGCGCCAGCCGCGCTGAGGCAGGCGGAGGCGGAAGTGTTCGCGCCCGTAGGTGAAGGGTGCGGCGAGGAAGCGTCCGGCGATGGGGTCCGAGACGAAGGTGTTGCCGCCGCCGTTGCCGCGGAGGTCGAGGATGAGGCCCGGTGCGTCCATCAGGGGCTCCAGCGCGGCGTCGAACTCGGCGACGAGGTCGCGGTCACTGAAGGAGGGCACGCGGATCAGGCCCAGGCCCGAGGGCAGGCGCTGGCCCGTGATCCGGGGGCCCTGGGGGGCGGGCGGCGGGGACGGTGGGTCGCCGGGCACGATGAGCTCGACCGTTCGCCTCGCGCCGAGGGCATCCTCCACCGTTACCGTCAAGGCCTC
>CAZYYC010000266.1:626-5839 GCA_964650935.1 uncultured Anaerolineales bacterium
GCTATGGGTGACGGTGCGCTCCTGGGCGCGGGCGTCGACCACGGTCACGGTCAGGCCCTCCCCGCGCGTGCTCAGCACGACCTGGGCGGCGGATGCGCGACGCTGCTCGGGCGTCGAGCCGCCGGCGAGCACGGCGGGCACCGCGGCGAGGGCCTCCTCGATGGGGCGCCCGTCGACGGCGAGGACGATGTCGCCCCGCGCCAGGCCCGCCCTGCGCGCCGTCTCGCCCAGCCGGTCGAGCACGAGGGTGCCGTCCAGGTCGCGGCAGGCGGCGAAGGTGCGCAGCCCGGAGCGGGCCGAGGGCGAGGTGACGCCGGTGTGGCCGTCGTTGAGCTCGGCGAGCATGCGCGCGACGAGGGCCCAATAGGCCTCGTCCGTCTCAGCCTCGGCCACCTGGGGGGCGTAGCGCGCGTAGGCAGCGTCCCAATCGACCCCCTTCAGCTCGACGTAGGGGTAGGCGGCGTCCAGCGCGCGCCGGAGGCGGCGGAAGTTGCCCACGCGGCCCTCTCCGGGCGGCGCGAGGGCGCCGATGCGGTAGAGGGGGATCAGGGCGGCGAGCGCGACGGCGACGAGGAGGGCGGCGTGGGCCAGGAGGAGCCGGCGGCGCTGCCCGGCGCGGTCGGCCCAACGGGCGGCGGCGGCGCCGAGCAGGGCGCCCAGGAGGCCCAGGCCGGCGATGACGGCGGTGGGGGCTGCCAGCGGGCCCCAGCCCAGGGTGAGGCCGCCGGCCAGACCGGCGGCGGCGTTGAGCAGGGTCCAGGCCACGGCGGGGCGCTCGGATGGCGATGGGGGTTCGGTGGACTGCGGCATCGGGTCGGCTCCTCTGAAGGGTTGATCGAAGTGACGTCAGTCCTAACGACTAGCGCTGCACCAGCGGGAGGTAGACGGCGTGGGTCTCGCCGATGAGGGCGAAGCGCCCGGTCCGGCTGGAGGCGGTGTAGAGCGTCTCCCCGTTGCGCTGGGTGGGTTGGGCGACCCAGGCGCTGCCGTCCCACCAGTAGAGGGCCAGGGTGTCGGGGATGATGCCCGCGCGCTCCCGCGGCGTGGTGACGGCGTCGAGCCTGAAGGCCGTGTGGAACGTGTCCAGCGGGGTGGTGGTGCCGCTGATCACGGCGGTCAGCTCGAAGTGGCGGATGGCGCGCAGCGTGGTCGTGCCGGCGTTGGGGGTCGCGACGGCGCTCCGTCCGACCGCCGGGGGGCCCTCGGCATAGGTCACCAGGCTCGTCTGATCCACCGCGTCGGCCCAGACGTAGACGACGGCGCTGCCGTCGCCCGCGCGCAGCGTGCCGCCGTCCTCGGGCGTCACCTCCGCGGTCACGGGCGCGGGCCACATCTCCGCCGTGGGCACGCCCCCGACGGCGACCACGTAGATGGCGTCGTGCAGGGCCAGGTAGAGGCGGTTGGAGGCCGGGTCGAAGGTCATGGCGCGCAGCCAACCGGTCTGGTAGCCCCGCAGCAGCGGGAGGGAGGCGACCACGACGTCGTCGTAGAGCATGTGGAGCGTCAGCCACGTCGCGGGGTCGTAGGCGCCGGTGAGGTCGCTGGTGGTGAGGAAGGCGCGGCGCGGATCGTGGGGATCGACGGCGAGGATGCCCTGATCGCCGTAGCGGTAGTCGAGGCGCCCTTCCACCGCGTTGAACTCGGTCTCTACCAGGACCGTGCTGCCGAACTCGGAGGCCTGGCAGGCGGTGGGCACGTAGAGGCGGTCGCGATGCTGCGCGACGGCGACCTGGTGGAGGTGGACGAAGCAGAGGGCGGGCTGGGCGACGTCGATGGGCGTGCCCTCCGAGTGCACATTCGGGCCGAAGCGGAAGGTGCGCACCTTCCCGGCGGGGCTGTTGTTGTCCGCCAGGTAGAGCTTGCCGCGATGAACGTCGAGGGCGAGGGAGTTGCCGCGGTTGCCGATCCACGTGCACGGGTCCGTGCTGCAGACGCTCTGCCGATAGGAGAAGCGCTCCACGCCCGCCACGTCCTGCCCGTCCGGGCTGATGTGCACAATATCCAGGTTGCCGTTGGGGGTATTGTCCACGACCAGCGTCGTCCCCCCTCTGATGTCGGCGCCGTGGGGTTTGATGGCGACGCCCTCGATGTAGTAGAAACGGTCCACGGGCTGCGAGCTGTTGAAGATGTCATTGATGGCGACGGCTTCGACGAGCTCCCGACCGGCGAGGATGTGCAGCCAGGCTTGCTGGTAGCAGTCGGTGCCGTAGGCGTCGCATTTGCCGCGGCTGTCGAAGGCGTAGACCTGGTTATAGAAGGGGTCGTAGAGGAGCGGCCCATCATCCAGGAAGGCCAGAACGGGGGCGGTCTCCTCATACGGCTGCAGTGTTCCGGCGTCGGCGAAGCGAATGTGCGACCAGCCGTGGGCGTCGCGCGAGAGGTCATAGTAGGCGAGGTCGTGCTCGCGAGCGCAGTTGTAGCCGGCGCAGGTCACGACGACGCCGGCGGGCTTACCGGCGGGGAGCGTGCCGACGAGGGTGAGCGCGCTCTGCTCGGACGCCCCTCCGACGCCTTGGCCCGCCGCGCTTTGACGCTGCCCCAGGCCACCGAGCAGCAACAGGCCAGTTATCAGGACCAGAATCGAGAGCCATCGCCTGTGGGTCGCCATCGTCCACCGCCTTTCGGGTGAGCGTCCGCGCTTCTCTACCCGCCATTATGAGGGTTGACGGGGTCCGTGTCAATGCGCTCGGCGCACGGAAGACCTTTGAGGTTACGGAAAACCTCAAAGGTCGGGCAACCGTCAGGTTGGCTGGATGTAGAATGCCTCTACACTAGGGTCAACCCACCTGGAGGTGCTATCATGCGTAGAGTCATGCGACCGGATCCTCGCTTGGGCGTTGGTCGGTGTGCCGGCAGGTGGATGGGCTTGACCCTCCTGCTGCCTCTGGTGCTGGTCATCGTAAGCGTCCTTCTGCCGGGCACGCGGGTGACCGCTCAGGACACAGGACTCGCGGGGGAGCCGTCGTTGCCCGCTGCGGCCGGAGGTAGCGGCTACGCCAAGGGGTTCACGCCGCCGGAGATGGACCTGTCGTACCTCGGGGCCTGGACGCCGGCGGTGCGGGCCTCCTATACGGGGACGCTGCCTGTGGCCTTCGACTGGCGCGCTGTCGACGGCGTCAATTACGTCTCACCGGTGAAGAACCAGGGCACATCGGGCTGCTGCTATGCCTTTGCGGCCCTGGGCAACGTGGAGTCGAAGGAGTTTATCGACGGCGCCCCCTCGCTGCCCGACTACGCCGAGCGGCACGTCCGTGACTGCAGCTGGTATGCGCTGGATCCCGAGTCGGGGTGGGACCCCAGCCTCGGAGGCAACTATGTGATGGTCGCCAACCACCTGGCGCAGATGGGGACGGTGCTGGAGTCGGATCTGCCTTATTCGGCGACGCCGGGCGCGTGCCCCGCCGGGTTGACCTACCAGACCACGCTGTTGGGCTGGGAGATGCTGTCGGGCCCTACCGTGGTCCCCACGGCCACGCTGAAGGCGGCGATCATGGATCACGGGCCGGTCTACTCCTCCATCTATGTGGGCGACGCGCACAATCCTGCTTGGGACGCGGCGTTCCGGACGTATGACGGCTCGAGTGTCCTGGTCTACACGGGCGGACAGATCACGACGAACCACGCGGTGCTGATCGTGGGATGGGATGATACCCTCGCGCACGCGCAGGGCCGGGGCGCGTGGATCGTCAAGAACAGCTGGGGCAGCGGGTGGGGCGACGGCGGCTATTTCACCATCGCCTACGGCGCGGATGACGGCTACGGCGCGGCGGGGTTGGGCTCGTACGTGGCCACGATGACGGACCGGCAGCCCTATGACGAGGCGGGCGCGCTGTGGAGCTATGACGAGGCGGGCTGGCGGGGCTATGTCGGCTATAGGAGCACCGAGGGCTGGGGGGCCAACGTCTTCACCGCCACCGAGCAGACGCAGGTGACCCGCGTCGAGTTCTGGACGGTGGACGCGATGGCGAGCGTCGACGTTGCGCTCTACGGCGACTTCGGCAGCGGTCCGGTCGGACCGCCGCTGTGGCAGAGCGAGGGGCATAGCTATGACTACGCCGGCTACCGATCGGTGCCGGTCGATCCGCCGCTCGCGCTGGAGGCCGGGGCGCGCGTGGCGGCGGTGGTGCGGTTTGTCGCGCGGACTACCCAGATGCCCGTTCCGATTGACACGGTCAGCTCGCCGGACGGCAACTCATGGATCAGCCCCAGAGGCACAGGGTGGGCGCAGCCCCCTTACGATGTCGGGATCCGCTTGCGCACCTCGACGGCGCCGCCGGATGTGGCGATCGTCAAGACGGTGTCGGGGGGCGAGGTGGGGCCGGGTGACGCGATTACGTTTACGCTGGCGGTCGCCAACGTCGGGGGTGGGATTGCTGCGAATGTCGTCGTCACGGACGTGATGCCCGTGCAGGTGGTGGAGACGGCGGTGGCGAGCACGCTGGCGATCACCGCGACGGGCGGCGTCGACTACGTGTGGAGTGTGGAACCGCTGGCGAGCGGGGCGGGCGGCGTGATCACGATCACGGGCCGGCTGACCGACAGCTATGCCGCAGGCGAGGTCTTTGAGAACCGGGCGCTGATCTTCGATCCGCTGGACGTGACGCCGGGGAACAACGTCAGCGTTGTCGGGGTGGGGTTGCGGCGGGTGTACCTGCCGTTGGCGATTCGGGGGCGGTGATGGGGCCGACGCCGTGATCTTCCGGGAAGCCGGGAGGGTGTTGCCGCACGGGGAGGTCGGCGTCTGACGGGCCGGCTGGGTGGCGAGGGGGGCTCTGCGAGCTTCCCGGAAGAGGAGAGCGTGAGATGGAGCTGGAGCAGGGCATCCGAGAAGCTGTGCGCCGGCACCTGCCGGGGCGCCGGGTCGAGGAGGTGCGGGAGCGGGGGACGTGGGTGCGCCACCTGGTCGAGGTGACGCTGGACGGCGGGGAGGAGGTTGTCTTCAAGATCGCCGTGCCGCGTCCGGGCTGGTTGGAGGGGGGCGAGGCGATCGAGCGTGACGTGGCCGAGCTGCCGGCCCCACAGGGCCTGGACGTGATACCGCCCGTGCTTGCGGTCGACAGTTCCTGCGAGATCCTGCCGCAGCCCTATGTGATCCAGGCCAAGGTGGGCGGGCGGCGCCTGCGCGACTGCCTGGCTGCGGCGCCCGACGAGGGGGCCGCGATCTACGAGGCGGTGGGCCACGTCTACGCACGCATCCACGCCGTCCACAACGA
>CAZYYC010000267.1:0-5828 GCA_964650935.1 uncultured Anaerolineales bacterium
CCCTCGGGGCGAGCTCAAGGGGCGAAGCCCTTCGGGAGAGATCGAGCTTCTCGCTGATTGAGGACCGTCTGGCGACCTTGCCGGAGGAGGTCGCTGCTCCGGGATACGTGATCTCCGGCCCAAGTGCCTTCCTTAAGATCGCGGAGGGCTGTAGCCGGCAGTGTGCTTTCTGCGCGATTCCCTCGATCAAAGGGGCTGCCGTGAGCCGCGATCTTGATGCGATCGTGAACGACGCGCGTCAGCTCAGGGACTACGGCGTGCTGGAGATCAATCTGATCGCCCAAGACGCGACCTATTACGGAGCGGACCGGGGCAAGCGCGATGGCCTGGCGCACCTCCTTGAGATGTTGGTCACGCAGGTCCCCGAGATCCCGTGGATCCGCGTGCTCTATACCTTCCCCGGTTACATTACCCCGCGGCTCATTCGTGTGATCCGGGATACCCCCCAGATCCTGCCCTATGTGGATCTTCCCCTTCAGCATGCGCATCCGGACATGTTGCGCCGAATGCGGCGCCCGGCGGATATGGCCCAGGTCCGCGCTACGTTAGCGGCGCTGCGAGAGGCGATGCCGGACATCGCGCTGCGCACGACGTTCATCGTGGGCTTTCCCGGTGAGACCGAGGCGGAGTTCGCGGCGTTACTCGATTTCGTGCGTGAGGTGCAGTTTGATCGCCTGGGCGTCTTCACCTATTCCCATGAGCCGGGGACGCCTGCGGCTGAGTTGGGGGATGATGTGCCTGAAGAGGTCAAGACGGCACGTTACGATCAGGTGATGATCGCTCAGCAGGAGATCTCGCTCCGACGAAATCAGGCGCTCATCGGTCGCCGCCTCGATGTGTTGCTGGAAGGGGCGGGTGACGGCATCACGGTCGGTCGCTCCTATAGGGATGCCCCGGAGATCGATGGCCTGGTGTTGATCTCTGAAGAGGTCAACACCCATCGCATTGTCCGCGTAGAGGTCACCGAGGCGTTGCCTTATGACCTCGCCGGTCGCATCGTGTGAAGCGGGGGCCCGCACTCAAGACGTGGATCTGAGCGCGCTGCGAACCACCTCCAGGAGCTCGCTCAGCATCATGGCCGTCGCGCCCCAGATGATGGTCTCGCCGACCTGGTAGCAGGGAGCCGTCAGCTCCTCCCCATTACGCCGCCACTGATAGGTCCCGACGGCGCTCGATGTCAAGAGGGCGCTTAGCGGTAAGGGCACGACCTCTGCGACCTCGGCGGGGTTGGGCTTCACCTGGGTGCGGTCCGAGAGCCAGCCGACAAAGGGGTAGACGTGATTCTGGCTGGGGGCGATAAAGAGCGGCGTCAGCTGACCCAGGATCCGGATTCGTTCGGGCGCAATGCCCAACTCCTCCTGGGTCTCACGGAGCGCGGTGTGGAGCAGCGACGGATCGTCTCCCTCGTAACGCCCGCCCGGAAACGAGATCTGCCCTGCATGATGGCGCAGGTGGGCCTGTCGCCGAGTGAAGATGATGCGCACGTCGCTATGCCGGTGCTCACCCGCACCTTCCCCTGGTGCCGGATTCGGGTGCAGCCTGGCACAGAGAAGGGCCAGGACCGCTGACTGCCGCGGTCGATCCGTGGGGCCCGGCTTTGTCTGCCGCCGGGGTGGGGCCATGTTGTCCTGAGCTCGCGTGCCGGGGAGCGGTTGCTTCAGAGCTTCACTTATCAGATGGGAGAACCGCATCTGCGCATTAGCGGCCAAGACTGGACTTTCCACACTTTGATTATAGTCTTTGCGTATGTGGGGGACAAGGTGAGTCGAAGTCAGCCGCGATGAGGGGTGTGGTGTTTTTCGCCGGGCGCCTCTCCGCCTTGCTCCGCCGAAGATGGTGTTTGCTGTTAGCCTTGACCCTGACCGTATGGGGGGTAGGGCCGAGCGACTGGGCGGGCGCGGATGTTCGCAGGACGCTGCTCCCCACGCCTCAGACTGTCTATACGACAAACACCAAGGTGGGTGTGCACACACGGCTCACCGACGAGGTGGAGACCTGGAAGATCCAGCGCACGCTGGCGATGATCCGCGAGATGGGCGCGCCATGGATCGTCGAGTACTTTCCCTGGGCCTATATTGAGCCCCGTCAGGGGCGCTTCGATTGGGTACACAGCGATACCGTCATTGCCCACGCGGAGAACCAGGGCGTGCACGTCATTGCGCGCTTGGGCATGGTTCCGTCGTGGGCGCGGCCCGATCCGGCGGTGCAGGAGACCACGGACACCTATCTTGATCCCGAACGGTATGCGGCATTCGCGGATTTCGTGGCGGCCTTTGTTCGACGTTACGGGCAGACGGTGCGCCACATCATCATCTGGAACGAGCCGAATCTGAGCTTTGAGTGGGGGTATCGCCCGGTTGATCCCGTTGCCTACAGCGACCTCCTGCGCGTGGTCACGCCGGTGGTGCGCCAGGTTGATCCGGCCCTCGTGGTTCTGGGCGGCGCTCTTGCGCCTACTCTGGAGCCCGCAGGCAGCTCAGCGGGCTTGAATGATCTTGACTATCTGCGTGCGATGTACGATGCCGGTGCCGGACCCTATTTCGACGCGCTGGCGGCCCATGCCTACGGGCTGGCGTTTGCCCCGGAGGTCGAGCCTGATGCAGATCTGATCAATTTCCGTCGAGTCGAGTTGCTGCGCGAGATCATGGATGGCGCTGGAGATGTCCACAAGCCGATCTTTGTCACCGAGGCGGGTTGGAACGATCATCCTCGCTGGTTGTGGCGTGTCTCTCCCGCGGACAGGGTACAATACACATTGGCAGCCTACGAGTGGGCTGCCGAGCATTGGCCATGGTGTCCTGTCGTGGCGATGTGGATGTTTCGCACGCCGCAGCCGCTCTATGGCTATCAGGACTACTATGCGTTCGTGACACCGGCGTTTCAGGTGCGACCGATCTATCAAATGGTTCAGCAGTATACCGGCAATGCAACGAACCGACAGGTTGACGGGGCTTTGCCATAAGGTGGATAGGATGAAACACAAGCGATCTGTTCTGAGTGAGGGGCAGCTGTGGAAGGTCTGCGGACTGCTCCTGCTGTTGCTATGGCTGTTGCCCGGCTGTTCATTGTTGCCGGAGCTTCCCGATCTGTCGGCGTTGCCCTGGCCTCTTTCGGGCACGCCCACACCGACGGCTACGCCTCCGCCCGGGCAGTCCCCCACGCCTTTGCCACCCGAGACCCCCTCGGTGACGCCGACAACGCCCGCGGAGGACCTGGTACTGGATCTTTGGGTGCCCGGCTTTCTTTATGGAGATGTCGAGAGTCGCGCCGCGCAGACGCTCAGTCAACAGATTGATAGCTACGTACGCACACGGCCTAATACGCACGTGCGCATCAGCGCCAAGAAGAACACGGGTGAAGGCGGCATTCTGAGTCTGATCAGCACTGCGATCGACGTCGCCCCTTCGATCGTGCCGGATGTGGTTGTGCTCAATCAGCATGACCTCCTCGTGGCTGCTGATGCCGGGTTGCTTCAGCCGCTGGACGAAGCTCTGCTGTCTGATGCGGGCTACTTCCCCGCGGCTCTGAGTGCAGTGACGACGACGCAAGGTCTTTGGGCCTTTCCCTACGTCGCTCAAGCGGAGCAGATGGCCTACGCCGTGGGCATCACCGACACGCCGCCTCTCTCCTGGACGGCGGTGCTCTCCGGCAGCTATCAGATGCTTTTTCCCGCCGGTCCTCCGGAGGGTGTAGCGACCGATGCTCTGCTCGCGATGTACCAGGGCGCAGGGGGGCGCACAACTGATCAGGCGGGACAGCCCACCTTGGATCGCACCACGCTCGAGCGCCTCTATGGGTTCTTCATGGAGATGCGCGAGGCCGGTCTGCTGGACGCGGAGACCACGTTGGGCCTCACGGATGCCAGTGCCAGTTGGGCTCGCTATCAAGAGGGCGTGGGGCAGCTGACGCCCGTGCCCGTCGGCGTCTTCTGGGCGCTGCCGGAGCCCGCAGAATCGGATGCTGATGCGGAGGACGCGGAGTCGGCCCGCAGGGACTCGGCGCCTAGCTGGGTCCCGACGCCCGATGGTGCCCCTGTAGTGATCCTACATACGTGGGGGCTCGCCATCTTGACGGATGATCCCGTACGCCTGGAGGTTGCCCTTGGCCTGGTAGAGTGGTTGGTCGGGGCGCAGCAGTTGGGAGAGTTGACACGCGCAGCGGGGCTTGTGCCCACGCGGCAACCGGCGATCAGGATGTGGTCATTGCAGACGGACGAACTCGCCTTTATGGACCGCCTTCTCCTATCCGGTGTGCGCGCATGCCCCCCGTCGATTGATCTCCCGGTGCGCCGGGCGCTGCAAGCCGGACTCAGTGCCCTGTTGTTGCAGGAGGTCGCCTCGCCAGAGCAAGCCGCCAGCCACGCCCTGACGAACCTCAGGCGGTGAGCGTCGATATGCGTACGCGTATGGATCTACGACGAGATCTCTTTACGCTCCAACGCACGGCGTTGGAGGCAGTCGACCCGTATGCGGCTGTCCGTCGACATCTCGTCCGCGAGGGGAACTCACTGCGCTTCAGTGGACAACGGTGGCCGGCGACCGAGTCTTGGGGCGCTCGTGATCCGCGTGTGACACTGATCTCAGTCGGGAAGGCCGCTGTGCCGATGGCTGCGGCTGCGGCTGAGGTCCTAGGGGCGTGGATGCTGTCCGGCATCGTCGTCACCAAGTATGGCCATCGGGCCGGATATCAGCTCCCGTCACGGCTCAACATCGTCGAGGCGGGGCATCCTGTACCGGATGCCGAGGGGCTAAGGGCCGGGCGAGAGGTGGTGGCGCACCTTCAAGGTGCGTGTGAGGATGATGTGGGCCATGGCTGTGATCTCGTCATGGTGCTCCTCTCAGGAGGGGCCTCGGCGCTACTGCCGGCACCGGCACCGGGGCTTGAACTTGAGCATCTGCAGCAAACGACCGATCTCCTGTTGCGTGCAGGCGCAACGATCGTCGAGATGAATGTGGTGCGCAAACATCTCTCACAGCTCAAAGGGGGGCGATTGGCTCGCCTCGCGTCACCTGTGCCCGTTGCTACCCTGGTGCTCTCCGATGTAGTGGGCGATCCCCTTGATGTGATTGCCTCCGGGCCGACGTCTCCCGATCCCACCACCTACCGCGATGCACTGGAGATCCTGGAGCGCTATGCGCTGGAGGACCGGGTGCCGAGCGAGGTGCGGGCGCATCTGGTCACAGGGCTTGCCGGAGAGCTGGAGGAGACGCCCAAGCCGGACGACCCGCTGTTTGATCGCGTGCTCAACACGCTGGTGGGGTCGAATCGCATAGCGGCAGAGGCTGTGGTGGCGAAGGCCGGTGAACTGGGCTATCATTGCCTCCTGTTGTCGACCTTCATCGAAGGCGAAGCCCGTGAGATCGCCAAGGTCGCCGTAGCCTGTGCGCGAAGCATTCGCGCCGACAGCCACCCGCTAGCACCGCCGGCGTGCCTGGTGTGGGGGGGAGAGACGACCGTCACGGTGCGCGGGGAGGGGAAAGGTGGGCGCAATCAAGAGCTGGCACTCGCTGCGGCCCTTGGTTTGGAGGGCATGGACAACCTCGCGTTGCTCGCCCTCGCGACAGACGGCACCGATGGTCCCACCGATGCCGCCGGTGCCGTAGTCGATGGCACCAGCATCAGGCGCGCCCGCGATCTCGGATGGGATCCGCGAGCCGTATTGCGTGATAATGATGCGTACAGCCTACTTGAAGACACGGAAGATTTGCTGCTTACAGGACCAACAGGGACAAATGTTAATGATATTCTGGTACTGCTGGTGGCGTAGATTGCACTCGGCGTGCGCAGTTGCGAGCTGCCAAGGAGTGGCATAGATGAACTCTTCTCGA